>NZ_JBFANF010000090.1:0-42204 GCF_040674675.1 Dactylosporangium sp. NPDC049742 | reverse complement strand
GGCGTTGGTCGGGTCGCTGGACGTGCGGTAGTTGAACGCCGCCCCGCCCCACTGGTAGGTGAGCACCCAGATGTTCTTCGGCGCGAAGTAGAACAGCGTCGGCGCGACCGCACCGAAGTTCATCCCGTTCTGGCTGGCCGAACCCATGTCCGACCAGTTCGTGAACAGGCCGAAGTTCATCGACCCCCACGTCGAGCCGGTGTCATGGGTGGTGGCGTAGACCAGGTGCTTGCCGTTGTAGACGACGTTGGTGAAGTCCTTCAGCGACACCCACCCCGACTTGGGGTTGGCGAGCGAGCCGGTCGAGGTCCACCGGTACGACGACGGCAGCGTGCACCCGCCGCCGGTGTTGCCCGGCGTGGTGGGCGTGGTGCCGCCGACGCGGACGAGCTGCCACTGCTGGTTGTTGCCGCCCCAGTCGCTGTACTGCACGACGTTGCCGCCGTCGGCGATCGAGGCGCCCTGCACCTCCAGGGCCTTACCGGAGTTACGGTTGAT
Organism: Dactylosporangium sp. NPDC049742; assembly: GCF_040674675.1. Taxonomy (NCBI): domain Bacteria; kingdom Bacillati; phylum Actinomycetota; class Actinomycetes; order Micromonosporales; family Micromonosporaceae; genus Dactylosporangium; species Dactylosporangium sp. NPDC049742. The sequence goes on along the minus strand of NZ_JBFANF010000090.1, from coordinate 41,706 downwards.
CAGCCGCACGTACCCGCCGGACGAGTCCGCGAGCCGCCACTGCTGGTTGGTGCCGTTCAGGTCCGACCACTGCACGACCGAGCCGCCGTCGGCGGTCGAGAAGTTGTACACGTCGAGGACCTTCGAGGACAGCTTGGACTTCAGCCGGTAGTAGCCGCCGCCGGAGTCCACGAACTGCCACTGCTGGTTGGAAGCGTCGCTGCGGGCCCACTGGGTGATGCGGGCACCGTCGTTGGTGGCGAAGTTGTACACGTCGAGGGCCTTGCCGCTGTTGCGGTTGACCAGGACGTACGAGGCGCTGGTGTCCACGGTGGCGGCCGCGGCGGTCGTCATGTTGACGACCACCACGCCACCGCCGACCAGGGCCATGGCGGCCGCGGCGAGGCCGATGCGGCGTCGCGTTCGATACGTACTCATGTGCGGGGTGTGCTCCTTCTTCACGGGGGTGTCAGCTATACGCGGACGAGCTGCCACTGCTGGTTGTTGCCGCCCCAGTCGCTGTACTGCACGACGTTGCCGCCGTCGGCGGTCGAGGCGCCCTGCACCTCGAGGGCCTTACCGCTGTTGCGGTTGATGAGCCGGACGTAGCCGCTGCCGGAGTCGGCGAGCCGCCACTGCTGGTTGGTGCCGTTCAAGTCGGCCCACTGCACGACGGTCCCGCCGTCGGCGGTGGAGAAGTTGGAGACGTCCAGGACCTTGCCGGAGTGCTTGGAGCGGATCCGGTAGTAGCCGCCGCCGGAGTCGACGAACTGCCACTGCTGGTTGGCGCCGCTGGTCCGCGTCCACTGGGTGATCCGGCCGCCGTCGTTGGTGGCGAAGTTGTAGACGTCGACGGCCTTGCCGCTGTTGCGGTTGACCAGCACGTACCAGGCGCTCGTGTCCACGCCCGTGGATCCGGTCGGGCCGGGGTTCGTGCCGGCGTTGAGCGCGTTCAGGGTCGAGGTGTAGGCCGCCTTCTTCGCGCCGGAGGCCGTGAAGAGCAGCGGGTTCTCGCCGGTACGCCACGAGTCGCTGTCCCGGATGCCCCAGACGGTGATGCCCGTACACCTGGAGACGGCGAGACAGGAGCGCACGACCGTGGCGTAGTTGTCGGCCTGGTTGCTGCCGGCGATGTCCAGCTCGGTGATCTGCACGTCGACGCCGAGGTCGGCGAAGCGCTGCAGGTTGGCCTGGTAGTCGCCGGACACCGAGTTGCCCAGGTGGGACTGGAAGCCGACGCAGTCGATCGGCACGCCGCGGGACTTGAAGTCGCGCACCATGTTGTAGATGCCGGTGCTCTTCGCGTTGATCCCGTCGGTGTTGTAGTCGTTGTAGCAGAGCTTCGCGCCCGGGTCGGCGGCCCGCGCGGTGCGGAAGGCGACCTCGATCCAGTCGTTGCCGGTGCGCTGCAGGTTGGAGTCGCGCCGGCCGCCGCTGCCGCCGTCTGCGAACGCCTCGTTGACCACGTCCCAGGCGAAGACCTTGCCCTTGTAGTGGGTGGCGACCTGGGTGATGTGGTTGACCATCGCGTTGCGCAGCGCGCTGCCGGACATGTTCTGCGCCCAGCCGGGCTGCTGGGCGTGCCAGGTGAGGGTGTGCCCGCGGACCTTCTGCCCGTGGGCCTGGGCGTGGGCGACGATCTGGTCGCCGCCGGTCCAGCGGAACTGGCCCTGGTTGGGCTCGGTGGCGTCCCACTTCATCTCGTTCTCGGGCGTGATCGCGTTGAACTCGCGGTCGAGAATGCCGACGTAGGTGCTGTCACCGAGCCGGCCGGCGGCGACGGCGGCGCCGAAGTAGCGCCCCTTCTCCGCGGCGGAGGTGCCGAGGGTGGTGCCGGCGTCGGCGGAGCCGTTGACGAGCACGGCCGCGCCGACGGCGAGCACGGCGGCCGCGATCAGCGGCAGTATCACGCGTCTTCTCACGAGCTGTCCTTCCTTACGGGGTGGTCATGTCGAAGCGGCTGACGGTGGCGGTGCCGCCGAGCGCTTTGGTGGCGTAGTTGAAGATCGCGTAGCGGTAGCCCATGAAGAACTGCCACGCGTTGTTGAGGGTCAGCGCGGAGCCCAGCGACGTGAAGTTGGTGCCGTCGGTGCTGTAGGAGAACCGCGCCTGGCGGCCCGATCCGGGCCGGATGTCCGCGGTGGCCCGCAGCCAGATCCGCCCGCCGGACACGACGGCGCTCGCCGCCTCCGTGCCGGTGTTGCTGGTCCCCCAGCTGCTGTTCATCGTCAGCCCGTTGACCATGGCGACCCGGGTGGTGCCGCCGTCGCGCCGGACGCCGATCCACGCCGACGAGTCGCGCAGCATGGCCAGGCCGGCCCGGTCACCGTCGGCGAGCGCGGAGTAGTCGAGCTCGATCGTGGCGGTCGACGTCGGCCCCTGGATGCGGTGGGTGAGGGTGTTGCGGGCCTGGTACAGGTCGTTGGTCACCGTCGCGGTCTGCAGCCGCAGCCCGCTGCCGGTGGAGAACTTCGAGGTGTCGGGGTTGTGGTTCCACTCCCACTGCGGGCCGAGCGCCGCGCCGGTGAACGTGTCGGCGCCGGTCATCGGCTTGACCGTCTTGGCGGTGGTGATGTTCGGCTTCGGGTATGAGGCGCCCCAGCCGCCGTTGACGGTCTGCACGACGGGCCAGCCGTCGGAGGTCCAGCTGATCGGCGCGAGCGCCGGGACGCGGCCGCCGGGGTACGCGTCGACGAAGGACATGTAGTACCAGTCGCCGTTCTGCGTCTGGACCAGGCCGCCCTGGTGCGGGGTGCCGCCGCCGGAGATCGGGCTCGGCATGTTGAGCAGCACCTGCCGCATCTCGTACGGGCCCCAAGGACTGCTGGACTTGAGGATGTACTGGCCGTTGGCCGGCCGGGTCACGAAGATGTAGTAGCTGCCGTTGCGCTTGTAGAACCGCGAGCCTTCGAGGGTGCCGACGCTCGACGGCGTGGTGAACACCTGCTGGGTCCGGACCTGGCTGAGCCCGTCGGCGGACAGCTGGGCGACGCTGAGCGTGCTGTTGCCGTACGCGACGTACATCGTGTCGTTGTCGTCGACGAGCAGCCCGGCGTCGTAGTAGCAGTTGTTGATCTGGGACCGCTTCTGCCAGGTGCCGTCGACCGCGGTGGCGGTGTAGACGTAGGTGCGGTTGAACTCGACGCAGCCGATCCAGTAGTACGTGCCGTTGCTCTTGCGGTAGTTGAGAGTGGAGGCCCAGATGCCCTTGACGTAGGCCCGGCCGCCGCTGAGGTCGTAGTTCGACGACCCGAAGTCCAGCCGGGGCACCGAGTGCCCGGCGTACTCCCAGTTGACCAGGTCGTAGGAGCGCAGGATCGGCGCACCCGGCGAGTAGTGCATCGTGGACGCGGAGTAGTAGTAGGCGTCGCCGACGCGGATGATGTCGCCGTCGGCGAAGTCCTGCCAGACGACCGGGTTGTTGTACTGCCCGGACGGCGTGGTGGGGTCGGTGCCGCCGAGCTTCACCAGCTGCCACTGCTGGTTGTTGCCGCCCCAGTCGGCGTACTGGACGATGTTGCCGCCGTCGGCGGTCGAGGCGCCCTGCACCTCGAGGGCCTTGCCGGAGTTGCGGTTGATGAGTCGCACGTACCCGCCGGACGAGTCGGCGAGCCGCCACTGCTGGTTGGTGCCGTTGAGGTCCGACCACTGCACTACGGTCCCGCCGTCGGCGGTGGAGAAGTTGGAGACGTCCAGGACCTTGCCGGAGTGCTTGGAGCGGATCCGGTAGTAGCCGCCGCCGGAGTCGACGAACTGCCACTGCTGGTTCGCGCCGTCGCCGCGGGTCCACTGCGTGATGCGGCCGCCGTCGGCGGTGGAGAAGTTGTAGACGTCCAGGGCCTTGCCGCTGTTGCGGTTGACCAGCACGTAGGAGGCGCTCGTGTCGACCGTGGCGGCCGATGCGGTGGTCATGTTCGTGACGGCGACCGCACCGCCGACCAGGGCCGCGACGAGCAGGGTGATGATGCCCGACGCCTTGTTACGGACCGCCATGCGGTGCTCCTCGAAATCGTGTTAGCGCTCACATACAGTCCGCGAGATTGCCAGACCGAATGCGAACATTCAAGAGGCCACGGACATGCAATGTCTTTCGTGACGTAACATCGCCGAAATTTTCACGCGTGAATTCCTGCGACGTTTCCGGCGGCCCAGAAATAACAATAAAGGCGCCGACGGATTTGTGTTATGCGCGGCGGGAACACATGGTCGCGCCCGCCGCATGCTTGACGCGGCGGGCGGTTGTCGGTGACAGTCAACGACCATGCCGGGCGGCTGCACGGTGAACGCTGCGACTGCGATGTGACGATGCGAACCACCGACGTGAACGAAACGGACCTCGTGCTGGCGGCCCAGGCCGGTGACCGGCGGGCCGTCGATGAGCTCGTCGCCGCCGGCCTGCCGCTGGTCTACACGATCGTCCGCCGCGCGCTGGACGGGCCCGCCGACATCGACGACGTCGTGCAGGACACCATGCTGCGGGCCGTGCGGCAGCTGCCGGCACTGCACCAGCCGGAGAGCTTCCGGGCCTGGCTGGCGGCGATCGCGGTCCACCAGGTGAGCACCCACCTGCACCGCCGCGGCACCGCCGCGCGGCGGATGGCGCCGCTGGAGGAGGCCGCCGAGGTGCCGGACGCCGCCGCCGAGATCGAGGACGTCACCGGGCTGCGCCTGGAGCTGTCCGGCCAGCGCCGCCAGGTGCGGCGGGCCGCCCACTGGCTGGACCCGGCCGACCGCGCGCTGCTGCCGCTGTGGTGGCTGGAGAACGCCGGCGTGCTCAGCCGCACCGAGCTGGCCGGCGCGCTGGGCGTCAGCGTCGCCCACGCCGCCGTCCGTGTCCAGCGCATGCGCCACCAGCTCGACCTGAGTCGCGAGATCGTCGCCGCGCTGGACGCCACGCCCCGGTGCCCCGACCTGGACGCGCTCGTCGCCGGCTGGGACGGCACGCCGGGCCCGCTGTGGCGCAAGCGCCTCGCCCGGCACGTGCGGCCATGCCCGGTCTGCGCCCCCGCCGCCGAGGGGCTGATCAGCGCGGACCGGCTGCTGCCCGGGCTCGCGCTGCTGCCGGTCCCGGCCACGCTCAGCTCGGGCCTGATCGGCAAGGCCACCCTCGGCGCGACCGTCAAGGCCGGGGTGTTCGGTCACCTCGCCCAGATCCTCGCGGCGCACCCCGTCGCCGCGACCGTCGCCGTCGCCGTCGCGGCCGGCGCCGCCGTCACCGTGACCGCCCTGCCCGCCGACCCGCCGCCGTCCCAGGGGCTGCAGACGGCGACGACGACCGCGGTGCGGGTGCCGTCCGCCGCTCCCCCGGCCGCCACTGCCGGGCCGGCGTCGAGACCACCGGCGACCACCGCCGCCACCGGCTCGCCGTCCGCGCGCACCGCCACCCTGGCCCCCGGGCGGACCGTCTCGATCGAGTCGGCCCACGAGCCGGGGCTGTTCGTCACGACCGTCGACGGCCTCGGCGTGCTCGCGGCGGTCCCGGCGGACGGCGACGCCGAGCAGCGGCGCCGCGCGACGTTCACGGTGCTCGCCGGGCTGGCCGACCCGGCGTGCTTCACGTTCCGCGCCGACGACGGCCGGTTCTTGCGGCACGCGTCCTGGCGGTTCCAGCTCAGCCGGGACGAGGGCACGCCGCTGTTCCGCGGCGACGCCACGTTCTGCACCCGGGCCGGCGCGGCCGCGGGAACGGTCGTGCTCGACGCGCAAATCTACCCCGGCTGGTTCCTGCACCACCGCGGCGAGCAGCTCTGGGTCGACCAGGACAACGGCACCGCCGCCTTCCGGGCGGAGTGCTCCTTCCGCATCCGGCCCGCGCTCCAGTAGCGGTGCGGCTTCCGCGTCGGGCGCGTTCCGGAGCGGTGCGGTCCGGTTGCGGATCGGTGAGCGTCGAACCGACCGGCGGACACCGGGTGGCCAGTTCGTGTCGGGTGGCCGGACAGTTCGTCGCCGCGCCCGGTGGAGTCGCAACCGACGACGGTCATGGTTGGGGGGTCGAAAGAGATCACCTCCAAGGACGGAGCTCCCAACCGTGAACATCGCCAAGAGACTGCGGGCCGCCGCGGCGGGCGCGCTGCTGGCGCCGGCCGCGGTCGCGCTCGCCGCGGGGCAGGCGCACGCGGTCGTCAAGGCCGCGGACACGGCGGCGTCGGCGACCACCCTGGCCCAGGTGCGGTCGGCCATCGGCGCCGACACCGGCACCGCGGCGACACTGACCGGCAAGGGCGTCGGCGTGGCCCTGATCGACACGGGTGTCGCGTCGGTGTCCGGGCTGCCCGCGGCGCAGATCGTCAACGGCCCGGACCTGTCGTTCGAGTCGCAGGCCGCGAACCTGCGGTACCTGGACACCTACGGCCACGGCACGCACATGGCCGGCATCATCGTCGGCAACGACACCGCCACCGGCACCAAGGGCATCGCCCCCGGCGTCAAGCTGACCTCGCTGAAGATCGGCACGTCGACCGGTGCCGTCGACGTGTCGCAGATGATCGCCGCGATCGACTGGGTCGTGGCGCACCGCAACGACGACGCCGCCAACCCGATCAAGGTGCTGAACCTGTCGTACGGCTCGGGCGGCTCAGGGCAGTCGTGGACCGACCCGCTGCAGTTCGCGGTGGAGAAGGCGTGGCAGGCCGGCATCGTCGTGGTCGCCGCGGCCGGCAACAACGGCAACGCCGCCGGCACGCTCACCAACCCGGCCGTCGACGACTGGGTCCTCGCCGTCGGCGCCACCGCCACCAACGGCACCACGGCCACGGCCGACGACACCCTGGCCACCTTCACCAACCTGGCCTCGACCACCACGGCCGGCGTCGCCGGTCAGGTGGACCTGCTCGCCCCGGGCACGTCGATCGCGTCGCTGCGCGTCCCCGGCTCCAACGTCGACAACCTCTACCCGTCGGCGCGGGTCGGCGAGACCCTGTTCAAGGGCAGCGGCACCTCGCAGGCCACCGCCGTCGTCACCGCGGCCGCCGCGCTGGTGCTGCAGGCGAAGCCCGCCGCCACCCCCAACCAGGTCAAGGACTGGCTGGTCAAGGGCGCCACCCCGCTCGGCACCGGCACGGCGAAGACTCTCGGCCTGGCAACCCTCAACGTCAACGGCGCGCTCGCCCGCACCGGCACGACCGTGGCCACGCCGTCCCTGTCGTGGTCCAGCGGCACCGGCTCGATCCAGGGCTCGCGCGGCACCAGCAGCCTCACCCTCGACGGCGTGAAGCTCACCGGCGAGCGCACCATCTGGGGCTCGTTCAACGGCGCCCTGTGGGCCAAGTCGACCACGCCGTCGTGGTCCGGCGGGTCGTGGCGGGGCTACCAGATCGCCGGCAACGACTGGACCGGCACGTCCTGGGCGTCCCGGACGTGGGCGCCGGCGACGTGGGCCGCCGCGCCGTGGGCCGGCAGCGCCGCCACCGGCTGGAGCGACCCGGCGTGGTCCGGCCGCACCTGGTCCGGCCGGACGTGGTCGGCGGGCACCTGGTCGGGCCGCACCTGGTCCAGCGACGGCTGGGCCGGCGGCACCTGGTCCTGACCGGTTCGTCGTGAGGGGGCGGGCCCGGCATCGCTGGGCCCGCCCTTTCGTCATGAGCTGTGCAGCCCGGCCTCCCGCAGCAGCCGCTCGCGCCGCTGCTCCGGGAGCCGGTCGACGTACACGGTGCCGTCGAGGTGGTCGCACTCGTGCTGCAGGCACCGGGCGAAGAACCCGGTGCCGGTCACCGTGATCGGCGCGCCGTTCCGGTCGAAGCCGGTCACCGTCGCGGCCGCGGCCCGCGGCACCTCGGCGCGGGGGCCGGGCACCGACAGGCAGCCCTCGGTGCCGGTGGCCGTCCCGGCGAGCGCGGACGCCTCCTGCAGCACCGGGTTGACGACGTGCCCGACATGGCGGACGCCGTCGTCGTCCGGGCAGTCGTAGACGAACACCCGCAGGTCCACGCCGATCTGGTTGGCGGCGAGGCCGACGCCCTCCGCCGCGTACATGGAGGCGAACATGTCGTCGATCAGCGCTGCGAGCGGCTCGTCGAAGGCGGTGACGTCGACACACCGGCGGTGCAGCACCGGCGTGCCGTAGTAGGTGATCGGGCGGGCCGCGCCCCGGGTGATCGGCATCGTCGCAGTGTAGATACCGTCAGGCCATGCCGCCCCACACGCCTGGGCCGAGGTGACGGGCCACCATCTCGGCGGACTCCTCGTGCCCCTGGCGCAGGTTGCGCAGCTCCTCCTCGGACAGCGCGGGCATCGGCGGGAACTGCGGCATCGCCGGCATCCGGAGCTGCTCCGCGGTGATGGTCAGCACCGCGACCAGGTCGTCGCGGGCCTTCTCCGGCTCCGTGGCGGCGGGGGCGCTGGCGAACCCGTGCCGGTCGCGGACCACCTCGGCCCGCACGATCTTGCGCCCCTTCCGGACCTTCGTCTGCTCCGGTATGCCCGGGTCGATGACGAACATGACGTCGGCCTGCGGGGCTGGCGCGGCGTCCCACCACTGCCGCCACTCCTCGGTCGCGTCCAGCGCCTCGACCAGGTGCAGCCGCGTCAGCTCGTACTCCGCAGACATCTGGACGCCGAGGCCGTAGCCTCCGGACCAGCTCAGCCACGCCGGCTGCCACCCATCCGTGCCGTCCTCGACCGGCCGGCCCCACGCGGCGCTGGTGCCGCTCTCGTAGCTCACCGGCGCCCGGTGCTCCCATGGCCGGTCCGTCACCCGCTCGTACGCCGTGGACGCCACGAACAGCAGGTCCTCCGCTTCGACGTCGTCAAGGGCGAGCAGCGACGGCGGGTCCTCGACGATGCGCCGGAACGCCCGCGATCCGGACAGCACCGCGGCGCAGCGGATGTACAGGAAGGCGTCACCGTGTGCCACGGCGTGCTCCGGCGTGTCCAGCCGGTGCAGCGCCTCGGCGAGGCGGTCCTCGAAACCGGTGATGTCGCCCTCCGCCCGCGCGGCGAGCACGTCCACCAGCCGGGCCGCCCGCGCGTCGAACGGCAGGTCGAGGACGCCGTCGATCATCCGCCAGAAGTCGTCGCTGTTCATCACCGCCCAAGCTAATCCATCACTGTCGCGGCGACGGGCAAACCGGCGGGTTCCTTCCGAGCGGCCGTCTGCAGGACGACGGCGGAGGCGAGCACCAGGGCGGCGCCGGTAAGCTGGACCGGGGTGAGGGACTCGCCGAGGAGGATGGCGGCGAGGGCGGTGGTGACGACCGGCTCGAACGTGGACAGGATCGCGGCGGTGGACGGGCCGGTGCGCTGGAGGCCGGCGAAGAACGTCAGCATGGCCGCGACCGTCGAGACGACCGCGATGCAGCCCAGCCACAGCCACCCCACCGGGGCGAAGCTCAGCCCGACACCGCCGTTCAGCACGGCGTTGGCGGCGAGGGTACCGGCGGCGCCCGTCATCACCAGCGCGGACAGCAGCACCGGCGGCATGCTGTGCACGACCGTGTCGGCGACCAGGATGTAGACGGTGTAGACGACCGCGGAGCCGAAGCCGAGCAGCGCGCCGAGCGGGTGGAAGCTCACGCTGCCGGTGCCGAGCAGGACCAGCAGCGTGCCGGTCGACGCGGCGACGAGGGCCGCACCGCGGCGAGGGGTGAGGCGGTCGCGGCCGAGCAGGACCGCCGCGACGGTCACCAGGACCGGGAACGTGTACAGGATCAGCGACAGCAGCGAGGCGTCCATGAGGCGCAGCGCCACGAAGAACAGGCTCGCCTGGGCGGCGTAGCCGATCGCGCCGAGTCCGAGGGCGGTGCCGACGGCGCGCCGCGACGAGGCGCCGCCGCGCAGCTCGGGGCGCAGGAGCAGGACGAGCCACAGCAGCGCGGCGGCGAGGACGAAGCGGACCAGCAGCAGCGCCCCGGGCGAGACGCCCGCGTCGTAGGCGAACTTGCCGAAGATCGCGAGCGCGCCGAAGCACGCCGCGGAGACGAGACACAGTGCCGGACCCATGCGTCGAGCGTTGACCATGAAACCGTGCAGGTCCAGCGATGATTCCCGGTGCTGATTCGTTAGGATTCCCGCATGGTCGCGCTGGATCTGCGCCGGCTGCGGTTCCTGCGCGAGTTCGAGGAGCGCGGCACCCTCGCCGCGGTCGCCGCCGCGCTGGGCTACAGCCCGTCGACGGTCTCGCAGCAGCTGACGCTGCTGGAGAAGGAGGTCGGCACGCCGCTGCTGGAGAAGGCCGGCCGCGGGGTGCGGCTCAACGACGCCGGCCGGCTCCTCGCCGGGCACGCGCGGGTGCTGCTGTCGGCCGCCGAGGCGGCGGAGGCCGACCTGGCCGCGCTCGGCGGCGACATCCGCGGCACCGTCCGCGCCGGCGGCCTGCAGTCCGCGGCGCGGCGGCTGCTGGTGCCCGCGGTCGCCCGGATGCGGGCCGAGCGGCCGGGGGTGCGGGTGGAGATCTTCGAGCTGGAGCTCGAGCAGGCGCTGCCCGGCCTGCGGCTCGGCGCGGTGGACCTGGTGATCGGCGACGAGTACGACGGCCATCCACGGCCGCGCCCGGCCGGGATGCGCTTCGCCGTCCTGCTCGAGGAGCCACTGCAGGTGGTGCTCCCGGCTGCGCACCCCCTGGCGGAGGGCGGCGGGCCGGTCGCGATCGCCGGGCTGCGCGACGACGTGTGGACCGCGTCGGCCGAGGGCACCGGGCACCACGCAATGGTCGTCGGCACGTGCCGGGTGCGCGGCGGCTACGAGCCTGACGTGCGGCACCGCTCCAACGACGCCGACGTGCAGCTGGAGCTCGTCCGGGTCGGCGCCGCGGTCGCCCTGATGCCGCGCCTCGCCCTGCCGCCCGGCGACCCGGCGCTCGCCGTCCGCGACCTCGCCGAGTCGACGCTGCGGCGCCGCCTCGTCACCGTCACCCGCGACACCCCGCCGGCGCCCGCCCTGACGGCGTTCCACACGGCCGTGCAGGACCTGGCGGCCCGCGTAACAGCGGCGGCGCTGCCGGACAGGTAGAGGTGTGAGCGTTGATGTCGCGGTCGTGGGTGTGCCGCACCGGCAGGTCCACGACCGCACGTGCAGCGGCATCCGCTCAGCGAGCGCACCACAGGTCGAGCACAGCTTGGACGACGGGAACCAGCGGCCCACGGCGACCAGGGTCCGGCCGTACCAGTCGGCCTTGTATTCGAGCATGGTGCGGAACTGCCGCCAGGCCACTCCCCCGGCCCTACCCGACGCCGACACCGCTGCCGACCCTCCCACCACCCCGGGCACTGACCGGTCCGGACAGGGTCGAACTCGACGTGGCCCGTCTCGACCGGGCAGGGCGCTGCTCGGCGCGACGCTGGACCGCTCGAAGGAGGAGCGGTCCAGCGTCATCCGGTGGTGGCTAGCGGCCGAGGAGCCGCCACGTCTGGTTCAGCGGATTGCCCTGGCCGGCCGGGTTGCAGGTCCATTGGTGGACGAGCGCGCCGGCGGCGGTGGAGATGGTGCTGACGTCGACGCACTTGCCGCTGTGGCGGGCGACGAGCTGGTAGTCGTGGCTGTCGTTGCCGCTGTACGTGACCTTGCGGAGGGTGAACTGCTGGTTCTGGCCGCCGGTGCACGTCCACTGCTGCACGGCGGCGCCGTCGGCGGTGGAGACGCCGTTGACGTCGAGGCACTTGCCGGTCTGCTGGTTGACGACGGTGTAGGTGTTCGCGACGCCGGAGACCGGGCGGAAGTTCCAGAGCTGCTGGTCGCCGCCCTCGCAGTAGTACTGCTGTTGGCGGTTGCCGTCGCTGGTGCCCAGGTTGGTGTTGTCGAGGCACTGCTGGGAGTGCTGCGCGACGGCGACGCTCTGGAAGCTGCCGTCCGACGGCGGCAGCACGGTGATGGTGAAGGCGTCGTCGATGTTGCTGTGCGGCAGGTTCACCGTCGTCGCGTTGCCGGACAGGGTGACCACGCTGTTCTGGATGGTGGTGGGGCCCTGCACCGCGCCGCCGTTGTTGTTCGGGATGCGCTGCACGAGCACGCGGACCTGGTTGTTCTGCACGATGCCGGACGTGGTGTCCAGGCGCTGCAGGTTGACCGCGATGTTGCCGGTGGTGCCGCCGCCACCGACGAGGATCTTCGCCACGCCGTTGGACTTGGTGGCGAACGCGTCGTACGCGGCGCTGGGCGTCACGTTGGAGATCTGACCGGTCTGCGAGCCGTAGAACCGGTAGACCCACCATTCGCCCTTGGGCTGGTGCTGCCCGGCGCTGTTGCGGACGAGGAGGTTGCCGAGGTCGTTGTGCAGGTTGGCGGTGCTGGCCCAGTTGGCGCGCAGCCCGTCGGCGCCGGACCGCTCGAGGCGGGCGATGTACCACGAGCCGTCGCCCGGGTTCTGCTCACTCGGGGAGCCGTACTCGTTGATCTGGTACGGGCGGGTGTTCACCAGACCCCGGGCGCCGAGGCTGGCGTTGGCGTTCGCGACGTCGGCGACCGGGTCGCCGGGCAGGCTGTGCCAGCTGTAGATGTCCGGCGCCACGTTATTGGCCTTCACGTGGTCCAGAAACTGCGTCCACCAGCCGCTCTGGGTGGTGGGCACGCCGGCGTAGCTGGGCCCGACGAGCAGGGTGCCGGGCATCTCGGCGCGCAGCCGCTGGTACGTGCGCCGCCACAGCTCGAAGTACTGGGCCTGCGGCCGGTTCCAGAAGAAGATGTTCGGCTCGTTCCAGATGTCCCACTGGACCGGGACGCCGGTCGCTTTCACGTCGGCGATGACCCGGGTGAGGAAGTTGTTGTAGTCGGTCCAGTCGCCGTTGTCGCCCGGGAAGCGGGAGATCGGGTAGCCGTCGGCGCCCCACAGGTCGTGCGGCAGGAGCACGAACGTGCCGCCGAGCGCCGCGGTGCGCAGCAGCTGGGCCCGGGTGGCGTTCCAGCGCCGGTCGTACTTGCCGGAGACCCAGCCGCCGGGCTGGTCCAGCTGGGCCCCGCCGGCGCGCATGGCGCGGAACTTCACGTCGCGGTAGAAGTGGTCGGCGGGGCCGGCGGCGTTCTCGGTCATGCCGTAGATCCAGCCGGACGCTCGGTACGTGGGGCTGCCACCGGCGACGGAGAAGTTGACGCTGATCGACTCGTCGGCGGCGTTCGCCGGGGTGGCGACCGTCAGCGTCGCGGCGGCGACGGCAAGAGCGACGGTGGTGAGGAACGTGCGTTTCAGGTGCATCGGTGGGACTCCCTTGAGGTTGGCGGGGCAGGGAGCGAGACGCCGTCAGCGGTGGCGGCGCTCGACGTGTGCGGCGGCCAGGATCAGGTAGGCGCTGGCCGTCCAGGTGTAGGCGCGGTCGCGCAGACCGGCGCCGGTGTGCGCGTCGAAGTTCTCGGCGAAGCCGGACCGTTCGCACAGCGCGCGGAAGCGGGCGCTGATGTCGTCGGCGAGGTCGGTACAACCGGCCCGGCGCAGCCCGTCCTCGATGAGCACGGTGGACGGCGCCCAGATCGGGCCCCGCCAGTAGCCGTCGGCCTCGTAGTGCGCCGACGCCGGATCTTCGGTGGCGAGGCCGTGCTCGGTGAGGTGGGCGCGGATCCGTTCGGCGAGGATGTCGCGGATCCCGGCGGGCAGCTCGGCGCCCAGGACGATCGGCATGAGGAACAGCAGGCTGTCGGTGCTCCAGGTGTCGTGGCTCGCGGGGTGCCGGGCGACGAACCGGTCGCCGGTCCACAGCTGCCGCAGCAGAGCGACCCGGAGCTGGTCGGCGCGAGTGCACCAGGCGGTGGCGTCACCGGAAAGGCCCAGGTGCGTGGCGAGGGCGGCGAGTTCGCGGATCTGGAGGACAAGGAATGTGGCGAGGTCCGCGCTCTGCACGACGCGGCTGGGGTCGAACAGGGTCGCGTTGTCCCAGCCGCTGTCGTTGCCGTGGTGGTAATGCGGCAGGTCCTCGCCGGGAACCTGGCGGACGGTGAGCCAGAAGTTGGTCCAGCGCACCATGTGCCCGTAGACCGCCTCGAGTTCGGCGGGGTCCAGGGTCGCCGTCTGCTCGCGCAGCTGCGCGAGGGCCCAGCCGTGGATGGGTGGTTTGACGAAGTTGTAGAGCACCTCCGAGTGGGTGATCGAGTCGGGAAGGCCGCCGGTGTCGTCCTGGTGGTCGAACGGGAGGCGAAACTGGTGCCAGGCGAGGTCGGGATCGCCGGCGGCGAGGGCGAGGGCGTTGAAGCAGTGGTCCCAGCTCCACACCTTGTCCATCCAGTGCTTGGACATCAGCACCGCCGGCCGGGTGAGAAACCCGTTGGGCGCGACGGTCGCCGACCACAGCACGTAGGCGGCGAGCTCCGCGGCGGGTGTCTGCTCGTCCCGCCACGGTGCGACCTGGTCGGCGAACGCCGCGAACTGCGCGTCGACGGCCTTGACGGCCTCGTCGAAGGTGACCGCGGTCCGGTACGGTGCGCGGCCGCTGGCGTACTCCTCGATCGCGATCTCCCACGTCCCGTCGCCGAGCACGACGCCGCGCTCGGCGGCGCCGACCGCTTCGACGCCGCGGACTTCGACGTCGTCTCCGGTCAGGATGGTGATGCGGTACCGGCGGCCGGTGCCGTAGTCGGTCAACACGACGGCGTCGTCGACCGGGTCGCGGTACAGATAGCTGCCGGTGAACGGGGTGAGGGTGGACTCGGCGACGAGGACGGCCATGCCCAGGCCTTCGCCGCGCAGCCGCACGGTGTCGGGTGTCTCGTAGGTCGCCTCGACCGTGCCCGCGTCGTGCGCCCATTCCAGCCGGGCCGCGGTGGCGGTGACCGTCGCGGTCTGCGCCGGCTCGAACCGCAGGACGGCGTGCATACCGGTCTGGTGCGACACCAGGTGCAGGTCGTCGGCGACGGTGTGCAGCCCGACGACCGGCGAGATGCCGAACCAGGAACCTGCGTGGCTGAAGGGGATGTCCCGGATCGGGAACACGACGGTCATTGCGGTGGCTCTCTTTTCGGGGTCAGTCCTTGACGGCGCCGGCGGTCACGCCGGCGGCGACGAACCGCTGGGCGGCGACGAGCAGGACGGTGGCCGGAATGGAGGCGACGACGGCGGTGGCCATGATCGCGTTCCATTCCTGGTTGTTGTTGCCGATGTACTGGTAGATGCCGAGCGTGATCGGGCGCAGGTCGCCGCCGCCGTCGAGCGTGCTGGCGAAGACGAAGTCCGACCACGCCCACAGGAACGCGAACAGTGCGACGGTGACGATCGCGTTGCGGCTGACCGGAAGCACGATCGCGGTGAACGTGCGCAGCGGTCCGGCGCCGTCGGTCTTCGCCGCCTGTAGCAGCTCCTCGGGGATGCCGGCCATGAACGTGGTGAACACCAGGACCGCGAACGGCACGGCGATGGTCGAGTCGGCGAGGATGAGGCCGGGCCACGAGTTGAGCACGCCGAGGTTGAGGTAGATGGCGTAGAACCCCATCGCCATGATGATCCCGGGGATCATCTGCGCGACCAGGAACGCGAAGCTCAGCACTCCCCCGCCCCGCGGCCGCAACTTGGCCAGGGAGTAGCCGGCGGGCGCGGCGAGCAGGACGGTCAGTGCGACGGTGCCCAGCGCGACGAGCAGGCTGGTGCCGAGGTACGGCAGCTGCTGGTCGAACACCGCCCGGTAACCGTCGAAGGTCGGGTCTACCGGGAAGACATGAGGTGGGCTCTTGCGCATGTCCTGGTCGCGGGTGAGCGAGACGTTGACCATCCAGTACACCGGGAACAACATGACGGCGGTCAGCAGCAGGCCGACCCAGGTGCGCCAGCGGTTCATCCGAGCCTCCGCTGCACCCGGATGTACAGCAGCCCGCAGACGAGGGCCATCACGATCAACAGGTTGCCGACGGCCGCGCCGGGCCCGAACTGCGGCACGAGGTTGCCGAACCCGAGCCGGTAGGACCAGGTGGCGAACGTCGTGGAGGCGCCGTTCGGCCCGCCCTTGGTCATGATCCAGATGAGGTCGAACACCTTGAGCGTGTACACCAGCCCGAGCAGCAGCGTGATCAGGGAGACCGGCCGCAGCAGCGGCAACGTGATCCGCCAGAACTGCTGCGCGCCGGTCGCACCGTCCAGCTGCGCCGCCTCGTACAGGTGCGAAGGAATCGCCTGCAGGCCGCTGTAGAGCACGACGAGGTTGAACGGGACGCCGATCCAGACGTTGGCCGCGATCACCGAGGTCAAGGCCCAGTCCGGGGAGGTGAGCCAGTTGACCGGGTCCACGCCGACGAGGCCCAATGCGCTGTTGACGATCCCGGAGTCGCTGTTGAGCATCCACGACCACGTCGAGGCGGACACGATCAGCGGCAGCAGCCACGGCACGAGGAACAGCGCCCGCAGCGTCGCCGACAGCCGGAAGTGCCGGTTGAAGAACACCGCGAGGGCCAGGCCGATCGCGAACTGCAGGATCAGCGATGCAGCGGTGAACACCACCGTGTGCAGCAGCGCCGGCGTGAACGTCGGGTCCTCCACGACGGTGCGGTAGTTGTCGAGGCCGCTGAACGGCGCGTCCCCCTGCACGAACGAGCGCACCGTGTAGTGGCGCAGGCTCAGGTCGAGGTTGCGGTACAGCGGATAGGCGTAGAAGGCGATCAGGTACACCGCGACCGGCGCCACGAACGCCCACGCCGCCCACTGCCCCGCTCGTGTGCGCCGGGCCCCGGGTGGGGTGGCGGCCGGGACCGCCGCCACCCCGTTCCTGTCCCGGACGGACAGACTGCTCATCGGGCTACTTGGTCGCCGCGGCCGCGGCCGTCTGCGCGGTGGCCAGTGCGTCGGCCGGGGACTTCGACCCGCTCAGCGCCGCCTGTACCGCGGTCCACAGCGGCTCGGAGATCTTCGGGTACTTCGTGCCGAGGTCGTCGCTGGTGCGGCCCTTGGCTGCCTTGACCGCGTCGACCCACACCTTCAGCTCCGGGTTCGCGGTGACCTGCTTGTCCTGCACCGCGGTGGTCGGCGCGACGTAGTTCAGGGCGCTGACCGTGGCGAGGGAGTTGTCGGTGTTCGCCAGGCACTCGACGAGCTTCTTCGTCGTCGGGTACCGCTTGGCGTCCTTCTGCACCGGCACGCTCACGAACTCGCCGCCGGTCGGGGCCGGCGCGGTCCCGCCCTTGCTGCCGGGCACCGGGATGATGCCGTACTCGAAGCCGGCCTTCTTCGCGTTGCCCAGCTGCCAGGTGCCGTTCTCGGCGAACGCGTACTCGCCCGTGGCGAACTCCTGCCAGCTGGTCGTCTGCGTGTTGTTGATGACCGAGTTCGGGGCGTAGCCCTGCTTGAGCCAGTCCTGCCACAGGCTCAGCGCCGAGACCGCCTCCGGCGAGTCGAGCTTGCGCAGGTTGGCGCCGGAGCCCCAGTACCACGGCAGGAACTGGAAGCTGCCCTCCTCGGTGCCGATCGCCGAGAACGTGATGCCCTTCTTCCCGGCGGCCTTCACCTTGCCCAGCGCCGCCGTGAGCGACGGCCAGTCCTTCACCGAGGCGATGTCCACGCCGGCCGCCTGCAGGACCTTCTTGTTGTAGTACAGGGCCAGGGTGTTGGCGCCGATCGGGATGCCGTACGTCTTGCCGCCGGCCTGCCCGGCCGCGACGAGGTTCGGGGCGATCGCGGCGATGTCGAGCTTGTTGTCCTCGGTCGTGGTCAGCACGCCCGCCTCGGCGAGCGTGGATACGACGGGGTTGTCGACGATGAGCACGTCGGGCGAGTTGCCCTGCTGCGCGGCGAGCAGCGCCTTGTTCGTCAGGTCGCTGGTGTCGTAGCCGGTGCGCTTCACCGTCACGCCGGCGCCGGCACCGCAGGTGTTCAGCAGCTGGACCCACGCGGAGCTGTCGTCGTACTGCGGGTACGGGTCCCAGATGGTGTAGGTGCCACCGGCGGCGTCTCCCGCCGGTTCGTCGCCGGACGAGCAGGCGGCCAGCCCACCGAGCAATGTGAGCGCTAACAGGGATGCGCGCAGCCTGCGGCTGCCACGAAACGGCACATGCATGAGATGCCCCTTGGAGGGAGATGGCGGGGTGTGTTCCTGGGGGTGTTGACGAGCGGACGAGGACCGGAATGAATGGGACGGCCCACGTCGGAAGATCAGCGAACCGGTTCGCGAATCGGTTCGAGGGGAAGATACGCCCGGCCCGCAGATGGGTCAAGCCCTGCCCTACCGCGTTGACAGCGTCGCGCGGACCGGTCTACGGTCGTTTCGAACCGATTCGCTGGGAGGGTCATGAACATCGGCGAGATCGCCCAGCGCGCCGGCGTCGCCCGCAGCACCGTCTCCTACGTGCTGAGCGGCAAGCGCACGGTGTCCGACCCCATCCGGCAGCGGGTCCTCGCCGTCATCGAAGAGCTCGACTACCGACCGAATGCGGCAGCTCGCGCGCTGAAGGAAGGCCGGACCAGGACGCTGGGACTGGTCATCCCGCCGGCGACGCAACGCCTCACCGACATGCAGCTCAGCTTCGTCGCCAGCGTCGTGGAAGCCGCCGCGCACGCCGACTTCGACGTCCTGCTCTCACCGTCCGGCGGCGACCACGACCGCTCCTTCGAACGCATCGTCACCGGCCGCCGCGTCGACGGCGTCCTGCTCATGGAGATCCGCCTCGAGGACGATCGGGTCACCCGCCTCCAGCAGACCGGCCTGCCCTTCGTCACCATCGGCCGCACCGCCGACCCGCACGACATGTGGTGGGTCGACATCGACTACACCATCCTCATCGCGCGCTGTGTGCACCACCTCGCCGACCTCGGCCACCGGCACATCGCCTTCATCAACCGCTCGACCGAGCTCGTCGCCGCCGGCTACGGCCCCGGTCACCGTGCCCTCACCGGCTTCCGGGAAGCCGTCTCGGAGCGTGGCCTGACCGGCGTCGACGCCTGCTGCCCTGACGAGGCGACGGCGGGCGAAACCTGCCTCGGACAACTCCGCGCAGACCACCCACGCACGACGGCGGTCGTCACCATCAACGAGGCCGCCCTCCCCGGCATCCAGCGCGCGCTCGAACGGGCGGGCCTCGATGTGCCGGCCCGCTTCTCCGTCACCGGTGTAGCCGCCCGCCACTGGGCCGAGGACTTCCGCCCGCCGCTCACCGCGGCCGACGTACCGACGCTGGACATGGGCGCCGAAGCCGTCGAACTGCTCCTGGCACGCATCGCCGAGCCGGAGGCATCGCCTCGGCAGCTCCTGCACGCTCCGCCGATCTCGCTGCGAGCCAGCACCGGACCCGTTCCGCGCAACCCAGGCTGATCTGACCTGGCGAGTACCCCACGGCTGGCCGGCACCGCCTTGCTGCTCGGTGTCGTCCGGTTCGGGTTCGGCGGCGTCGCCGCACCGCTGGTCGGGCTCGCCGGCCGTCAAGGAACCGACCCCGATGGGCCACGAGCACGTCGGCGTCTCCCACGGCAGCGAGCTTGACGGCCAGGACCCGTTCTTCTCCCACGTCCACCTGCACGGCTGGCCCGCACCCGTCCGCGAATACCTGCCGCGCCTGCTCGACCTGATCCTCGGCGGCGGCATAAACCCCGGCAAGGTCTTCGACCTCGAGCTCCCCTATCAGACGGCTACCACCGGGCAGGCAGGACTTCTGCGTCAGCGCGGCATTCCTCGCCCGGGCAAGGCGTCGATCGCGACGATGTCGCGGTTTTCAAGGACGTGGCGGGGATAGCCGTCGCGGGCAAGGTGCAGAACAACCTGGCCCATCTGTCTGGTGCTGGTCATGAGGACGGGCGTGAGGCGCAGCATGCGGGCGATCAGGGCGATCGCGGGCAGGGCGGGGACGAAGATCCGGTACGCC
Organism: Dactylosporangium sp. NPDC049742; assembly: GCF_040674675.1. Classification (NCBI taxonomy): domain Bacteria; kingdom Bacillati; phylum Actinomycetota; class Actinomycetes; order Micromonosporales; family Micromonosporaceae; genus Dactylosporangium; species Dactylosporangium sp. NPDC049742. The sequence goes on along the minus strand of NZ_JBFANF010000090.1, from coordinate 22,041 downwards.
GTGGTCTTGGACTGTTTGCCGTGCAGCGGCTCGACGAAGCCGGGGCGCAGCGCGTAGCCGTTGGGGAAGGTCTTGATGATGGCGTTCTCGGTGCGGCCTTTGACTCGGGCCCAGCGGCTGCGACCTCGTTCGGTGCTGTCGGTGCCGCCGCCGGAGACGTAGACGAAGGTCAGGTCGGGGTTGATCGTGGCGAGGGTACGGGCGGCGGCCACGGTGTAGTCGTAGGTGATGCGTTCGTAGTCCTGGGCGTTGACCGTGCTGGAGGAGACGCCGAGGGCCCAGAAACACGCATCGGCGCCGGCCAGGTCGTCGCTGATCGTGGTGAAGTCGCTGAAGTCGTCGTGGACGACCTGGCGCAGCTTCGGGTGGGCCAGGTCGAGCAGTGTTCTGCCGACGGTGACGACTTCGGTGACGTCGTCGGCGTTCAGGCTTTCCTGGATGAAGCCGTCGCCGACGAGGCCGCTGCCGCCGAACACCACTACCTTCACGATGGTTACTCCTCGACCGATGATGATTGCAGCGAACGGTTACCTGATCCGGCTGGGCGGCTGGTGCCGCTCGGGCGGAGCGCATGGCCTGCCGCGGGTCTCGGCGCGTCGAGGAGCTCGCGACGCCTCCGCGCCGGGCGCGGAAGCCGGGAAGAGGCCTGCAAGGGTGCGATGTGGTCAGGGCTCGGTGGGGAGGCGGAGGCCGGTGAGGCGCTCGGACTCGGCCCACAGCCGGGCGCGGACCTGCTTGTCCAGGGCTCGGCCGGTCGGCTTGGCCTTGATGGTGGGGCCGACCAGGCCGGCCCAGCGGGGGCCGTAGTAGCCGCCCGCGACCGCGGCGGGGCTGGTGGCGGCGTACAGCAGGGGCTCGGCGCCTTGCTGCACCTCTTGGATCGGGGTCAGCCGGCCGGCGATGCGCAGGGCGAGCGGAGGCGTGCCGCCGCCGAGGTTCGGGCCGGACGACGCGATGTTCGTGCGGGTGTTGCCGGGGTGCGCGCCGGCTGAGAGCAGCGGCCAGCCACGGGCGGCGGCGATGTCGGCGAGGTGCAGCGCGAGCATCAGGTCGGCCAGCTTCGACTGCGCGTAGGCGGCGACCGGCCCGTAGCCGTGCTGGGATTGCAGGTCGTCGAGGTTGATCCGGCCGCGGGCGGCGGTGCCGCTGCTCATCGTGACCACCCGCGGCGCCCGCGCGGCGAGCACCAGTGGCAGCAGACGGACGGTGAGCGCGAACGGGCCGAGGTAGTTGCTGCCCAGCTGCAACTCGAACCCGTCTTTGGTCTGCGTGCGCCGCGGCACCATCATCACGCCCGCGTTGTTGAGCAGCAGGTCGAGCGGGCGGCCGCCGGTATTGAGGCGGTCGGCGAAGTCGCGGACCGAGGCGAGGTCGGCCAGGTCGAGGCGGTCCACCCGGACGTTCGCCTTCGGGTGCGCGGCGAGGATCTCGGTGCGCGCTTGCTCGCCCTTGGCGGTCGTGCGCACCGCGAGGACCACCTCAGCGCCGGCGCCGGCGAGCCGTTTGGCGGCCTCCTTGCCGGTACCGCTGTTCGCGCCGGTCACGACGGCGAGCTTGCCGTGTTGGCTGGGGACCTCGTACATGCCGAACTCCTAAAGACCGCTGGTCTGTACCAGGTCCAAAGGTAAGCGACCGGTGGTCTTTTGACAAGAGACCCCCGGTCTGTAAGATGCCGGGCAGGACGAAGACCGGCAGACCGGCCACGGCAGGCAGGGCGAGAGGGCTGCAGGTGCCTGCCGATTATCGATCTTCGCCGGCGATGTCGAAGGGGGCGGAGCCCACCGGGAGATTCTCCTGACGGGCGAGCAGACCCGAGATGGTCACGGCCAGGGCCTGCCGCAACAGATCGGTGAAGTCAGCACGCAGCGCGGCCAGTGAAGGGTCGGCGGCATACGCGGCGAGCATCGGCTCCGGTGGCTGGCTGTAGGGCCAAGCCGCGCCCGCGACGAGCGTGGTCATCGCAACGACCCGGGTCGCGTCCTGAGCGCCGAGCTCCGGAAGGTAGCGCAGGATGATCCGCGCCTGGGCCTCGATCGACCTGTGGGAAGCGCGCTTGTACGCCAACGCCACATCGGTGGAGACGTTGTGGTCGAGCACGGACGCCTGCGCGCTGTTGAGGTCGCACAGCACCGGGCGCCGGGCCAGCGTTTCAGCCACGACCGCGGCCAGCCGGTCCCCCCGCTCACGGACCGTGCCCTCCACCGGTTCGAGCACCTGCTCCAGCTCGGCCACCCACTCCTCGAGCTCGGCATTGAGCAGCTCAAGCAGGATCGCCTCGCGAGACTCGAAGTACCGCAGCACGTTGGACTTGGCCAGGCCGGTACGCCGGCTCAGCTCATTGAGGCTGATCTTGGCCATCGGCATCTCGGCCAGCATCACGGCCGCGGTGTTCAGGATCTGCCGGCGCCGCTCGGCCCGCTGCTCCTCGGTATGAGCGCGCTTGAAGTCCATGAAACCCAGCTTACAGACCACGGGTCTCTTGCCGGGCCGGGCCGCCTGTCGCCTCAGTACACAGGCGTGGTTGTGATGCACAGCGCGGCTGAGCCGGGCCAGACCCCGCGCCATGAGGCGATACGCAATCCCTGCGCATGAAGGCTGGGCCCGATCAACGTGGGAACGGGCCCAGCGGTGACCTGTCGCCCACGGACCAGTTGTGACCGAACGGGTCCGTGAAGCCGCCTTGACGGTGCGTCCCCCAGGGCACGCGGTGGTCCTCGATCGCCGCTCCGGCGACCGCACCGGCCGCGACGGCGCGCTCGATGAAGGTGTCGGGGTCGTCGACGAACACCTCGATGCGGGTGCTCGTGACCCCTGCCCGGCCGGGACTGGTCTCCGCAGGGTTCTCGGGATTGACCTCGTGCAGGAAGAAGGGGGCGCCGCCGATCTCAAGACCGGCCACGCCACCGAGGTTCCACAGCTCCGTCGCGCCCAGTGCGGTCCGGTACCAGGCGACTGCGGCGTCCGCATCGGAGACGATCAACATCACAGAGATCACCGGCGGTGCGACGGGCACCGTGTCGCCGGACACGGCGGAACGATCCTGCGGTTCCTCGGTCATACCCACAGCATGCCGGACATCGCCGGCAGCGTCTCCCAGTCCTGCCGACGGCCGACGCCAGGACAGGTTTGGAAGGTCATTGAACTAACCGCTTGATGTGCGTAAAGTCGGCATCAACCGCGAACAACGGAGGCACCGCCATGAGTGGCTTCACGCCTACTCCGCAGGCGCACGAGCGTCTCGACCAACTGGCCATGCAACCCCTGCTGGGCGTGCGATGACACTGGTTGCCGGGGTCGACACGTCTACCCAATCGACCAAGGTCGTGGTGTGTGACGCGGACACCGGCGAGGTGCTCCGCGAGGGCCGCGCGCCACACCCCGACGGTACCGAGGCCGATCCGCGCCTGTGGTGGGCCGCGTACGAGCAGGCCAGCGCCGGGCTGCTGGACGGTGTCGCCGCGATCGGCGTCGGCGGGCAGCAGCAGGGCATGATCTGCCTCGACGAGGCCGGCGAAGTGGTGCGTCCCGCCGTGCTGTGGAACGACACCCGCTCGGCGCGTGCCGCGGTCGACCTCACCGACGAGTTCGGCGGCCCGCAGGCGTGGGCCGACGCGGTCGGGCTGGTGCCGGTGGCCAGCTTCACGGTCACCAAGCTGCGCTGGTTCGCCCGCGCCGAGCCGGAGCTCGCGGCCCGGACGACCACGGTGCTGCTGCCGCACGACTGGCTCACCCACCGGCTGCGCGCGGACGGGGGCGAGCCGACGACCGACCGCGGCGAGGCCTCCGGCACCGGGTACTGGTCGCCGGCGACCGGGGAGTACCGCCGGGACCTGGTGCAGCTCGCCTTCGGCCGGGATCTGGTGTTGCCGCGGGTGGCCGGGCCCGCCGAGACGGTCGGTGAGACCGCGTCCGGCGCGGTGCTGGCCGCCGGCACCGGTGACACCATGGGCGCGGCCCTCGGCGTCGGCCTGCGGCCCGGCGACGTGGTGGTGTCGCTGGGCACCTCGGGGTGCGCGTTCGGGGTGAGCGAGGCTCCGATCGCCGACGCGAGCGGGCTGGTGGCCGGCTACGCCGACGCGACCGGCCGGTTCCTGCCGCTGGTGTGCACGCTCAACGCGGCCCGGGTGTTGAGCACCGTCGCCGGCTTGCTGGGCCGGTCGCTGGCCGAATTCGACGAGTTGGCGCTCTCAGCACCGCCGGGCGCGGGAGGGTTGACGCTCCTGCCGTACCTGGAGGGGGAACGTACTCCCAACCTGCCCGACGCGCGCGGTCTGCTCGCCGGGCTGACGCGGGCGAACGCGTCGGCGGCGAACCTGGCGCGGGCCACGGTGGAGGGCATGCTCGGCGGCCTCGCCGACGCCCTCGACGCGCTCCGCGCTCAGGGCACCCCGGTCGATCGGGTGCTGCTGATCGGCGGCGCGGCCAAGTCCCGCGCGGTACAGGCGGTCGCGCCGGCGCTGTTCGACGCGCCGGTGAGCGTGCCGAGCCCCGGCGAGTACGTCGCGCGCGGCGCGGCGCGTCAGGCGGCCTGGGCGCTGGCCGGCGGTGCCGAGCCGCCGCAGTGGCCTGTCACGGCCGAGGAGGTCGCCGCCGCCGGTACCCCGGAGGTGCACGAGCGCTACGTCGACGTCCGCCAACGGTCGCTGCGGCTGCTGACGTAACGGGATCGGGCGCCGGGGTGGTCGGGCGTACCGCTGCCGGGCGTGTCGGCCAACTCGCTCCGGGTCGACGGGCAGACATGGTCCCCACGGTGACCGGCTCGGGCGGCGCGGCACCACGGCGGCGGGGCCGCTCGTGGTGGCCGCGCGCGCCACCGGACGTCAGGCTGAATGACTCACTCGTCGCCCGTGCGCTTACGCCAGTCGCGCATCGCGTCGCGGATCTTGTCGAACACCGCGGTCGGCGGGCCGACCATGAGGTTGACGGCCGCGGACTCGCCAGCCGACGGGTGCGGGCGCGTCGGCACAACTGACTCGGCCGCCTCGAACGCGGCCGCCATCCGGCGCAGCCGGTCAATGTCGGCGTGCTGGCGCAGCTGCGCGAACTCCAGCCGCTCCTCCTGCGCCGCATGCGCCAGCACCGATTCGGCCAGGACGCCAAGGTGCCGGTCGAACTCCGGATGATCGATCCCCTGGTCGTAGAGGTCGGCGAGCGCCCGCTTCGACTCGGACTCCTCTTGAAGCCGTTCGCCGACCACCGAATCTCCGTTGGGAATCAGGTCACGCGCCGCCGGGTGCACGACCACTTCCTCGGCGTTCTCGTGCACGGCCAGCATCCGGACCAGATCGTGGAACAGCTGCTCCTTCTGCCCCGCCTGAGCAGAGCCGACGCGCATGAACATCTGCTTGATATCGGTATGCCGAGCGAGCAGGATCTCCACGATGTCGCGCTGTGTCGACGGCTCGCTGACGGCCTGGCTCACGTCGTTCGGTGAGGCGAACCGGTCACGGGAAAGTTCCTGCAAGGTCCGCACGACGTTGTCGTCGGCACCGTGCTCGCGAGCCTCCTCGACAAGACCCTGCTTGTTCGTCGGGTAGTGGACGTCGCCGAGGTACCGCTGGACCTCGATCGCGCTGGCAGTCATGCTCTAGCCACTACCCACCGGTGCATGCTCCAAGCCGAGGCCATGCCACGGAATCGCCTCGGGCCGGGACCTCACCGACCCCGGATGATTTCGCGTCTGCCCAGCTCAACAGCCGAGAAACGAGGAGCGCGCCCGGCGTCGGCTTGAGGCAGCTCTCTGCCGGATCCCGGCAGACGCAATCGCCTACTGGTCCATCGTCGCCTCGACTGGAGCGACCTGGGGGCCGACGCGGATCGCGTACGCGGCGACACCGGCCACGAGCAGCGTCGCGGCGGTGACGGTGGCGATGCGGTCGCCCGGTTCCTGCACCATCCACAGCGCCGCCTGCCGCCACCGCGGCCCGCCGGGGGCGACCATGAACGCGGCGAGGGCCGCCCACGCCACCGGCACCTGCCAGGCGGCGCGGGCGCCGGCGACGGCGGCGCCGAGGCCGATCACACCGATCAGTCCGGCCGTGTTGCGCAGCACGACCCCCACCGGGCCGAAGTCGGCGCCGAACGGGCGGGCGGCGAGCAGCAGGGCGACGACCACGACACAGCAGGCGACGAGGTGCGCCGCCCGGCGCGGTGGCCACGGCAGCGCGGCGGTCCGGTCCAGTGCCGGGTCCGGGCCGGCGAGGGTCGGGCCGAACGGCGCCGCCGCCATGGCGGTGGTGAGCACCGCGAGGCCGGCGGGCACGCCGGCACGGTCCATCATGCTGGACCAGGTGGCCACGACCAGCGCCACGGCGCCCGCCGAGCCGGCGACGGCGACCGGGACCCGGCGCGAACGCAGGTACAGTCGCAGCCCGCGGGTCACGGTGCGGCCTGACCGGTGAGGTACGGCATCAGGTCCTGCTCGCAGCGCGCCGCCGCGTCGCGCAGAGCGGTCACCCGGCGCAGCTGCTCGGCCCCGGGCAGCGCCCGCAACGCCTGCACGCCGGTCCGCACCTCGGGCTGGTACTTGTCCGCGTAGTCGAAGCCGGACCACGAGTCCCACAGCCGGACGGTGTCGGTGTCCAGCAGCCACGCGGCGGCGACGGCCTGGGCCACGTCGTCGCTGCCGTGGCCGCACCCGGACCAGCGGGTGCCGCCGCCCATGACGATGCTCTCCGCGACGTCGGGGTCGCGGCCGGTGCCGGGGTCGACCTCCAGTTGGAACTGCACGGTGCCAGGCGGCGGTTTCGGCCGGAACCACTGTTCGCTGTCGTTCTCGCCGATGGTGTCCAGCCGCAGCTCGACCGCGCGGGTCGGCGCGCCGGGCAGCTTCGCGAGGGCGCGCAGGGCGCGGCGGGCGTCGGCGGAGACGCCGGGCAGCAGGTGGGCGTGCGCGGCGGTGACGCAGACCTGCGGGGTGCCGTCGGCGCAGACGTACCGGTACGCGCCGGCGTCCAGCTGCCAGATCCCGGCCGGGCCCGGGCTCGCGATGAGGACCAGACCGGCGATGCCGGCGGCGAGGCCGGCGAACCCGCCCGCGCGCCACAGACCCGACGCGCCCGCGGCGAGCAGGACGCCGGTCAGCAGCAGCCCGGCGCCGAGGGCGAGGTGGCTCAGCAGCAGGCGGCTGGACGTCGTCTCCCACACGGTGTCCGGCGGCCAGGAGATCATCAGGGAGAGGTTGCCGAGCCGGTCGTCGCCGTGTGCGATCTCCGCCGCGCCGACCTGCACGACCAGCACGGCGGCGGCGAGCAACGGCGGCACCACCGGCGCGGACCAGCGCCGGCCGGCGGCCATGCCCGTCCAGGCCGCGCCGACGAGCACCAGCGCGTCGACCAGCGCCGCGCCGGCGCCACGCAGCCCCAGGTACGTGCCGGCGAGCAGGGCCGCGCCGGCGGCCAGGACGAGCAGGTGCGCGGCCGCGACGGCGATGCCGAGCGCGCCCATCGCCGGCAGCGCGCGCTGCCAACGGGGGCGCCCGGTGCTCAGCAGCAGGTCCTCGGCGCGGGTGCGGCGGTCCCGGCGGCCGAGGACCGCGCCGCCGGCCAGCGCGAGTGGCATCAGGATGAACATGCCGGTGGTGTGCACGTAGCCGAAGCGCAGCCACTGGCCCTGCCAGAAGGTGTACATGCTGGCGGCGGACAGCCCGCCGACCACGACCAGCAGCACGGCCACGGCCGGGGCGTTGGATCGGCGCAGCTCGGTGCGCAACGGCCGGATCATGCCGCGTCCCGGTGCCGGTGCAGCAGGACCGAATAGCCGCGCTCGGCCGGGCTGTCACCGACGCCGCCGGTCTCACCGTGCCGGATCAGGTCGGCGGGCACGCCCTGGAAGACCAGGCCGCCGTCGTCCATCAGCACGACGTCGGTGCAGGCGGCGACCACGTCCTCCACGAGGTGGGTGGAGACCAGCACGCAGCTGTCGACGCCGAGCTCGCGGATCAGCTCACGGAACTCCACGCGCTGCTCCGGGTCCAGCCCGACGGTCGGCTCGTCCAGCAGCAGCAGGTCCGGCTCGTTGACGATCGCCTGCGCGATCCCGGCGCGGCGCAGCATGCCGCCGGACAGGGACTTGAGCTTGGCGTCAGCGCGGTCGGTGAGCCGCACCCGGTCGATGGCCTGTTGCGCGGCGGCCGGCACCGCCGAGGACGGCATCTCCCGCAGCCAGGCCATGTACTCCACGGCGTCGCGGACGGTGAAGCGGGGGTAGAAGCCGAACTGCTGCGGCAGGTACCCGAGCCGGGCCCGCACGGGACGCAGCGCCCGGCCCGCGGTGGCGTCGATGCCCAGCAGCCGCAGCGTGCCGCGGTACGGGCGGACGACCGTGGCCAGGGCCCGCATCAGCGTGCTCTTGCCGGCGCCGTTGGGGCCGAGCAGCCCGTGCACGCCGGTGCCGAGGCGAAGGTCGAGGCCGTCGACGGCGAGGTGCCGGCCGGCTTTCACCGCCAGTCCGGCCGCCTCGATGGGCCAGGCATGCCGGCTCGGTGCCACCTCGTCGGCGCTCACTGCGCGTACCAATGTCGTCTCCTTTGTACAGGTCAGCGCCAGGTGGCGGGGTTTCGCAGGTGGTCGGCGCGCAGTGCGGTCAGCAGCGCCAGCACGACGGCGGCGGCGGCCCACGCGGGCATGGTCTCGGCCCGGATCAGGGCCTCCGCCGGCGCCGTGGCGGACGCGCTGTCGTGACCGAACGTCACCGCGCCGGCCGCCGCCAGCCAGCCCCCGCCGAGCAGGGCGGCCGCGAGCGGCACGCCGATGCGGCTGCCGAGCAGGAGCGTCGCGGCGGTGAACGTCAGGCACGGCAGCAACCACAGCGCCGGGTTGCGGCCCAGCGCCAGCCCCGCCACCGTCAGCGGCGGCAGGACCAGGGCGAGGACGGCGAGGGTACGGCGCAGCAACAGCTCCAGCCCGGCCCGGGCGGTCCCGGCGATCGTCTCCCAGGCCGGGTTGGCCCGGTGGGACCACGTGACCGCCAGTCCCGCGAGGGGCGCGACCGGCGCCAGCAGCAGCACCACCGAGGGCCGGTCGGGATAGTTCCAGTCGAGCAGGACGGCGGCGAGGATCGCGCTGCACGTCATGGCGGCCCAGCCGAGCACGGACCAGCCGGTCCACCGCAGCCGCCACCGTCGCAGCCGCCCCTGCAGCGGCGACCGGGGCACCGGCCGCGGTCCGCTGCGCGCCTGGGCGAGGATCGTGGTGCGGGTGTCGTCCAGCAGCGCCCGCAGCGGCGGGGCCGCCAGCTCGGCCAGCCGCGCCCGGCACTGCGCGCACCGCTCCAGGTGCACCTCGAGCGTCCAGGTGGTGGCGGGGTCGGGGCCGAGGGTGCCGGCGGCGTACGCGGCGAGGGCCGCCGGTGCGACGTGGGGTGCGACGTGCGCGGTCATGTCAGCGCCTCCCGTAGCGCGGTGCGGGCGCGCCGCGCCCGGCTCTTCACGGTGCCCTCCGGCAACCCCAGCAGGATCGAGGTCTCGCGCACGGTGAGCCCGTCCAGGACCATCGCGGCCAGGACCGCCCGCAGCTCCGGCGCGAGGCTGTCCAGCGCCGCGCCGAGCTCCAGGCCGATCGACCCGGCGAGGGCCTCGTCCTCGGCGGTCGGCGCGCTGCGCTCGGGCAGCACCTCCGTCGGCACCTCCTGCAGGCGGGACCGCCGGCGCAACGCGTCGACGAGGCGGCGTGCCGCGATCGTCCAGATCCAGCCGACGGCCGTGCCGCCCGGCGCGTCCGCCCCGCCGGACTGCCGCAGCCCGGTGAACGAGCCGGCTGCCCGCCACACCGTCAGGTAGGTGTCCTGCAGCACCTCGGCGACGATGCCGTCGTCGCCGCAGCGGCGGCGCAACCGGATCGCCAGCCAGGGCGAGGTCCGCCGGTACAGCTCGTCGAACGCGTCCAGATCGGCGCGCGCGACCCGCCGCAGCAGCCGCTCCTCGTCCTGATCACTTCCTCCCACGTCTAGATGGTCGACCGCGAGGCACCCGGCGGATCACCAAACGACGTGACCTGGGTCACTTACACATTGCCGCGAGCCCGCAGGACAGCCCTTGCCTGTCCGCGAGGAGGTGAGAACTGGTTGGGACACCACTGAAGCAGGCAGTACCTGGTTGGGACACCACTGAAGCAGGCAGTACCTGGTCGGACCACTACCGGTCCGGCGGCGCCTGGGAGACGGTCCTCTGGGGCCGAACGACTAGCAACGACGAACCAGGCGTCGCAGGCGTTCGTGAGATCAGCCTGGCACAGTCCGACCAGAGACGACCGGGAAGATCGTCATCTGGAGCCGATCGACCAGGCCCGCCGCGCACCATCGCCCGGCTCAGCGACGGGCTTGCCTGCGAGCGCAGCGGCACGTCGAAGTCCCCCGAGGACAAGCTCGCCCAGATCGACCGCAAGTCCCGCAACGGCGCTACTGTCGACCTCGGTCTTCCCGCCGTCAGAGACGAGCAACGTTGAACGACACAGAACGCGACGAACCGACCCGGGATATCAGCACCCGGCCCCTCGAAGACCTCGAAGACCTCGAAGACCTCGAAGACCACGCTGCCACCCAGCACGGCCACGAGTTGGAACAAGTCCGCGTCGTCGCCCAGGCCAACGCCGGCCGACCCGACCAACCGCGCCAGGTCCGCCTACGCTGGGCCAAGCTGTCCTTGAACGCCAACGAACGGCTACACGGCGAAGGCCCGTGGGATCGGGCCCGCATGCTCGGGCACAACTTCCTGCTCCGCGCCTGGGTCATCGAGCATCTCGGCTCTGATACGGACCCGGACTGGAACCCCGAGATCCTCGCCGCCGACACCCTCGCAGCGCTCACCCTCGATCCCACCCATGCTCGCACGATGTCCGCAGGCTGGCGCGACCTCCCGATCGAGCAGATAGACGAGCTACGCAGACAGAAGAACCTGACAGCCCATTTGGACAGACTGGTTGACATCCTGCAGCCCGGACCAACCAAGGACCGGCTCGTCGCCTGGGTAGAGGTGCGCGAATTGCTGCCGTGAACCATCGCCCCAGCGACCCGGCGATGAGCACCTCGACCAGCTCTGCCTGCTGTCCCGGCGAAAGCCACGCCGGGAAACCCGGCGGCCGTCGCATCCGCAGCTTTAGAGGGCGGCCAAGTCGCTCGTGCAGTGCGGGCAGCGGACCGCGCTCGCCGGCACGTCCTCCATCCGGCAGTTCGGGCAGGTCTTGGTCGGGGGCGGGTCGCCGAACACCGTCTTGCCGCGCCTGTGCATGTACGCCCGGTACGGCACCACGATCAGGTAGTAGATGACGGCCATGAAGATGACGAAGTAGATCAGGGCGCCGATGAACGCACCCAGGTCGATCCGCTGGCCGTTCACGGTCCAGCCGATGCCCTTGCCCGTCGCGCCGCCGCCTGCCGCCGCGTTGACCAGCGGCGTGATGATGCTGTCGGTGAAGGACTTGATCAACGTACTGAAGGCCAGCGCGACCACCAGACCGACGGCGACGACGATCAGGTCGCCCTGCATCAGGAAGTTCTTGAAGCCCTTCAACATCCGCACCCCCGTGTGGCCGCTGCTCGGACCTCTCTACCGAGCCGGCGCCGACCTAAACCAGCAAACGCGGCGACGGCGGCCGCGTGATCAGCGGTCAGGTCCCGTGCCGCCTGCTCGGCTACCTCCGCGCAGCGTGTCGCGCAGGGAACGCCCGGCGGACGCCAAGAGCTGATTCGAACGCGGCCAGGGCGTGTGGTGCGGCGGCGAGGCGGGCGGTCAGGGCAAGGTCCACGGTGCGACCTCCTGAGCCTTCGCCTGCTGTGAGTCAGGCGCGCTCGGCAACCGCAGCGCCAGAGCAGAACGCCACCCGGCCTGGATCCAGTTCCGACAAGCTGGGGTCCGCGGCGCCCGGCGCCACCCGCATCTGCTGGCACGTCGCCGTATCGAGCTCAGCGGCGACGCTGACCTCCACAGCGGCGGTTCCACCCGGCAAACCCCTCGAGCGACACCGGCGCCCGAGGTGGTCAACCGCAACTTCACGGCGACCGCGCCTCCGCGCTGGTCGCGCGTCCACGGCCAAGTCCGAGCGGCTCCCACCAGACCCAGCATCCGACCCGAACTGCTCCGTCGCCTGCTCGTCAAGGCGGCTACGCTGCCCTCGTGACGCACGAGAAGGAGATCGTCGAGCCGGTCGACCTGTGCCTGCCGAACGGGCGGCTCAACCCCGCGGCGGTCGGCTGGACCCGCCGGCCGCTGCACCGGGCGAACCTGCGTGGCTGGGGAAGGGCCAAGCGCTGGGAGTACTGGGGGATCGTCACGCCCACCCACATCGTCGGCCTCGTCGCATCGTCGCTGGACTACGCCGGCGTGCACGGCGTCTACGTGCTCGACCGCGCAACGAAGGTCGAGGTCAGCAAGGACGCGGTGGTCCTCTTCGCCCGCGGCGCCGTGCTGCCGCCCGTCAGCGGCGCGGGCACCGCGAGCGTGCGCGGCGCCGGCCTGTCGATCGACATCGACCAGACCCCCGAGGGCAGCACGATCCGCGCCACCGCACCCGGCGTCGAGATCGACCTCATCGTGCCGCTGCCGCCCGGCCACGAGTCGCTCGGCGTCGTGGTCCCGTGGAGCGCGCGCCGGTTCCAGTACACGGTCAAGGACGTCGGCCGTCCGGTGCACGGCTCCCTGCGGGTGAACGGCACGGCGCACGCCGTGGCCGGGGAGGACTCGTTCGCCGTGCTCGACCACGGCCGGGGCAAATGGCCGTACGCGATCCGGTGGAACTGGGCGGCCGGCAGCGCGCCGGGCGTGTCGATCCAGCTCGGCGGCAAGTGGACCGACGGAACCGGCTCGACCGAGAACGCGCTCTTCGTCGGCGGGCGGCTGCACAAGCTCGGCGCCGAACTGCGCTGGAGCTACGACCGCCGCGACTGGCTGCGGCCGTGGCGGATCAGCGGCGACCGGGTCGAGGTGGAGTTCCACCCGTTCCACGAGAAGATCGCGCGCACCAACCTCGGCATCGTGGCCAACGAGACCCACCAGTGCTTCGGGCACTTCTCCGGCTGGGTCCAGGCGGACGACGGCGGCCGGGTGAGCCTGGACGGCCTGGTCGGGTGGGCCGAGGAGGCGCACAACCGCTGGTAGCGCAGCCGGGCGTTGACCTGCCGGACCACCTCCTCGGGGAGTTTGACCACGCGCCGGTCGTAGGTGAGCAGGCCGTTGAGCTCATCGTCCACGTCGGACAGTTGCGTGTAGACGGTCGCGCTCAGCCCGGCCGGGATCGCGGGCACGATCTGCTCGGTGTGCAGCCGCGTGAAGGCGTCGCCCAACTCCTCGGCGGTCCGCCGACGCAACCGCGACGCCTTGCAGGCAGCTGGATATCAGGTCGTCGAGTCCGCCGTCGCCCATGACGCCACCCTGACCGTCGATGAACTCGTCGGCGGACTGTTCTCGGTCATGTCAGCCGACGAGCTGCCGCCACAGCGCCGGAGCCCGCACCCGTGCAACCTCGTCGATGCTTCAACGGTCCTTCCGAATGACGACATCCACGAGACCACGGGGGGTACATCGATGGGAAGACGTCTTGCCGCGGCGAGCCTCGCCACGCTGCTCGGGCTCGCGCCGGTGGCACCGGCCGCGGCCGCCGCACCCGTGACCTTCACCCCGGGCGCGCCCGGGCTCGGCGACCCGCACTACCCGCTGTCGGGCAACGGCGGCTACGACGTGCGCCACTACGACCTCGACGTGCGCTACGCCCCGGCCACCGACGAGCTGACCGGCCACGCCACGATCCTCGCCGCCGCCACTCAGCACCTGTCCCGCTTCGACCTCGACCTGACCGGCCTGGCCGTCGACGCGATCCGCGTCAACGACCGTCCCGCGGCCTGGACCCGCGACGGCGGTGAGCTGGTCATCACCCCGGCCCGGGGCCTGCGCGAGGGGCAGCCGTTCACCGTCGACGTGCGCTACCACGGGGTGCCGGTCCGGTACAGCTACCCGAGCGACATCCCCGGCGAGCCGGCGTACGAGTACGGCTTCATCCGCACCGACGACGGCGCGATCATCGCCGGCGAGCCGGAGTCCGCGACGCTGTGGTTCCCGGTGAACGACCACCCGCGGGACAAGGCGACCTATTCGATGCGCCTGACGGTGCCCGAGGGGCTGACCGCGATCGGCAACGGCGTGCCGCTCGGCTCGTCCACCCGCGACGGCTGGACGACGTGGCGGTGGGCGGCGCTCACCCCGGTCGCCAGCTACCTGAGCACGATGGCGGTCGGCCGGTTCCGCGTCGATCAGCACCTGCACGACGGGCGGCCGACTGTGATCGCCGTCGACGCCGCGCTCGCCCCGGAGGTCGCCGACCCGGTCGTCGGACGCACCGACGAGATCACCGACTACCTGGAGACCCTGTTCGGCGCGTACCCGATGGAGGCCAACGGCGCGATCGTCGACCGGGCCGACACGCTGTGGTTCGCGCTGGAGACCCAGACCCGGCCGACGTACCCCGCCTCGTACTTCACGTCCGGCACCAGCAGGTACCAGGCGACGGTCGTCGCGCACGAGCTCACCCACCAGTGGTTCGGCGACAGCGTGTCGGTGGCCAACTGGTACGACACCTGGCTCAACGAGGGCTTCGCCACCTACGGCGAGTGGATGTGGGGCGAGCACGACGGCTGGTTCACCGTGCAGCACGAGTTCAACCAGTTCTACGAGTTCCCGATCGACCACCCGTTCTGGGCGCCCGCCTACGATCCGGCCGGTGAGCGGCCGTGGGGGCTCTCGGCGTACACCCGCGGCGCCATGACCCTGCACGCCCTGCGGATGCACGTCGGCGACGCCACGTTCTTCCGGATCCTGCGCACGTGGGCAGCGGAACGCCGGTACGCCAACGGTTCCACCGAACAGTTCGCCGCGCTCGCCTCCCGCGTCGCCGGACGGGACCTGCGGCCGTTCATCATGGACTGGCTCGCCGGCCCGCAGAAGCCTCCGAACCCGGACCCGGCACCGGCGGCGCTCGCCGCCCCGGCGACGACCGGCGGGGGCTGCGCACCGCCGACGGGCCTTCCACCCCGCATCATGGCGGGCTGCGGCCGATGATCGGTGCCGCACCGCCGTCACTCGTTGATGCCGGTGCGGCCGCACCGGCCGGGTCGATGGACCGGGCCGGTGCCCGCCAGGCGCGGGGTCAGTCGAACAGCTTGTCGACCGCGGCGGGTGCCGCGGGCGGAGCGAGGCGCTACACGACGCCGCGGCACATCGAAGCGCACCACGCACGCCGCGTTATAGTGACCGTGGAGACCTAGATGCGCACGGATGGTGGCGACATGCCATGGGTCCATTACTCATCACGGTGCTGCTATTGACGATGGCCGGGTTTGTGGCCAGCGTCCGGATCGTCCGGCAGTTCGAGCGTGGTCTGATTTTCCGGCTCGGCCGTCTGCGGGACACGACGCGTGGGCCCGGCCTGACCCTGATCGTGCCGTTGCTGGACCGGCTGCAGAAAGTGAACCTGCAGATCGTCACCATGCCGGTCCCGGCACAGGACGGCATCACCCGGGACAACGTGACCGTCACAGTCGACGCGGTGGTGTACTTCCGGGTCACTGACCCGGTCCGCGCCGTCGTCAACGTGCAGGACTACATGTTCGCGGTCCTCCAGGTGGCACAGACGTCGTTGCGCTCGATCATCGGCAAGAGCGACCTCGACGAGCTGTTGACCAATCGCGAGCGGCTCAATCAGGGCCTGGAGGTCATGATCGACAGCCCGGCGATCGATTGGGGCGTCCACATCGACCGGGTGGAGATCAAGGATGTCTCGCTGCCGGAGTCGATGAAACGCTCGATGTCCCGGCAAGCCGAGGCGGAGCGCGAACGGCGCGCGCGGATCATCACCGCGGACGGTGAGCTGCAGGCGTCGCACAAGCTCGCCGACGCCGCGGCCACGATGGCGCAGACGCCGACCGCGTTGCAATTGCGGCTGTTGGAGACGGTGGTCGAGGTGGCGGCCGAGAAGAACTCGACGCTGGTCCTGCCGTTCCCAGTCGAACTGCTGCGCTTTCTGGACAAGCCGGAGTCGGCGCGAGTCCCGGCCCCGGCATCAGAGACGGAGCACGCCACCGAGTTGTCCGAATCCACGCCGCGCGCCAGCCTGCGCGGCCGCGAAATGGGCAACCCGAGCTTCGACGCCGCGCCCATCGCAAGGACGTAGAGCGGCACCGTTGCTTGATTGATCGGGTGACCTGTACCGGGCGGGCTTGCCCAGGCGATCTTTGTGGTGAATCGGTGTGCTCCGGTACATCGGCGGCGGTGCGGCGGGTACGCGTTCCGAATCATCAGGACGCTGTAGTGCCAGGTGCCGAGCGCTCTGCACGAGGAGGAATGCCATGGTCGCTGTCGGTTTCGTCGGCCTTGGGGACATGGGTTCTCGCATGGTTCCCCATCTGTTGCGCGCCAACCACCGGGTGGGTGTCTTCGACGTCGTGCCGGGGCGGATTGATGCGATGACGGCGCTGGGGGCCGTCGGGGCCGACAGCCCGGCGGCAGCAGCCCGTGACGCTGATGTGGTGATGAGTGCCGTGATGTCCGCCGACATACCGGGGGCACATCTGGGGGAGGGTGGCATTCTCGCCGGAATGCGACCCGGAGCAGCCTTGGCCGTCCTGTCGACCACGACTCCGGCCATGCTGCAGTCGCTCGCATCGCAGATGCCGGCAGGCGTTCACCTCGTCGACGCTCCGCTCATCGGTGGCGTGCGGTACGCCTCGGAAGCCACGCTGACCGTGCTGCTGGCGGGCTCCGACGACGCGACGGCCTTGGCCGAGCCGATCCTGGACGCTTTTGGGCAGGTCGTTCGTGTCGGGCCGCTCGGATCCGGCGTGGCTTACAAACTGATCACCAATGTGGTCGTCATGGCTGCCGAGGCGGGGCTGCGTGAAGCCCTCGACCTGGCTGACGTTCTGGGTGGTTCGTACCAGACCACGCTCGATCTGCTGGCCCGCGGTCCGATGGCGGCGGTGGTGAAACGTGCGTTGGATCGCGACAATCCGCGTGCCCTTCGCGACTCTGCCGTCGACTTCGATGTGCTGCTGGCTGCCGGCGGAGAAGACAACCTGCCGATCTCGGCGGCCGGGCGTCGCCGTCTCTGGGCCGCTACGGAAGCCACTTCTCCGCCGCCCGTCTTCGTAGATTTGACCTCCCACGCCACAGCCCTTCCAAGGTTCCGCAACGAGCCAAGACGAGGACAAGCAGGCGAACCGGGTCTGCACAGCGAATAGGATTGCCGCCATCCCGGACCCCGGCGCCGCGCGGTTTCCGGGCCGCGCCGGGGTCCGGGGCCGTCAGGCCGTGTCCGCCTGGGCGCCTGGCCGCCCGTTCTCCACCACGAAGCTGGCCCGGGTGGAGACCGGCGCCCCCGACTGGGTCACGAACGGCACGATCCGGTAGTCGGTGCGCATCTGGTCGTGGGTGAGCAGGCAGCGCACGTATCCGCGGCGCGCGTTGTAGAACTTCATGTGCGGGTTGCTGGCGAGCCACTCGGTGCCACGCGTGTCCATGTCGGACCCGTCGCCGCCGGAGGTGATCGACGTGCCGAGGAACTCGACCCCGACGGTGCGTGAGGACTGGTCGTCGAAGTTCTGCTTCAGGTCGGCGACCATGCTGCAGTGGGCGTCGCCCGTGACGACCACCATGTTCCGCACGCCGCGCTCGACGACGCCGTCGAAGAGGCGCTGCCGGGCCGCCGCGTAACCGTTCCAGTTGTCGTCCGGCAGCTTCTTGCCGGGGCCGGGGTCTCGGTCGGCCTGGGCGATCACGGTCTGGTTGCCCAGCACGTTCCACCGGGCCGTCGAGGCGCTCAGGCCGTCGAGCAGCCACTTCTCCTGCGTGGCGCCGAGCATCGTGCGCGACGGGTCGTCCATCTCGGCGGGCACCTGGTCCGAGCGGTACTGCCGGCCGTCGAGGATGTTGAACTGGGCGAGGTTGCCGTAGGTGAGCCGCCGGTACAGGCGCATGTCCGACCCCTGCGGGATGTTGGCGCGGCGCAGCGGCAGGTGCTCGTAGTAGGCCTGGTACGCGAACGCACGGCGCTGACGGAAGCTCTCCGGCGACTGCGTGGGGTCCTCGGAGACGTCGCCGGCGTAGTTGTTCTCCACCTCGTGGTCGTCCCACGTGACAGCCCAGGGGAACCGGGCGTGTGCGAGCTGCAGGTCCGGATCGGTCTTGTACTGGGCGTGCCGGATGCGGTAGTCGGCCAGCGAGAAGATCTCGGCGGCGGGCAGGTGCGGGCGGCCGAGCGTGCCGGCGGCCGGGCCCTCGTAGATGTAGTCGCCGAGGTGCAGCACCAGGTCGAGGTCCTCGTCGGCCAGGTGGCGGTAGGCGGTGAAGTGCCCGGTCGGCAGGTTCTGGCAGGACACGAAGGCGAAGGCGAGCTGCCGCCGGTCCGCGCCGTACGCGGGTGCGGTGCGGGTCCGCCCGATCGGGCTGAGGTGCTTGCCGACCCGGAACCGGTAGTAGTACTCCCGGCCGGGGCGCAGGCCGGTGACCTCGACGTGGACCGAGTGGCCCAGCTCCGGGGTGGCGTGCTCGGCACCGGCGCGGACCACGTTGTGGAACCGCTCGTCCTCGGCGACCTGCCAGTTCACCGGTACGACCCGCCGCGGCATGCCGCCGAGTCCGTCGACGGCGACCGGGTCCGGCGCCAGGCGGGTCCACAGGACTACCCCGTCCGGCAGAGGGTCGCCGGAGGCGACGCCGAGCGTGAACGGGTTGTCGGCAAGGCGCGGGTCGGCCCACGCGGGTGCCGCGGAGAATCCGGCGACGGCGGCCGCTGCGCCGGCTCCGGCCGCACCCGTCAGTCCGAGGAATGTGCGTCGGTGGAGTCTGGCCACAAGAGGCTCCTTTCAAGGTGGTGCGATGTGCCAGGCCGATGCTTCGGGACCGAGGTTGCGGACAAATGGCACCGCGATGACCCGCAGCGCAATGACACGCACCCATCCAGATGCCACCGAACGCGGACCGTGACCGACCCACGGGTCGCCGATGCCGGCCCGCCGGGCCCGATCGTCCACGGCGAGTCGTGCCAGGTCGGTCATTTGAGTGTCATTTACTCATGTGCCCGAATCGGAGCACCTCGATCCTGATCCTGTCGGTGACCGCTCGCCCGCGCGGTGTCGCGGGGCGGTCGACTCCGCCGTGCAGGAGGCACCATGCTCCGTCGACCCCTGTTCGTCCTGTTCACGATCGTCGTGGTGTTCGCGGCCGCGGCTCCCGCACGGGCCCGGCCGCCGGCCGATCCGCTTGCCGGATCGGCCGTGGCCGGCTGCGGCACGCGGCAGACGCCGTCGGTGGTCAGCGCCAGCACGTACGAGGACATCAACCCACCCGCCCATGCCGTCGACGGGAATCCGGACACCCGCTGGTCCGGCTACGGCTTCGGCGCCTACCTCCAGCTCGAACTGCCCGCCCGGGCCACCCTGTGCGCGGTGCAGGTGGCGTGGTTCCGCGGTGACGAGCGCTGGAACGACTACACCGTCTACACGTCCGCGGACGGCACGACGTACCGCAACGTCAACGCGGGCCGCAGTACCGGCACCACGCGGGCGATGGAGACCTACGCGTTCACCCCGCACGAGGCGCGCTTCGTCCGGATCGCCTTCTGGCAGAACGCCGAGCAGCATCTGTGGGCCAGCATCAGCGAGGCCGCGGTCCTCGGTGTCGACGCCACAGGTGGCCCGCAGACCGTCGTGGCGGTCGGTGACATCTCGCAGACGTGCGTGGCCGCCGACTGCCCGACCGCCCGTACGGCGGCGCTGACCGGGCAGATCAACCCGGCGCGCATCCTCGGGCTGGGCGACCAGCAGAACGGCAACGACACCTATGAGGACTTCCTGCGGTACTTCGACAAGACGTGGGGGCCGTTGAAGGGACGGTTCCACCCCACGCCCGGCAACCACGAGTACGAGGTGACCGGCGCCGACGGCTACTTCCGCTACTTCGGCCCGGCGGCGAAGCCCCAGGGAGCCAGCTGGTACAGCTTCGACCTCGGCAACTGGCACATCGTGTCGCTCAACTCGGAGTACGACCGCAACGAGGGCGGCGCCCAGCTGGCCTGGCTGCGGGCCGACCTGGCCGCGACCACCAAGCCCTGCATCGCCGCCTACTGGCACCGGCCGAAGTTCAGCTCCGGCAGCGGCCACGGCAACTTCCCCAACGTGAAGCCGTTCTGGGACGCGCTGTACGCCGCCGGCGCCGACCTGGTTCTCAACGGCCACGACCACGACTACGAGCGGTTCGCGCCGCAGCGCCCCGACGGCGTCGCGGCCCCGGCCGGCATCCGCGAGTTCGTCGTCGGCACCGGCGGCGCGGGCCTGCGCCCGTTCGGCACCACCGTCGCCAACAGCGAGCGGCGTATCGCCGGCACCCACGGCGTCCTGCGCCTCGACCTCGGCACGAACGACTACGCGTGGCGGTTCGTCGACGTCGACGGCGCCACGCGCGATCAGGGTGGCCCGGTCGCCTGCCACTGAGCCGCCCGACACCTTCGACAGCGAACACCCACAGAGGAGGTACCCCCGATGACATCACGATGGCGGCCGCTGCTGGCGCTGCTGGCGTGCGGTCTGGCCACGGCCGGACTGGCGCTGGTGTCGCCCGCAGCCCAGGCCGACCCGGCCGGCGTGTTCGAGACGCTCAACTTCGAGGATCCGGCCGACCGCACCGTGCCCCCGCCCGGCTGGATCAAGCAGGCCGCCCGCACCGATTCGATCCAGATCGTCAGCGACGTGAAGCGCGACGGCGGATACGCCGCCAAGTTCGACCTCAAGAAGGACGACGCGATCGTCTCCAACGGCAAGCGCTCCGAGCTCACCCAGTACGACAACCAGCCGGCCAACGTCGAGCGGTGGTACGGGTTCAGCATCTACCTGCCCACCTCGTGGGTGTACGACCGGTCGCCGGAGATCGTCAGCCAGTGGCACCAGTGCGACGCGGCCCGGTGCACCGGCGGCTCCCCGCCGCTGGCGCTGATGACCGAGAAGGGCCGGTGGATGCTCGACATGCCGCTGCGCTCGCAGAAAGTGGACCTCGACGCCTACAGCACGGGCACCTGGACCGACTGGGTGTTCCACGTCGTCTGGCGCACCGACGGAGGCGGGATGCTGGAGGTGTGGCGCAACGGCGTGTACAAGTTCGGCTTCCAGGGCCGCACGCACGCCGACTCGCAGGGCTCGCCGTACTTCAAGTTCGGCATCTACAAGTGGGACTGGAAACCCGGCAGCACGAACCCGTCGGACACCACGCAGCGGACCATGTACTACGACGCGCTGCGCCTCGGCGACCAGCGCGCCACGTTCGCCGATGTCGACCCGGCCCGCTCCGGCGGCGGCCCCTGCAACCGCGCGCAGCCGGTGGCGGGGGTGTCGGCCAGCACCTATGAGGCCGTCAACCCGCCGCAGAACGCGGTCGACGGCAACCTGACGACGCGCTGGTCGGGTTCCGGTTTCGGGGCGTTCCTGACGGTCGATCTGGGTGCTCAGCGGAGCATCTGTGGTGCCGGGGTGGCGTGGCATCGTGGTGACGTGCGGTGGAACGACTACACGATCTACACGTCGGTCGACAACGTGACCTACGTGAAGGCGTGGGAGGGCCGCAGCAGCGGCAAGACGTTGCAGCCCGAGGTCACCACGTTCCCGGCCCGGCAGGCCCGCTACGTGAAGTACGCGTGGTGGAACAACGCCGAGGGCAACGGCTGGGCCAGCATCACCGAGGCGACCGCGCTCAGCCAGTGACGCGGCGGCCGGCGGCGGGCCTCACCCGCCGCCGGCGGCCAGCGGGGCGAGCGCGAGCCGTTCGGCGAGGTGCCGGCGGCTGCCGATCGCCAGCTTCGTGTAGGACAGTTGCAGCAGGTTGCCCACGGTGCGCACCGAGATGCCGAGCCGCTGCGCGATCTCGCCGTTGCGCAGCCCCGCGGCGGCGAGCTCGCAGACCTCCCGCTCCCGGGCGGTCAGCCGGGCGGAGGCGGTGGGGGACGGCAACCACGGCGGCGCGTGGCCGGCGCAGCGCTCGGCCGCCCGCTGCCGCGCCCGGTTCGCCGCCGCCGG
>NZ_JBFANF010000089.1:0-42604 GCF_040674675.1 Dactylosporangium sp. NPDC049742 | reverse complement strand
GTAGGGCCGGGCGCCGAGCTGGGTCAGGCCCGTCGGGTCGTCGGTGCCGCCGACGAAGCCCAGGTTCGTCGGCCAGGTCGCGGCGGTGCCGCGGGCGGCCGTCGCCCGGCCGGCCAGGGACGCGAGGACGTCCGTGTACGCGGCGGGTACCTCGATGTCGAGGACGAGCGCGCCGGCTGCCGGGCCGGGCGTCACGGTGAAGGTGAAGAACGAGCAGCACGCGGTCTCCCGCGCGGCGAGGTCGCGGACCGTCGCCTCGAGGCCGGCCGGCCCGGCCAGCCGCATCCGGGCATGGGTCGGGCTCACGGTCTCGACCGACCGGACGGCGCTGCTGAACAGCGCGTCGAACTCGGCGAACCGCAGCGGCCGTTCCGCGGTCGGCAGGGTGCACGCGGCAGGGACGTCGAACGACATGACAGGCTCCTCAGGCTGGTGTCCCTCGACGGTAAGCCTGTACCTGGGTACCGGATGCAACTCCGGAATCGGCGCCGGGCCGCCTCACCGCGCGGGTCGGTAGCGGTGCGTCTTGCCTGAGCGCCAGGAGCGCGACAGGTGGACCGCGCCGGCGCCGGTGAGGAGCAGGGCCAGGCCGAGGCCGGTGAGCCACGCCGTGCCGGCGCCGGTGACCGCCAGGCGGGTGGTGAAGTAGTCCGGTGCGAGGTCGGCGACGTTGACGGTGACCTGCCCGTCGGTGGTGCGGCCGGCGCCGTCGGTGGCCCGGTACGTGAACGTGACGGTCCCGGTCGCGTTCGTCGCCGGGACGTAGGTGAACGTGCCGTTGACCGCCATCGTGACGGTGCCGCTGGCGCTGCCGTTGAGCCGCGGCCCGGTGACCAGCGTCGTGCTGACCGTGCAGCCGGTGCAGGCGTCGTTGGCCAGCACGCTCGTCGACGCGTTCAGGGTGACGTTCTTCCCGGTGCTGTACAGGTCGGCGGCCGCCAGGGGACTGACCTGCGCGGTGACCGTCGCGGTGCCACAGCCCGGTCGGCGCCGCGCGGCTACAGCAGGCCGGTCACCAGGTGCCGGGCCCGTGCTTGTCGAGCCAGCGGGTCCACTCGTAGCCCTTGAGCGCGGCGCTGGGCAGGCCGCGGTCGCGCTTGACCGCGATCGCGCGGTCCAGCAGCTCCAGCGCCTCCTCGAACCGCTGACCGGTGCCCAGCAGCTCCACGACGAGGCAGCTCGCCCCGTACGTGGCGAACCCGCCGGTGTCGTCGCGGACCGCGGCCAGCAGCGCCGACACGAAGGGTTGCGGGTCGGCCTTCGCCTGCACGTAGAACGGGGCGATACATCTCGGATAGATCTGGGTCGCGTCTTCGCCGGAGCTCACGGGGTCCATCTCGAACCGGCCCATCAGCTCCAGCCGCGCCAGCATGTCGGCGGGGAACCGCGTCCCGGCCGTGCGTCTCAGCCAGCCCATCGGTGCCTCATGTCGTGACCCGTCCCTCCCGGTGAATGTTCGGACCCGAACCCTTCTGACGGACCGCTGTCCGTCAGGTGCGGGGTGAGCACGTCCGACGGCTGGTGGGAGCGCACGATGACGGCGCGGAGCCGACGTCCGCCGCGGACGTCGTACGGATACCTGGCGCCGCCGGAGGCCCGGGTGCGCGGGTGGCGTTGCTGGAACGAGAACTGCCACACCGGCGACGACGTCGTGCCGGGGTGGTGGCCGTTTCCCTGTCCGAGTTGCGGGCACCCGGCCGACCCCGCGTTCGAGGAGCCGTGGGCGCACGAGGCCGAGCGGCACCAGATCCGGCGCGACCTCGCGGGCGCGGACTGGCACGGGCGCACCGCCGCCGAGCTCAAGCAGCACGTGTGGGCGTACGAGGACGCGTGGCGCCGCGGGGACGGCGCGGCCGGGCGGGCGGCGTGGGAGGCGTTCCGGCACACGCGGCAGCGCCAGCAGGAGAGCGGCGAGGGCTGGTGGGTGACGCCGGCGACCCGGCAGATGCTGATGATCGCTGCCCGTGCCGACGACATCGACGCCGCGCTGCCGGAGCTGCGGCACTGGTACCCGCGGATCGACACCCATGACCTCGAGGCGGACAACGAGCGGCGCACCGACGCCCGGACCTTCGTGTCGGCATGCATCGACCTGCTCGAACGCGAGGCGTCGATCGGGCACCCGTACGAGGCCGAGATCTTCGGCCTCATGGAGGACGTCGCCGCGCGTTCGGAGGACGTCCTGGCGACCTGGCACCACGAAGGGTTCGCCCGGGTCCGGCTGGTGCGGGCGCAGCGCCGCGCCAGGGAACGGATCGACGACGCACGCCACGCACCGGGGCCGGTCGGCGAGCGTCTCCCACCGCTGACGGCGCGCGGCGCCGGCGGCCCGGCGAGCCCCTGGACCACCGTGGCGCTCGCCGCGGACGCGCTCGACGCCGCGGAGCTCCACGACGACGCCGGTCCCCTCGACGCGCTGATCCGGCGCCTCGCCGCAGACGGCGTCTCGCCGGGCCTGCTGCACCTGCTGCGCGCCCGGCGCCACGTCCTGGACGGATCGCTGGTGCCGGCCATGACCGAGCTGGACCGGGCCGCCCAGGCGACCGACGACGTCGGCGCGCACCTGCGGCCGGTCGTCCACGCCACGCTCGGCCGGGTCCGGGCGCTGCACGATCCCGGCGGCGCGGCCGCGCTCGACGCCGGGATCGCCGACTGCCGCACCGGCCGGCGACTCGGCCTGCGCTGGTGGCGACGGACCACCGCCGCGGACACAGAGCTGGCGCGGCTGCTGCTGTGGCGGGTGCGGCGCGCGACGCCCGCACCGCGTGCCGCCGACGTACGGGAGGCGCTGCGGCTGGCCCGCCGACGCTGCCGGTCCTGGCGCCGGCCGGGCACGGAGGACCGGATCGTGCTGCTGGAAGCGCTGTCCGCCCACGACACGGCGACCGGGCGCCGGAATCCGGCCCGCCGGCAGCAGGCCTGGCGGGCAGCGGTCGCGGCGGCCAGGAGCGCCACCGATCGGGCCAGGTTCGCGACCGCATGGGTGGGCTGGGCGGTCGGCACGGGCGAGCCGGAGCTGGCAGCCGAGGCGTACCAGCACCTCGTGGCGCTCATCCCGCTGGACGCCGCCGAGCGTACCGGGGCCCGCGCCCGCGAACGGGTCCTCGCCGCCGCGCAGGAACACATCGAGGACGCCGGCTACTGGCTGGCGCGCAGCCGCCGGTACCGGGAGGCCGTCGTCGCCCTGGAGACCGGCCGGGCGATCGCGCTGACCGACGCGCTCGGCGGCGCCCGTGAGCGCGTCGCCGTCGACTACTCCGCGATCACGGCGGCGACCGGGGACGGCGCGCTGCTGTACATCGCCGGGGCGAAGGCCGGCGGCTACGCGCTCGTCGTCGCCGCCCGGCACGACCCGCAGTTCGTCCAGCTGCCGAAGCTCGACCGGGCCACCGTCGCCGCGCTCGTCGGCCCGCCACCGACCGGCCCGTCCGTCCGCGGTGTCGCGTCGCTGCGGGACCTGGCCGCGCCGCGCGCCGCCGCCACCGTCGACCCGTTGAACGCCGTGCTGCGCACGCTGTGGGACGGCGGGATGCGGGACCTGCTGCTGGACAAGGCGCGCGGCCGCGTCGTGACGCTCGTCCCGGTCGGCCTGCTGAGCCTGCTGCCGCTGCACGCCGCCGGCGACTCCGAGTCGCGCCACACGGGCCTGTTCTCCGCGATCCGGTACGCGCCGAACGCCCGCAGCCTGCGCCGCTGCCAGGACCTCGCCCGCGACCTGGACGGCCTGCCGCAGCCGCTGCTCGCCGTCGACGCGCCGACCGGCCCCGGTGGCGGCACGCCGCTGCAGCACGTCGCCCGCGAGACCGCTGCCGTCGCCCGGTCCTGGACGGCGCCCGGCACGCGCGTCACCCACAACTGCACCTGGGACGAGTTCCGCGACTGCGCCGACGAGTACACCGTGTGGCACCTGGCCTGCCACGGCGTGGCGCAGCCGCATTCGATCCTGGACACCCGGCTGGTCTTCACCGACCGGGAGGTCAGGCTGGGGGAGCTGCGGCAGGTCCTGCCGACCGGCCGCCGCCGGCTCGCGGTGCTGTCGGCGTGCGAGACCAACCTCACCGAGGTCGCCGCGCCCAACGAGGTCGTCGGGCTGCCGTCGGCGCTGCTGCAGGCCGGGTTCGCCGGCGTGCTCGCCAGCGCGTGGAAGGTCGACGACCTCGCGACCGCGTACCTGATGTCCGCCTTCTACCGGCTGTGGTGCCGCGACCGGCAGCCGCCGGCCGTCGCGCTGAACCTCGCGCAGCGGTGGCTGTCCGGCGCGACCCGCGCGGAGCTGACCGCGCTGCTGCCCGGCACCGAACCGGTCGGCGGTGACGAGTGCCCGTACCGCCACCCCCGCTACTGGGCCGCGTTCGCCTACACGGGCGCCTGACCGGGCCGGCTACCAGCGCTCGACGAGGTGCTCGCGGCCGGCCGGCGGGTCGTAGGGCTCCGGCCAGTAGTCGGTGATCCGCGCGATCAGGCCGTCCTCGGCGGCCTCGAGCCAGACGCAGGCGTCGAGGATCTCGTCGGCGCCGACCCGGACGTCGAGCCACAGCGCCGCCTGGCGGCCGTCGGCGAGCACGCGGCGCACGCCCAGGTGCCAGTCGCCGGGGTACTCGCGGTTGAATTGGACGAACGCGTCCCGGCCGCGGATGCGTTCGCGGGTCTGCGGCAGCTCGTACACCACCTCCTCGGCGAGCAGGTCGGTCAGGCGCGGCCAGTCACGCAGCTCCAGGCTGTCCACGTACGCAAGGGCGAGCTGTCTGGTACGGGCGTCGTCGTCCACACGGCCGACCCTACAATCGGCCGGTGACAGGTCTCTCACCACGGCAGCAGGACCTGCTGCGGCAATGGCTGCCG
Source organism: Dactylosporangium sp. NPDC049742 (assembly GCF_040674675.1). NCBI lineage: Bacteria > Bacillati > Actinomycetota > Actinomycetes > Micromonosporales > Micromonosporaceae > Dactylosporangium > Dactylosporangium sp. NPDC049742. Next base: position 37,762 of record NZ_JBFANF010000089.1, on the reverse strand, counting down.
GGCGCGACCGTCGAGCGCGACCACAGCTGGGGACTGGTCGCGACCACCGTCCTCGAGGTGACCTGCGGCGGGGCCCGGTTCATCGTCAAGGCCGGCGGCGACAGCGACCACCACATCGCCCGCGAGCTGCACGCCCACCGGCACTGGCTCGCCCCGTGGACGTCCCGCGGCCAGGCGCCGGCGCTGGAGCACGGCGACGACGACGCGAAGCTGGTCGTCACGCGGTTCCTGCCGGGCAGCCTCGTCCTCGGCACCGCGTCCGAGGACGACCCCGCGATCTACCGGCAGGCCGGCGCGCTCCTGGCGCTGCTGCACGCCCAGCCCGCGCAGCCCGCCGAGGACCACGAGCAGCGCGAGAACGCCAGGTCCCTGTCCTGGCTGGACGGTCCACACCGGATCGCGGCGGCCACGGCCGAGCGGCTGCGGGCCGAGATCGCCGGCTGGCCGACGCCGCCGGCCCGCCTGGTGCCGACGCACGGCGACTGGCAGCCCCGCAACTGGCTCGTCCACGACGGTGCCGTCGCCGTCATCGACTTCGGCCGCGCCGCGATGCGCCCCGCCGCGAGCGACCTCACCCGCCTCGCCGCCCAGCAGTTCCGCCACGACCCGTCGCTGGAGGCGGCGTTCCTCGACGGCTACGGCGCCGACCCGCGCGACCCCGCCGCGTGGCACCGCACCCGGGTCCGCGAGGCGATCGCCACGGCCGCCTGGGCGTACAAGGTGGGCGACGAGACCTTCGAGGCCCAGGGCCACCGCATGATCGCCGAGGTCCTGGCGCCCTGACCGTCGCTACCGGCCGGCGTGGAACCGGCGCTCGCGGTAGGTCAGCGCGACGTCGGCCGGGCCGATCCGTGCGTCGGCGACCTCGGCGACGACCACGGTCGAGGCGCCGACCGGCAGCCGGTGCAGGGTCGTGCACCGCAGCGCCGCCGGCACGCCGTGCAGCAGCGGCTCGCCCGTGGGGAGCGTCGTCCACGGCTGGTCGTCGGTGAAGCGGCGGCCGGCCGGCTCGGCGAACTGCCGGGCCAGGTCCTCGTGCGCCGCCCCCAGCAGGTGTACGACGAAGCTGCCCGCCGCCACGATCAGCCGCGCCGACGGCGAGTCCATGACCGAGAACGACAACGCCGGCGGCGCCAGCGACACCGACGCGACGCTCGACGCCGTCAGCCCGACGGGACCGTCCGGCCCGGCCGCCGCGATGACCGCCACCCCCGTCGGATAGCCGCGGAACGCCGCCTTGAACGACGCAACGACCCCCATGTCGACCTCGACGGTCACCGGCCCGGCCCGCCTTCCGTCCCCTCGTACCAACGCCAACATCGCCACCCTAAAACCTCAACCGAACTTGAGGTCAAGTCCCGGCGCGGCCGGCCAGGTCCTCCAGCAGGTCGGCCGCCCTGGGGACGCCGCCCGCGGCCGCGAGCCTGGCGGACAGGTCGGCGGCCCGCCGGCGCATCCCCGGGTCGGCGAGGACCCGGGTCACGGCGGTGCGGACCTTGGCCGGGCCGGGCGTGCCGGTGCGCAGGTCGATCCCGGCCCCGGACCAGGCGACCCGGCGGGCGACCTCGGGCTTGTCGAGCGTGGCGCCCGCGACGACCATCGGCACGCCGGCCGCGATCGCCGCAAGGGTGCCGCCCCACCCGGCATTGGAGACGACCACGTCGACGAGCGGCAGCAGCTGGTCGTGCGGCAGGAACGCGGCCGCCCGGGCGTTGGCCGGCAGCGTGACTCCGGCGGGCGGGCCGCCGGTGGTGCACACGACGAGGGCGGGGGAGTCCGCGAGGGCGGCGAGAGCGGGGCGGATCAGGTCGTCGGGGTCGACGTCGAGCGTTCCCTGCGTCACGTGTACGACCGGCCGCCCCTCGGCCCGCGCCGTCTCGATCTCCGGCCACCATGCGGGCAGCTCGCCGGGCGTGGTCGGGGGCGATGCGAGCCGCCCCACGTAGTGCACGTGCGGCGGCAGGTCGCTGCGCGGGTAGTCGAGCCCCGGCACGCCCTGCGCCAGCACCAGGTGCGGCGAGTACAGCCCGTCCGGCCCCGGCACGGCGGCGGGTCCGAGCCCGGCCGCGGCCCGGACCCGGGTCAGCTTCGGCTCGATGGTCAACCGGGTCGCCAGCCGCACCGGCGGCCACAGCGCCGCGTCGCGCCACCGGGCCAGCCGTCCGGTCGCGGGCCGCACCGGCAGCCCCGGCGGCGGAAGGTCCCGGCTCGGCAGCGTCAACGGGATCACCGCGACCGACGCCCACGGCACGCCGAGCGCCTCCCCGGCGAGCACCCCACCGAACGCCAGCTGGTCGCTCACGATCAGGTCGAACGCCCTCGCCGCGACGATGTCCGCCGCCTGCCCCGGCGCGGTGCCGAGCAGGATGTCGGTGAAGTTCGCGAAGTTCGCCTTGATCCCCTTGCCGCCACCGACCCGCGGGAACGTGTCGGCGAGCCGGGCGTCGTCGTAGTCCCGCGCCTGGCTCCACGGCAGCCACCGCGCCCCGACGCTCTCGAACCGCCCGCGGTACTTCGCCCCGGTGTGCCCGGTCACGTCATGCCCCCGCCGGACAAGCTCGGCCGCCACCGCCGCGGTCGGCCCCACATGCCCCGCGAACGGCAAGCTGGTCACCAGGATCCGCGCCACCGACGACCCCTCCCCGCACAGGACACAGCCGCGCGTCGACCGTACCCCTTCCCCCGCAGCACCGGCACCGGCCGGATCGACGATCCGCAAACCCTCGCGGGACCGTCATTCGGCGCGGCCCGGCCGAGGTGTGTCAGAGGGTGATCGTTCGGCCGAGAGCCCTGCTGTACTGCGCCAGCCAGTGTTCGACCTGCCGCACGACGTCTTGCTCGAGGTCGCCGCGGTCCAGGTACAGCGCGTCCAGACGATCTCGCTCGGCCTGCGTCACGTCGGGGGCGTGACGGGGGCGCCGGCTGACGACGCGGGTTGCCCGGGACCCGATCAGGCCGCGGATCTCGCCGGCCAGCGGCTGATCGTCGAGGTCCGTCGCGATGACCAGCGCCTGCGCCAGGCGACCGGGCCAGCCGCCGGAGGGAAGCCACGCGACGAGCTCGCCGCGACGGACGTCCTCCGGTGACATCATCAGCAGCGCGAGCTCGCGCCGGCTGTGTGCGAACGACCGCGCGTCGCGGCACAGCCGCTGCAGGGCGGCGGCGTGGTCGGGGCCCAGCCGGCTGCCCTGAGGCCAGACGGGGTCCGCGAGTGCCGGGTCGAGTGGCACGGACAGCCGCCCGTACCGCTCCATCGCAGGGCCGAGGCGTGCGTCGCCGAGGAAGGCGCGCCGGCGCATGTGCGTGCCGTCGCGGTCGACCACGACTCGATACTCGAGGTCGCCCTCCACCCACACGACCCAGCCCCGCCCCAGGGAACGGGCGCCGTCAGGGAACAGGCCGTCTCGAAGGGCCGCCGTGACGATGCCGCCGGGTGTCATCGCTCTCCTGGGTCTGTGGAACCGCCTGGCCGTGTGTGGACGGCCCCACGTACCCATGATCCGGCTTTGTGACCGCCGCTGGCCTGGTTCGAGCGTGAGCCTGCGTGGTGCGGCGCTCGTGCCGGGCGCCTGGACGGCCGGGGTCGCGCTGGTCGTGGCGGTCCGGCACCGGTGGGGCACCGGCGCGACGCCGCGCGCCACCCGATGGCCGGGGTGACGCGCGGCGCCCGCGTGGGTCAGAGGCGAGGTGCGTACGGCGACGCGAGCACGTCCGTGGTGACCGACAGCAGAACGGCACCCGTGCTGTCGTAGCTCGTGACACGGGCCTGCGCCCGTTCCTTGACGAAGACGATCGCCGGGTACCGTGCGCTGCCGACCGTGCCGGTGACGCACGGGACGTCGCCGCTGGTCCACGTCCGCGTGCCGTACGTGTCGATCAGGTCGACCCGGAACCGGGCGCAGCCGGCGGGGTAGCGCTCGGCGTGCGCATCGGCCACGAACACGCCGTCGCCGAACCCGTAGTAGGTGACGCAGACGTCGCCCTTGTAGCCGCTCTGGTCGTACAGGCTGCACTGCCGTGGCGGGTTGTAGCCCGACGCGGCCGAGCTGGGCGCACCGGCGGTCAGGACGAGACCGGCGGCGGTGGCCGCCACGGCGACGGCCGTGGTGACGGCCTTTCGGATGCTCATACGTGTCCCCTCACACGAGATGGATCTGCGGCAATTGCCGGGCGACCGTAGCGGACATTTCCGGGCACCTCTACGTCCTCAGTTGAACACCGCCGCCTGCCCCTGTCGCCACGCAGGTTCTGCGATCCTGGCGGCAGGCGACGACACCGCGACGATCGGGGGAAGCGCATGGATGTGCTCATGGCGGCCGGCCGCTGGCTTCGGCGCCCGCGTACCGCTGAGACGCGACCGCGCAGGTCGATGCCTTCGCCCCCCGACGGCCGCCGCCAGTGGGCCTGCGCGGCCTGTCAGGACGCCCACGGGGTGCTGCCCCTGGCCCGCAGCCGCGTGACGCGGGACCTCACCGGCGAGGAGCGCTCGGCGTTCCTTCGCGCGCCCTGAGGTCCGCGCGGGCGCGGCCGTACTCGGCGAGGGCGTGGAAGGCGGCCTTCGGGGTCCACGAGCCGTCCGGCAGCACCCGCACGATCCCGCGCGCGGCCAGGTCGAAGTCGCGGGCCGGGTCGTCGGTCGTCGGCAGGTGCCGGTTCGCGAACGTGTACACGAACGCCGCCTCCACGCCGCCGGCCTCGTAGTCGCGCAGCAGGTCCACGATGTACCGGGCCTGGCCTTCCTCGTCGCGTTCCAGGGCGGCGGTGAGCGTCGCGGCGCGGCCGTGTTCGTCGTAGGTCACCGGCTCCGCCGCGCCCGCGACGTCGGCGGCGCCGCGGAACGTGCAGCAGCCGAACTCGGTCGCGGCGAACGGCTTGCCCTGGCCCACGGCCGCCGCCAGGGTCTGCGGGAACGCCGCGGCGTTGGTCGCGTCGCGGTAGCCGGCGTCGCTGGCGATGATGTCGAACGGCGTCCAGTCCGCGGCTTCGAGGGGGATCGAGGCATACCCGACGGGTCCGCCGAAGCGCTCGCGTACCGCCGGCACCGCCTCGGCGAAGAAGTCCCGGACCGCGGCGCGTGCGGCCGGGACGGCCTCCCGCATCCGCATCGGGTCGGTGAACAGCGCCATGCGCTCGGTCAGGTCCCGGCCGGGCAGGAAGCCGTCGGTGAACATCGAGATCTCGGAGCCGGCGAGGTACACGACGGAAGCGCCGTCGCGCCGCAGCCGCTCGGCCCGCGCCGCGCCGTCGAGCACGAAGGCCATGAGCCCGTCACGGTCGAGGCCGTTGGTGAACGGGCAGTACCAGACCTCGAGCCCGGCGTCGGCGGCGAGCCGTGCGGTCAGTTCGAGCCGGTCCTGGACGCCACCGGTGATGCGCACCGCGTCGCAGTGCAGCTCGTCCCGGATGACGCGCAGGTCCCGCTGCACCACCTGAGGGTCGAACGGCTCGTGGGTGGTGGACCCGGCGCTCACGAAGCCGGTGTCGTAGTTCATGCCGAAGACGCGCATGCGAAGCTCTCCTCGCTCGTAAGGTACGACGCGTACCCTATAAGGTACGTCCAGTACCCTGCAAGCCATGAGCACGAGACGTCGCGGCGAGGACCTGGAGCGGGCGATCCTGCACGCGGCGGCGGAGGAGCTGCGGGAGTCCGGCTACGCGGGCATGACCATGGACCGGGTAGCGGGGCGGGCCGGGACCAACAAGAACGCCATCTACCGCCGCTGGCCGAACCGTGCCGCGCTGGGGATCGCCGCGTACCGGCACCTGTCCGACGCCGTGCTGCCCGACCCGGACACGGGCACCCTGCGGGGCGACGCGCTGGAGATGCTGCGCCTGGCGAACCAGACCTGGTCCTCACCGCACGGCGCGATCCTGCGTGGCCTGCTCGCCGCCGCGGCCGACGACCCCGAACTGCTCACCCTCATGCGCGAACGCTCCGGCGCGGACACCATGGACCGCGCCTGGCTGACCATGCTCGGACGGGCCGTGGCCCGCGGCGAGGCGCCGGCGGCGGCGGTCCACCCGAGGGTCGCGGCCGCGCCGATGATGCTGCTGCGCGCCGAATACGCGATGCGCGGCATCCCCTCGGTACCTGACGAGGTGCTCGTCGAGCTCGTCGACGAGGTGTTCCTGCCCCTCGTCCGCGGGCGCGGCTGAACCGCGCCGCTCCACCGGGCTCGCGCCCGTCGTGCGTGCCTGTGCACCATGTTGACCGCTCGGGAGGACGGTGGCACGGTTCGCCGGTGCCCTACGATGCTTCAGCGGGTTCCGCACCACACATCAATCTGGTCGATCCGGGGCTGTACAGCGACGGCGATCCGTTCGCGCAATGGCGATGGCTCCGCGACAACGACCCCGTGCACCGCCACGCGGCGACCGACTATCCGGCCTTCTGGGCCCTGACGCGGTACGAGGACATCAAGGCGGTCTTCCGTGACGCCGAGACGTTCAGCTCGGCGCAAGGCATCCTGCTGCGCCCCTCGGGGCACGGCGCGGACCCGGGCGGCGGCCGGACGCTCGCGCTCACCGACCCGCCGCGGCACCGGCAGCTGCGGGGACTGGTCGACGAGTGGTTCACGCTCCGGTCGATCCGCGGGATCGAGGCGAAGATGCAGGAGGTCGCCGGCAGCGTGGTCGACCTCGCGGTGCAGCGCGGGGAGTGCGACTTCGTCGAGGACATCGCCGCGCGCATCCCGCTGTACATGATCTGCAGCATGATGGGCGTCCCGCGGGCCGACTGGGAGCGGCTGTTCACGCTGAGCCGCCAGGCGTTCGGCGGAGGCGACGCGATGACGCGGCGGTTCGCGCACCTGGACATCATGGGGTACTTCCAGAGCCTCAGCGCGGCCAAGGCGGCGGACCCGGGCGACGACCTGGTCAGCGTGCTGGTCACCGGACGGATCGACGGCGAGCCGCTCACCCAGCAGGAGATCCTGCTCAACTGCGACAACCTGTTCGTCGGCGGCGCCGAGAACACCCGCATCGCCGCTGCGGGCGGCATGCTCGCCTTCATCGAACACCCCCAGCAGTGGCGGCTGCTCACCGAGGACCCGGGGCTGCTGCCGACCGCGGTCGAAGAGGTGCTGCGGTGGACCTCCACGCCGACGCACATCATGCGCACCGCGACCCGGCCGGTGCAGATCGGCGACCGTCACATCGACGCCGGCGACCTCGTCACGTTGTGGCTGCCGTCGGCGAACCGGGACGACACCGTGTTCGACGACCCTGACCGGTTCGACGTGCGGCGGCAGCCCAACCGGCACCTGTCGCTCGGCTTCGGCGAGCACTTCTGCGTGGGCAGCGTGCTCGCCCGCGTCGAGATCCGGCTGCTGTACCAGGAGCTCATCGACAGGTCGCTGGACGTCGAGCCGGCCGGCGACCCGGTCCGGCTGGACTCCATCGTCGTGAACGGCCTGGAGCGACTGCCGGTGAAGCTGGTGCCGAGAAGCGTCTGAGCCGGTCCGCGGGCGGCGTGGTCGGGCCGCCGCCCGCGGACCGATCGCTCAGCGCACCGCCGTCTGCGGCACCGCCTGCTCGATGTCGGCGACGTCGAGCTGCGTCGCGAACTGGGTGCGGTACAGCTCGGCGTAGAGCCCGCCGGCGGCGAGCAGCTCGTCGTGGGTGCCGCGCTCCCGGACCCGACCGCCGTCGATGACGAGGATCTGGTCGGCGTTGCGGACCGTGGACAGCCGGTGGGCGATCACCAGCGACGTCCGGCCGGCCAGGGCCGTCTTCAGCGCGCGCTGGATGGCCGCCTCGGACTCGGAGTCCAGGTGCGCCGTGGCCTCGTCGAGCACGACGACCGGCGGCGACTTCAGCAGCAGGCGGGCCAGCGCGACGCGCTGCTTCTCCCCGCCGGACATGCGGTGACCGCGGTCGCCGACGACCGTGTCGAGCCCGTTGGGCAGCGCGGCGATCGTGTCCCAGATCCGCGCGGACCGGCACGCGTCGGCCAGCTGCTCCTCCGTCGCATCGGGCCGGGCGAAGAGCAGGTTGGCGCGGAGGGTGTCGTGGAACATGTGGGCGTCCTGCGACACGACGCCGACGGCGTCGGTCACCGACTGCAGCGTGAGGTCCCGCAGGTCGTGCCCGCCGATCCGGACGGTCCCGGCGACCGGGTCGTACAGGCGGGGGACGAGCTGCGTGATGGTGCTCTTGCCCGCGCCGGAGGGGCCCACCAGCGCGGTCATCCGCCCCGCGGGCGCGCGGAAGCTGAGGCTGTGCAACACCATCGCGTCGTCGGAGCGCTCCGGCGCGGCCAGGTGGATGGTCTCCAGCGACGGCAACGAGACCTCCGCCGCCGTCGGATACCGGAAGTCCACGTCGACGAACTCGATGTCCGGCGCCGGTGCGCCCGCGCCGGCGGCCGGCAGCGCGTGAGCGCTCGGCCGCTCCTCGATCAGCGGCTCCAGGTCCAGCACCTCGAAGATCCGGTCGAAGCTCACCAGCGTCGTGACGATGTTCACCTGGATCGAGTTGAGCTGGACGATCGGGTTGTACAGGCGGCTCAGCAGCGCGAAGAGCGCCACCAGCGTGCCGACCTGCAGCACGCCGTCGATGACGAGCGCGCCGCCGAAGCCGTAGAGCACCGCGGTGGTGAGACCGGTGAGGGTGGCGAGGATGGTGCCGAGCACGCTGCCGTAGACGGTGGCGAGGATCGCGATGTTGCGCATCCGGTCCGCCTGCTTGGCGAACGACGCGGACTCCTGCGCCGGCCGGCCGTAGAGCTTGCTGAGCATCGCCCCCGCGACGTTGAAGCGCTCGGTCATCATCGAGCCGATCTCGGCGTCGATCTGCATCCCCTCGCGGGCGATGCGCTGCAGCCGGGCACCAACCACCCGGCCGGGCCACAGGAACAGCGGGATCAGGACCAGGGTCGCGAGCGTGAGCTGCCAGGACAGGTAGAACATCGACGCGAGCACGACGAGCAGGGTGAGCACGATGGACAGCGACTTCGACAGCAGCGTCGTCACCGCCTGCTGGGTGCCGATGACGTCGGAGTTGAGCCGGCTGACCAGCGATCCCGTCTGCGCGCGCGTGAAGAACACCAGCGGCTGGCGCTGGACGTGGTCGAAGACCTCGGTGCGCAGGTCGTACACGAGGCCGTGACCGACCCGGCCGGACAGCCACGCCTGCAGGTAGCTGATCATCGCGCCGAACACGGTCAGACCAGCGAGCGCGGAGGCCAGCGCGATCACCGTCCCCAGGCGGTGGCGGCCGATCCCCTCGTCGATGAGCGCCTTGAGCAGCAGCGGGCCGGCGGCGACCAGCACCGCCTCGACCGCGGTGATGGACAGCAACGCCAGCACCGCCCAGCGCCGCTGCATGATCAGCGGAATGACCCGCCGGAACGTCCCCGGACGGATCCGCTGGCGGGTGATCGATTCATCCATACGCATGCCCACGGGGCCGCGAGGCGGGCCGTCCGTCCGTGCCATTAGCACCATCCCTGCTTGTGGCGGCCCGGCGAGGACCGCGGGACTGTTCGACACCGGCCGGGCGGCAAGCACGGGCACTGGCAAACCGTCGGCCACCGGCGAGATGATCGCTGCGGTGCGGCGGGTGGCCGTGCCGGGCGCCCGGTCGTGCCGACATCGCGCGCCATTCAACCGTGCGGCGGGGCCGGTTGAACATGGGCGGTGATTCGCACCCGCTTGTTCAACTGCGTCGGCCAGCAGTTGAGCGCGCGTCACCGCGATGCCTGTGAATGCGTGTGCGCGCACACGGCTGGCCACCACGGCACCGCCGCGTGATGATCGTGCGGGCCGGCTCGCCGGGCCGGACCCTGCCCACCGCAGGGCCGCCGATGCCCGCCGCGGCCGGCGCCGCAGCTGTCCGACACTCCGACGCAGGAGGTCCGATCCGAATGATCCGCACGGCCGTCAAACCTCGCACCAAGCCCCGCATGTGGGGATGGACCTACCGATGACCATCAGCATCGACGTCGAACGCCCACTGCTGCCCGACCTGCCCGCACCACGCACCCGGACCGTGTCGCGGCCCGTGGCCGCCCGCATCGCCGGTGTCGGCACCGCCGTCACCGCCGAGTCCTACACCCAGCAGGAAGTCCTCGATCTGTTCGGCATCACCGACCCGAAGATCCGGTCGGTGTTCCTCAACAGCGCCATCAACCGCCGCCATCTGACGCTCCCGCCACCGGACGTCGACGGCCGGCGCGTCTCGGAGCCACAGGGTGAGCTCCTCGCGAAACACACGCGGCTCGCCGTCGACATGGCCGTGCGGGCGATCCGGTCCGGCCTGGACGACGCCGGCGCGAGCCTCGCGGACATCGACTACCTGTGCTGCGTCACCTCCACCGGGTTCCTGACCCCGGGCCTGAGCGCGCTCATCATCCGCGAGGCCGGCATCGACCCCGGCTGTCACCGGGTGGACGTCGTCGGCATGGGCTGCAACGCCGGGCTCAACGCCCTCAACGGCACGGCGGCATGGGCCCGCGGCAACCCGGGACGGCTCGCCGTCATGGTGTGCGCCGAGGCCTGCTCGGCCGCCTACACCTTCGACTCCACGATGCGCACCGCGGTCGTCAACAGCCTGTTCGGCGACGGCGCCGCGGCCATCGCCCTGGTCGCCCCCGACGGCACAGGCGGCACCGATGCGACCGCTGGCAGCGCGCCCGCCGGAGGGCCGCGCGTGCTGGCCTTCGCCAGCCACATCATCACCGACGCCATCGGCGCGATGCGCTACGACTGGGACGCCGACCAGCACCGATTCAGCTTCTTCCTGGACCCCGACATTCCGTACGTGGTGGGCGCGAACGCCGAACGCGTCGTGGACCGGCTGCTGGGCGGGGCCGGCCTGCCGCGCAGCGCCATCCGGCACTGGCTGGTGCACTCCGGCGGCAAGAAGGTCATCGACGCGGTCCGGGTCAACCTCGGCCTCACCCGGCACGACCTGCGCCACACCACGGGCGTGCTCGCCGACTACGGCAACCTGTCCAGCGGCTCGTTCCTGTTCTCCTACGAGCGGCTGATGACGGAACGGGTCGCCGAACCGGGCGACTACGGGGTCCTGATGACGATGGGACCGGGCTCGACCATCGAAACGGCGCTGGTCCAATGGTGACGGAGAAGGCGATGCATCGAACGGACACCGAGACGCTCACCGTCGACGGCACGGACCCGATCTCCGGCGAGCTGGTCGCCCGCCTCGGCGAGGTGTGCGACCGCGCCGAGGCGCTCGGCGGCCGCGGCCGGGTGGTCGTGCACGCCTCCGGCGCTCCCACGCGGGCACAGACCGAAGGGCTGACCGTCGCGCTGGTGAGCCGGTGGGAGCGGGCGGTGCGGCGGCTGGAGCGGCTGCCGGTCACCCTCATCGGGGTCGCCGACGGCGACGTCGGCGGTCCCGCGCTGGACGCGTTGCTGGCCACCGACTACCGCGTCGCGACGCCTTCGGTGCGGCTGATCGTGCCCCCTGTCGCGACCGGCGACGCCGCCGGGCCGCCCGGATCCGAGGCCACCTGGCCGGGCATGGCGCTGTACCGGCTGGCGCACCAGGGCTCGCACACCGCCGCGGTCCGCCGGGCGCTGCTCTTCGGCGATCCGATCGGCGGGCTCGACGCGCTGGCCCTGCAACTGCTGGACGAGGTCACCGACGACGTCACGGCGGCGGTGGCGGCGTTCGCCGCCCGGACCGGGGACGTGTCGGGGCCGGAGCTCGCGATCCGGCGGCAGCTCATGATGGACGCCGGGACCACGAGCTTCGAGGAGGCCCTCGGCACGCATCTGGCCGCCTGCGACCGGACGCTGCGGCAGGAAGCGGCCCGGAGCCAGGGCGCCGCGGTATGAGCGGTGCGCAGCCGCCCACGGACCACTCCGTGGGCGGCGCCCTGCCGGACGCGGTGAAGGCGCTGGCGGCGGCCGCCGATCAGACCGCCGCCGTGCTCGAGAAGCTGCCCGCCTCGGACCGGCGGACCGCGCAGGACCGGGCGGCCGCCGCGGCGGCCAAGGCCGAGGTCCGGGCGCTGCGCTGCGCGTTCCTGGACGCGCACGTCGACGCGGTCTACGCCGAGCTGACCGGCGACCGCGCCCGGCACCTGCGCCTGGACGAGCTCGCCGAGTCCGCCGCGATCCGGTTCCCCGGCCTGGTGCCGACCGCCGAGCAACTCGCCGCCGACCGCGACCGGCCCCAGGCCGCCAAGGAAGGCCACGAGATCGACCAGGGCATCTTCTTCAACCGGGTGCTCGCCTCGCGTACCAGCGGGACACACCTGCTGGAAGCGATGCTCCGACCGACCGAGCGGGCGCAGCGGCTGCTGCCCGGGTTCGCCGGCACCGGAAGCGCCGACCTCGGCTCGGTCCGGCTCGAGCGGCGCGGCGCGGTCACCCACCTGACCCTGTGCCGCGACGACTGCCTCAACGCCGAGGACGGCCGCCAGGTCGAGGACATGGAGACCGCCGTCGACCTGGCGCTGCTCGACCCGGCCACGGAGGTCGGCGTCGTCCGTGGCGGCGTCATGACGCACCGCCGGTATCAGGGCCGGCGGGTGTTCAGCGCCGGCATCAACCTCAAGACCCTGCACCACGGCGGCATCCCGCTGGTCGGCTTCATCCTGCGCCGCGAACTGGGCTACATCCACAAGCTGCAGCGCGGGATCCTGCTCGACGAGCCGGCACGCTGGTCCGGGCGGACCGTCGAGAAGCCGTGGGTCGCCGCCGTGGACGGCTTCGCCATCGGCGGCGGGGCGCAGCTCCTGCTCGTGTTCGACCACGTCCTCGCTGCCGCCGACGCCTACGTCAGCCTGCCCGCGGCGCAGGAGGGCATCATCCCGGGCGCCTCCAACTTCCGTCTCGGCAGGGCGGCCGGCACGCGGTTCTCGCGCCGGCTCATCCTGCAGGGTCGCAAGGTCTGGGCCACCGAGCCGGACGCCAGGTACCTCATCGACGAGGTGGCCGACCCGGCCGCCCTCGACGACGCCGTCGACCGCGCCGCGGAGACGCTACGGGGCCCGACGATCGTCGCCAACCGGCACATGCTCATCGCCGCCGAGGAACCGCCGGACACCTTCCGCCACTACATGGCGGAGTTCGCTCTGCAGCAGGTGTTGCGCATGTACGACGACGACGTGCTGGACAAGGTGCGGCGCTTCTCCGAGCGGGGCGCGTGAGCGACGGCGGGCCGCCCCGGGTGCGGTACGCCAAGCGTGGCGGCGTCGCGTACGTGACGATCGACCGCCCGGCCGTGCTCAACGCGATGGACCTGCGCACGCACGAGGAGCTCTCGGCCGTCTGGGACGACTTCGAGGCCGACGACGAGCTCCGGGTCGCGGTGCTCACCGGCGCCGGCGACCGCGCGTTCTGCGTTGGGCAGGACCTTCGGGAGCGGGCCCGGCTGAACGCGGCCGGCGCGGCACCGACGACGTTCGGCAGCCGCGGCCAGCCCGGCTGGCCACGGCTCACCGAACGGTTCGACCTGAGCAAGCCCGTGCTCGCGCGGGTCGACGGCTATGCGCTGGGCGGCGGTTTCGAGCTGGCGCTGGCGTGCGACATCATCGTCGCCAGCGACCGGTCGGTGTTCGCCCTGCCGGAGGTCCGGCTCGGCCTGGTGCCCGGTGCCGGCGGTGCGTTCCGCCTCGCCAGGCAGCTGCCGCTGAAGGTCGCGATGGGGCACCTGCTGACCGGCCGGCAGATGACGGCCGAGGCGGCGCTGCGGGCGGGGCTGGTGAACGAGGTCGTGCCCGCCGACCAGCTCGACGCGTGCGTCGACGGGTGGACCGCGGACCTCGTGCGGGCCGCCCCGCTCGCCGTGCGCGCGATCAAGGAGTCCGTGCTGCGGTCGCTGGACATGCCGCTGCCGGACGCGTTCACGGCCACGTACCCGTGGGAGGCGCGGCGCATGCACAGCGAGGACGCCGCGGAGGGACCGCGCGCGTTCGCTGAGGGGCGCGAGCCCCGCTGGCGCGGACGCTGACCGCACACAACGCGAAGGCCGGCCTCGACGAGGCCGGCCTTCCGTCATTGCGGGAGGTTCACCAGCGCCACTCGCGCTTGTTGAACAGGTGCTCGGCGGTGATGCCCTGGTTGGCGCACCAGCCGAGGAACTCCTCGATCTGCTTGATCTGGTAGGTGTCCTCGTTGTAGGTCGTCGCCATGACGTGGCCCTGCCAGCTCTCCTCGCCCATCGCGTAGATGTAGGCCTCGTCCGAGCCGAGCTCCGTCATGATGGAGGCCGCCTGCTCGGCGTTGGAGCCCGACAGCTTCCGCGACTTGCTCATCTTCTTCGACACGGTGACGGTGAGGATCGCCTGGTACAGCCAGGTGAGCGGCGCGCCGTCGCACTCCATGCCCAGGAACGCCATGTCGGCCTTGCCGAGGTGGCTGCGGATGTGGCGGTACAGCACCGGATCGATGCCGGAGGAGTCCGCGCCGACGAAGATCTTCTTGCCGGCCAGCTCCACCCAGTAGGTCGACTTCGAGCGGATGTCGAGGTCGGAGTGCTCACCGAGGAACGGGGTGGCGGTCACCTTCCCGCCCGGGAACGGCACCTCGTCGAACTCGTCGACCTCGATGACGGGCAGGTTCATGCTGCGCAGGTACGCGCCGAGCGACGGGTCCACGATGCTGCCCTTGGAGGAGCGGGGCACCACGACCGCGCCGAGCCGCCCGCGCAGCTGCAGCAGCGTCTCCAGCACGATGTGGTCCTGGTGGCCGTGGGTGATGAGCACCAGGTCGATGAAGTCGGGCAGGTCGTCCAGCGTGTACCGGTCGCCCTTGGTGTTGTCGGCGCTGATGAACGCGTCGGTGACGATCGCGGCCTGCGGGGTCTGCATGACCAGGCAGGCGTGGCCGAAGTAGCGGATGCGGCCGCCGGCTTCGATGTGCCGGTCGGGGCTGAGGCTCGGCTTGGTGTCCAGCAGCCGGTCCAGCCACAGGGCCTGCGTGTCGTCGAGCTCCAGCGCCTCCCGGAGGCGGCCCGCCGTGGTCGGCTGGACGCGCGCCTTCACCAGCTCCTCGAGGCCGGGGTGGCGGAACGGCATGTGCAGGTCCAGCACCTTCGGGCCGGGCAGGCGCGGCGTGGCGAGGATGAACGGGCGCTCGACGCCGTCCTCCAGCGACAGCTGCACCGACTGGCGTGACTCGTCGAACATCGAGCTCTTGTAGACCACCGGCTCCATGAAGTGCAGGGAGGCCTGGTTGCCCGAGTCGTACGCCAGCTCGACCATGCCGTTGAGAATGCTCGGCAGCTTCGGGTACAGCGGCGTCAGGTCGAACCCGTTGGCCGACTCCCGCACCAGGTCGGCGCCCTCGATGATGGCCTTGGCGAAGGCCAGCATGTCGGCGCGGTCGCGCTTGATCGAGGCGAGCAGGTCGGCGACCTCCTGCTTGCGGGCCTCCTCGATGCCGACGAAGTAGCCGCCGCGCAGCTCCGGATTGTTCACCGCGGCGATGTGCACCTGGGGGTTCTCCAGGTACGACTCGAGCAGCGGCACCTGCAGGAAGGCGAGATTCATGGAGCCCTGCACCGGCGCGACGGTGTGCAGCCATGCGTAGAAGCGGTCTACCAGCGGCTCCAGAATCGCGTTGGACCGCAGGAACCGCGGCTCGCCAGCGTCACTCATCAGTGTCCTCCACGTAGATTGGTCAGGGCCGCGGAGACACGTCGGAAAGGTGGCCGGGAACTCGACTTTTCCAAGGATTGGGGCCCCGTGCGAACCACGTCTCCGCCACCACGCGCACCTGGCATCGCGAGGCCTCACTATGTCATCGGACCGCGATCGGGCCAACCGCGTCGGCGTGCGCCGGGAACGCGTCCGGCGTTCAACTGACGCGGCGCTCAGGTTGAACGGCTGATCGAACACTGTTGATCGGGGTGGCGTGCGGGTCATAGTGGGCTGCGTTTTTCCGGAGCCGTTCGGAAAAGGCAGTCCGTTTCCAGAAAGGGCGCGTGATGAACCCGTTCGACGACCCTGAAGGCACCTTCCTCGTCCTGGTCAACGACGAGGGGCAGCACTCGCTGTGGCCGGTCTTCGCCAACGTCCCGAAGGGCTGGACCACCGTGTTCGGTGAGGCGGGGCGCGCGGAGTGCCTCGAGTACATCGAGAAGTCGTGGACCGACATGCGCCCGAAGAGCCTCATCGAGGCGATGGAGCGGATGGAGCAGGAGAAGCGGGAGCAGGGCGTGGAGGTCCAGTCGGCCTGACCCTGCCGGAACGCACAGAGACGACAGGTCCTCCGCTCGCGCCGGCGAGCGGAGGACTTCTGTGTTCTGGCGGCGCGGTTCGGTCGGATGTTCTGGTGAATCGATGAGCCGGTGTTATGCTACAGTAGAACAATCACTGCGGAGAGACGGTGGGAGGAACGCTCCACGTGATCAATTTCCATGTCGACCGCGCCGACAGTGTCCCCGCGTATGCGCAGCTCATCAGGCAGGTCCGCGAAGCGATGCGGATCGGCGTGCTGCAGCCCGGGGACCAGCTGCCGACGGTGCGCAGCGTGGTGACCTCGTGCACCGTCAACCCGGGCACGGTCCTGAAGGCCTATCGGGAGCTGGAGTTGGCCGGCCTGGTGGAGGCGCGGCAGGGGGCCGGCACGTTCGTCACCGGCAAGCTGGGCGACGCCGATCCTCATGTCATGGCCAGGCTGCGCCACAGCCTCGCCCGCTGGCTGGAGCAGGCCCGGGAGGCGGGCCTCGAGGACGAGGACGTCCAGGCACTGATCGCCTCGGTGGCCGCCGAGGACCTGCTGCGCCGTTCACCGGCCGAAAACCGCCATGAGCAGGACGGACCGGTGCAGCGCGCCGGGTTCCGCAGGAAGGGAGACGCTGCGTGAGCGAGCAAGAGTTCGCGGTCGAGGCGCAGGGGCTGAGCAAGCGCTACGGCAAGATGTGGGCGCTGCGCGACTGCAGCTTCCAGCTGCCGGCCAACCGCATCATCGCGCTCGTCGGCGTCAACGGCGCCGGCAAGTCGACGCTGATGAGCATCATCTCCGGCATGCTGTCCTCCACGTCGGGTGCGCTGCTGGTCAAGGGCCGCCCGGTGGTGAAGGGCGGGACCGTGGGCGCCGACGCCGGCGGCCGGGTGGCGATCCTCGCGCAGGACAAGCCGCTGTACCGGGACTTCAGCGTGTCCGACATGCTGAAGTTCGGCCGGGCCACCAACCGTGTGTGGGACCAGCAGCGGGCGCTGTCCTGGTTGGACCGCTTCAACGTGCCGCTGGACCGGCGCTGCGGCAAGCTCTCCGGCGGCCAGAAGGCACAGGTCGCGCTCGCCGTGGCGCTGGGCTCCCGGCCCGACGTGCTGCTGCTGGACGAGCCGCTGGCCAACCTGGACCCGGTGGCCCGCTCCGAGGTGACTGGCGAGCTGCTCGCCGAGACGGCCGACAGCGACATGACCGTCATGCTCTCGACGCACATCGTGGCGGAGCTCAGCGACGTCGGCGACTACCTGCTGCTGCTGGACGCGGGCCGGCCGGTGCTGGCCGGCGAGATCGAGCAGCTGCTCGCCCGGCACCTGCGGTTCACCGGGCCCAGGGCGGACAAGCCGCCGATCGCGGGCAAGATCCTGCAGGCGCAGCACGCCGACCGGCAGTCGACCTTCATCGTCGAGGTCCCCGACGTGGCGGCCGCACCCGCGATCGTCGCGCCCGGCTGGACCGCGCAGCCCGTCTCCTTGGACCAGCTGGTCGTCACGACACTCAAGGCGTCCAACCAGGCGCGCAGGAATCTGGAGGCAGCGGCATGAGTTCGCTTACGCAGCGGCGGTCCGTGGTGGAGCACCACGACGGCTCCGGTTCCACCAGCGAACGGGGCGGCGGCATCTCCGGCATGCTGTGGCTGACCTGGCGCCAGCACCGCTGGGCGCTGCTGGGCTCGCTCATTCTGACCGCCGTGCTCGCGGGGTGGCTGCTCTACCTCTCCAGCGACATGATCAACATGTACAACCAGTGCAAGGACATCGATTGCCCCAGGTCCTCGCCGGAGGGCGCCGCGCTCTTCGGCGACTACGGACCGATCCGCCAGGCCGAGCTGCTCGGCGTTGTGCTGCGATACGTGCCGCTGCTGATCGGGTTGTTCCTCGGCGTCCCCGTGCTCGCCCGCGAGCACGAGCAACGGACCCTGCTGCTGGCCTGGAGCCAGGACTCCTCACCGATGCGCTGGCTGTGGAGCAAGCTGGCCGTGCTCGGCCTGTTCGTGGCCGCGATGACCACGGTGCTGTCGCTGGTCAGCGAGCGTGTGGCGGACTCCTACACGACCGTCGTCGGCGGTGGTCTGTTCCGTGACTCGATCTTCCTGGTCACCGGGATGCTCCCGCTCGCCGGCGGCCTGTGCTGGTTCGCGGTCGGCGTCGCCCTGGGCGCGGTCACGAAGCGCACGCTGCCGGCCATGTTCGCCACGCTCGTGGGCTTCATCGGTGTGATGCTCGCCGTCCAGTGGCGGTACCCCAACCTGATGCAGCCGAAGTCCATGTACTGGCGCATGGACCAGCCGCCCAGCAACGAGCTCGCCGACCCCAACGTGCTGGTGCTCACCAACAACGTGCTGATCGGCGGCGGCCAGGTGGAGAACGTGTTCGACGCGCCCGGGCACCCGATCACCTTCGCCGACCTGCAGCGCATGTGCCCGGACGCCAACCTGGACAACCCGCCCGCGGCGGAGGCGTGCATGCTCAGCAACCACCTGCTGACCTTCGCCACGTACCAGCCGAGCGACCGCATCCCGGTCTTCCACCTCATCATCGCCGGCGGCTACGTGGGCCTCGCCGTCGTCGCCCTCGTCGCGGTGTGGATGATCGTCCGCCGGACGGACCTCAGCGCCGGCTGATCCGACAGTCCCTTGTGGACGGTGCATGGTGTTCAACTGTCGCTGCGGCGCGGTTGAACACCATGCACCGTTTTCGTTTGCGCGTTGGTACCTTCGCCCGGCTGCCTGGCGATGATGGCGTGGCCCGCTCCGACGATCGCCGTTGTCTGAGTCGACGGCGCGGCCGACCGATCCATCACGCGAAGGGGCAGTGGCCGGACCATGAGCTATGTAACCGCCAACGGCATCAGGCTCGCCTACGACCGTTCCGGCACCGGCGACACCGTCCTGCTCATCATGGGCACCGGGGCCAGCGGCCGGACCTGGACGGCGCATCAGACGCCGGCGCTCAACCGGGCCGGGTACCAGACCATCACCTTCGACAACCGCGGCATCAAGCCGTCGGACGTCCCGCCCGGCCGGTACAGCCTCGATGACATGGTCGCCGACACCATCGGGCTGGTCGAGGCGCTGGACGCCGGGCCGTGCCACCTCCTCGGCACGTCCCTCGGTGCCGTGATCGCCGAGGAGATCGCGCTGCGCCGCCCGGAACTGGTGCGGTCCGCGGTGCTGATGGCCACCAGGTCCCGCTCCGACCTCGCCCGCCGGGCGCTGGGCCGGGCGGACCAGGCGCTCAACGAGAGCGGCCTGCGGCTGCCGGGAAGCTATGCGGCGGCCACGACGGTGCTGCAGATGTTCTCGCCGAAGACCCTGAACGACGACGCGACCGTCTCGCTGTGGCTCGACGTGTTCGAGCTGTCCGGCGACACCGAACCCAACGGGCAGGACTGGGTCGACGTCGGCGCGGACCGGCGGGAGCTGCTGCGCGGGATCACCGTGCCGTGCCGCGTGATCGCCTTCACCGATGACCTGATCTGCCCGCCGCATCTGGGTGCCGAGGTGGCCGACGCGATCCCCGACTGCGACTTCGTGGAGATCGGCGACGCGGGTCACCTCGGGAACCTGGAACGGCCGGACGAGGTCAACACCGCCGTCATCGACTTCTTCGACAAGTTCTGACCCACGGGTGTTCAACTGACGGGCGCCGAGGTTGAACAGTGCGCCCGCGGGTTGCATAGCGGGTCCGTCCGCGGTGTGCGTCGTGGGCGAGGACGCCGCCGCGTTCACACGACTGAACGGCGGAATCCTGTTGTAGCGTCGCGGCGCCGGACGAGATCCGGCGCGATCCCCACTCCTGTGCCTTGAGAAAGGGCGGCGTCATGAACCCGTTCGACGATCCCGACGGCAGGTTCCTCGTCCTGGTCAACGACGAAGGGCAGCACTCGTTGTGGCCGGTCTTCGCGAATGTCCCGAAGGGCTGGACCACCGTGTTCGGCGAGGCGGGGCGCGAGGAGTGCCTCGAGTACATCGAGAAGAACTGGACCGACATGCGCCCCAAGAGCCTCATCGAGGCGATGGAGCGGCAGGACCTCGAGCGTCAGACCGCCTGAGCCACCCGGCCGGGCCGCGATGGGCGCGGTGACGGCACAGCCCGCAGAAGGAGGACAGCCATGATCATCGACGATGCAGGTCGCCGGGCCGTTGGCGCCGCCTTTCTCGACCAGGCCGGGCGGCACGCCGACGCGATGGCGTTGACGCTGTACCGCGGCTCGAACGAGACCGAGCACCCCGCCCTCACCTATGCGGAGCTCGCCCGGCGAGCCGGTCTGCGCGCGGATGCGCTCGCGGCCCGGCTGGCCCCCGGCGAGCGGGTGCTGATCTCGCTGCCGACCGGCACCGAGTTCGTCGAGCTGTACCTGGCGTGCATGCTCGCCGGGCTCGTCGCGGTGCCGACGCCGCCGCTCGCCGGCTCGCCCGTCGCCGCGGAGCGGGTCGCGGTGATCGTCGCGGACTGCACGCCGGCGCTGGTGTACGCCACCGGCGCCGACCGGGACGCGGTCGTCGAGCGGCTCCGCTCCCACGGACTCGGCCACGTCCCCGTCGAGGCGCCCGGCGACGCGGGCACCGGCGACCCGGCGGCGCGGCCCGCCCGCAACGTGTCACCCGACATGCTCGCCGTGCTGCAGTACAGCTCCGGGTCCACCGGCTCGCCCAAGGGCGTGATGCTCGACCACGGCAACGTCCTGGCGAACATCGCGGCGCTGCGCAGGTTCGCCGGCCTCGGCGCGCCGGGTGACGTGTTCGGCAACTGGATGCCGCTGCACCACGACTTCAGCCTCTTCGGCCAGCTCACCGTCGCGCTGCTGCACGGCGTCCCGTCGGTGCTGATGTCGCCGGGGGAGTTCGTCCGGCGGCCGGTGGAGTGGTTGCGGATGCTGGACCGGTTCGGCGCCACGGTGACCGCCGGGCCCAACTTCGCATTCGGCCTGTGCCTGCGGCTCATCAAGGACGAGCACCTCGACGGCCTCGACCTGTCGGCGATGAGCTCGTTCATCAACGGGTCGGAGCCCATCCACGCGCCAACGATGGCCGCGTTCGCGAAGCGGTTCGCCCGGGTCGGCCTGCGGCCGGAGATCTTCACGCCCGGGTACGGCATGGCGGAGACGGCGGTCTTCGTGTCCTCCTGCCCGCGCGACCGGCAGCCGGCCGTGCTCGTCGTCGACCCCCGCGAGGCGGAGACCGCCGGGCACCCGCGGCTGGTGCGCAGCACCGGCGGCACCGGCAAGGAGGTCGTCGGTGTCGGCGCGCCCGGCGCCCACGAGCTGCGCGTCGTCGACCCGCAGACCCGCGCGGCGCTGCCGGACACGGCGATCGGCGAGATCTGGCTGCGGGGCGCGGCGATCGGCCGGGGTTACTGGGACAAGCCGGAGCTCTCCACCGAGATCTTCCAGGCGCGTCTGGACGGCGAGCCGGACGACGCGCCCGGCTGGCTGCGCACCGGCGACCTCGGCGCCGTCGTCGACGGCGAACTGTTCATCACCGGCAGGACCAAGGAGATGGTGATCGTCCGGGGGCGCAACCTGTTCCCGCACGACCTGGAGCAGCACGCCCGGCTGGCGAACGCCGCCCTCGACGGGTTCGTCGGCGCGGCCTTCGGCGTCGACGCGCCCGACGAGCGCATCGTCGTGATCCACGAGGTCGACCCGCGGGTGCCGGCCGGTGACCTGCCGGGCGTCGCCAACGACGTCCTGCGGCACCTCACCACCTCGTTCGGCGTGCCCGTCCGCAACGTCGTGCTGGTCCGCCGGGGCACCGTCCGCCGCACGACGAGCGGGAAGATCCAGCGCCGCGCGATGCGTGAACAGTTCCTCGCCGGTCAGGTCGCGGCGCTGCACAGCGTGCTGGATCCACAGGTACAGCGGCTGATAGCGGTCGAACCGCGGTGACGGCGCCGGCCACGGGGGCCAGGACGGTCGTGACGGTCCTGGAAGAGATGCTCGGCGATCCTGACAGCACTGCCCGCGAGGTCGCGGCGCTCGACGCCGCGGAGGCGTTCCCGGCCACGATCTGCGCCCGGCTCGACGCGTTCGGGCTGGCCGGCTACTACGTGCCCGTCGAGGCCGGTGGCAGGCTCGCCGACCATGAACTGCTGCTGCGGCTCTGGCGGGCGGTCGCGCGCCGGGACGTGAGCACCGCCGTCGCGCACGCCAAGACGTACCTGGGCGTCGCACCGGTCTGGATCGCCGGGCGCGCGGACCAGGCCGCCCGCGTCGCCGGACTGGTGCTCGACGGCGCCGTGGTGAGCTGGGCGCTGTCGGAGCGGGAGCACGGCGCCGACCTGACCAACGGCGCATGCACCGCGGCCCCGCACGGCGGCGGCTACCGGCTCGACGGCGTGAAGTGGCCGATCAACAACGCCACCCGCGCGCGGCTGCTCACCGTGCTGGCCCGCACCAGCCCACGCGGCGGCGCGCGCGGCCACAGCCTCGTGCTGTTCGACAAGACCACGGCGGCGCCCGGCACCTGGCGGGTACTGCCGAAGGCACCGACGCACGGCAACCGGGGCCTCGACGTGTCCGGCATCGAGTTCGCCGGCGCCGACATCCCGGCCGGCGCCCGTATCGGCGCGGAAGGGTCGGGCGTCGAGACGGTGCTGCGCGCGCTGCAGCTGACCCGGACCATGTGCGCGGTGCTGTCGCTCGGCGCCGGCGAGCACGCCGTCCGGCTCGCCGCCCGCCACCTCGCGACCCGGCCCGGCCGTCAGCACGCGCCGCACGCCCCGGTACTGGCCCGCTGCGCCGCGTTCCTCGCCGCGGTCGAGGCGGCCGCGCTGGTCAGCAGCCGCGCCATCCACGGCCTGACCGCCGAGATGAGCGTCGTCTCCGCCGTGGTCAAGGGCCTCGCCCCGACGCTGGTCGACGCGAGTCTGGCGGGGCTGGCGGACCTGCTCGGCGAGCACGCCGTGCTGACCGCCGCCGGCGGGACGGCTGCCGGCGGGACCGGCGCGTTCCAGAAGGTGCGGCGCGACCACCAGGTCGTCTCGATCTTCGACGGCAGCACGCCCGTCAACCGGGCCGCGCTGATCCAGCAGTTCCCCCGTCTGGTGCGCGGCTACGCCGACGCGGCCGTGGACGCCGACGGGCTGCGGCAGGCCACGGCCGTCGGCTCGCCGGTGCGGGCCCTGCACCCGGCGGCGCTGACGCTCGTCTCGCGCCACGGCTGCTCCCTCGTCCAGTCACTCCCGCGGCTCGCCGCGTCCCTCGCCGCCAGCGCCGGCGCCGCGTCCCTCGCCGCCAGCGCCGGCGCCGCGGACCTCGCTGCCGGCGACGCGACGCTCGGCCTGGCGCACCAGGCCGCCGCGCTCCGCGGACTCGCCGACCTGCTGCACGCGCGGATGGCCGGCACCCGGCTCGCGGCCCGGCCGGCCATGGCCGCGTACGAGCTCGCCGCCGCCTACGAACTCTGCTACGCCGGCGCCGCCTGCCTGCATGCGTGGAGCGCCGGGCAGACCGCGCACCGCGGCGAACCCCTGTGGGAGGACGCCCTGTGGGCGCGGGCCGCGCTCCGCGCGCTGCTGGCCCGGCTCGCCCGCACCCTGCGGACGCCGCCGCCGGCCGCCGCCCCCGGCGACGAGCAGATCGACGACGCGCTGGTGCGGGCGGTCACCGACGCCGTCGAGCGAGGCACCCCGGTGACGCCGTTCGGCGACCCGATGCCGGCCGTGGCGTTCGACCGGCCGTCGGTTGCCGGCGGGGGTGCCGATGCGCGCTGAGGAGCTCGATGCGCTGCTCGGCGACCCGTGGGACACCGCGAACCCGGTCGGTCACGCCGCCGTCATCCACGCCGACGAGCGGCTGGAGATGCTGGCCGAGGGTGAGCGGCTGCTCGACCGGCTCAACGTGCACGCCGAGTCCGTCCCCGCCCACCTCGGCGGCCGCCTCGAACGCGCCGACCATCTCGCCGCCGTCCACCGCACGCTGTGGCGGCGCGACCCGAGCCTGGCCGTCGGCCACGCGTTCGGCTCGTTCGCCGGATCCGCCGCCGTCTGGGCGGCCGGCACGCAGGACCAGCGGCGCCAGACCGCCGACCTGCTCCTGGCCGGCGGCAGGATCGCGACCGCCCTGCGGGAGCCCGACGAGGACAGCGCCGCGGCCGGCACCGCCCGGCGGGAGACCGGGCGCTGGCGGCTCGACGGCCGCCACGAGCTCGTCGCGAACCTCGCCGGGGCCGACGCGGCCGTGCTGACCGCCGGCACCACCGAGTCGCCCGGCCGCCGCCGCTTCCTGGTGTCCCGCGCCGACCTGCGCGCCACCGGCGTGCGGGACCTGCCGCGCCGCGGCAGCACCGGGCTGCGCGGCGTGGTCCTCGGCGGCGTGGAGCTGCGCGACTGCGCGGTGCCCGCCGACACGCTCATCGGTGACGACGCCCGGCCCGACGGCACGGCCCGGGCGACGCAGCTCGTCCTGGCGGTCCTGGCGTCGTGCACCGTCGGCCCGCTCGACACCGCGCTGCGCTGCGCGCTCGGGTTCGCGGCCGGCCGCCGGCTCTACGGCGCGACCGCCGCCGACATCCCGTACGTCCGCGCCGTCATCGCCCGCGCCTACGCGGACCTGCTGGCGGCCGACGCCCTCGCGGCGGTGACGCTGCGCGCGGTGCACCTGTCGCCGGCCGCCGCCGTGTACGCCCCCGCGGCCCGGTATCTGACGTCGCGACTCGCCCTCGACGCGTGCGAGGACCTGCGCTCGGTGCTCGGCGCCCAGGGGTACCTGCGCGAGGGCACCTACGCGATCTTCCAGAAGATGACCCGTGACCTTGCGGCGGCCGCCGTCATCCAGCTGCCGGGCACCGCCTGCCTGCCGGCCGTCCTCCCGCATCTCGCCCGGCCGGCCGGACTTCACGCGCCGCAGGACCCGCCGGCCGATCCGCGGCTGTTCCGGCTCGGCGGCGACCTCCCACCGCTGGACCTGCATCGGGCCGTCCCCGCCCAGCCGGGCGGCGACCCCGTCATCGGTGCGATCGCCGGCCGGGAACCGGACGGTGGGCCGGTGGGCCGGTTCGTTGCCCGCTTCCGCGACGAACTGCGGTCACTGCGGGAGCAGAGTGCGGCCGTGCCACCGCGGTACCGCGTCACCCTCGCGCACCGGTACACGGTGCTGCTCGCGGCGGCGTCCGCGCTCGCCGTGTGGGAGCACGGCGGCGACCGGCCCGGCGAACCCGAACTGCTCGGCGTCCTCGACCGGCTGGCCGGCCGCCTCGACGGCGGTGCCGTCCTCACCGACGCCGAACGCGAACGCACCGAGGAGCACCTGTTCGCCGCCGCCGCCGAACGCCACCGCGGCGGCGCACCGCTCGACCTGACCGCACGGCCCACGCCAGGCCCTGGAGGAGACCGATGACCGAACAGATGACCGGCGCCGCGCCGACGCGCGACGCCGTCCGCGGCTGGCTCGTCGCACGCGTCGCGCACTACCTCGAGGAGCCGCCGGAGGCCATCGACGCCGAGGCGGACCTCGCCCGGTACGGCCTGGAGTCGGTGTACGCCTTCGCGCTCTGCGGCGAGATCGACGAGGCGTGGGGCGTGAACATCGAACCGAGCCACATCTGGGACGTGGAGAACCTCGCCGAACTCGCCGACCTCGTCGTCGAGGCGGCCGGCGCCCCGCCGTCGCACTGACCTTGTCCGAACCAAACCGCGTTGTCGTGTCGAGGATTTGGGGTTGACCGTCATGGGTGGGTCTGAGCACGAACTCCGGGAGCTGATGTCCGGGCAGCTCGGCGTCTGGTACGCCCAGCAGTTCGCCCCCGCGAGCCCGGCGTACAACCTGGGCGAGTACACGGAGCTGCGGGGTGCGCTCGACGTCGAGCTGTTCGCCGACGCGCTGCGGCACACGCTCGACGAGGCCCACGCGTACCGGATCCGGCTCCGCCTCGACGGCGGGACCCCGCGGCAGTACGTCGCGCCCACCGCCGCCTACCCCATCGAGGTCGTCGACCTGCGCTCCGAGGCCGACCCGCGGGCGGCCGCCGAGCGGTGGATGTGGACCGACGTCAACCGGCCGGTCGACCTGCTCGGCGACTGGCTCACCGGCAACGCCGTCCTGCGGCTGGACGACGAGCACACCATCTGGTTCCAGCGGGCGCACCACCTCGCCGTCGACGGGTCCGGCATGTCGGCCTTCGGGCACCGCCTCGCCGAGGTGTTCGGCGGGCTGGTCGACGGCGGCGCACCCGTCGGCAGCCCCCTGGCGCCGCTGTCGGTGCTGCTGGAGTCCGACGAGGAGTACCGGCGGTCGGACGGCCGCGACCGGGACCGCGGCCACTGGCTCGACGTCCTGTCCGGCGCCCCCGAACCGGGCGTGACGCGGGGACACCAGACCAGCCGGCTGGCGGACCGGCCGGTGCAGCACCGGCACGACATCGGCACGGGCGACACCGTCGCCCTGACCGGCGCGGCGCGCAGGCTGCGCACCACCTTCGCGGGCCTGGTGGTCGCCGCCGCGGCCGCCTACCGGCACCGCGTCACCGGCGCCCGGGACATCGTCCTCGGCGTCGCCGTCAATGGCCGCACGCAGCTGCGCGAGCTCGGCATCCCCGGCATGACCGCCAACATCGTGCCGGTCAGGGTCGCCGTGACCCCGCACACGTCGGTCGCGGACCTCCTCGGTCAGGTCGCGCGGTCGATCCGGGGCGGGCTGCGGCACCAGCGGTACCAGTACACCGACGCCATGGCCGACCTCGGGCTCGTCGGCGGCGGCCTGCTGTTCGACACGGTCGTCAACGTCCTGCCGCTCAACCACCCGGCCCGGTTCGGCAACTGCGCCGCGACGTACACCGGCATGGTCACCGGCCCCGTCGACGAACTGCGGCTCAACGTGTACTACCGGTCGGCGGTCGACGAGATCTTCGCGACCATGGAGCTGAACCGGCACCTGCACGACGAGGCGGCGGGCGAGACCGTCGGCCGGCACTTCCTGCGGGTGCTGGACTGGTTCACCGAAGCCGCCCCCGACGCCGCGGTCGGCGACATCCCGCTGCTCGACGACGCCGAGCTGCACCGGGTGGTGGTGGAGTGGAACGACACCGCGGTCCCGGTCGCGGACGCGACGCTGCCGGAGCTGTTCGCGGCGCAGGTGGCGCGGACGCCGGACGCTCCCGCGCTGGTGTTCGAGGGTGTACCGGTGTCGTACGCCGAGCTGGACGACCGCGCGGCACGGATGGCACGGCTGCTGATCGAGCGGGGCGTGGGTCCGGAGTCCGTGGTGGGTGTTCAACTGCACCGCGGTGTGGACATGGTCGTCGCCCTGCTGGGTGTGCTGAAGGCCGGCGCGGCGTACCTGCCGATCGACCCGGACCTGCCGGCCGAGCGGGTGGCGTTGATGACGGCGGACGCCGCCTACGTGGTCACCGACGAGACCGACGCGTCCGGCTTGGCTCCCGCTGAGGATGTACCGGTGCTGCCGGGCAACCCGGCGTACGTCATCTACACGTCGGGTTCGACGGGACAGCCCAAGGGCGTCGTCGTGTCGCACGCCGGGATCGTCAACCGTCTCATGTGGATGCAGTCCCGGTTCGGGCTGCAGCCTGGGGACCGCGTGCTGCACAAGACGCCGTTCGGGTTCGACGTCTCAGTGTGGGAGCTGTTCTGGCCACTCATCCAGGGCGCCGTCATGGTGATCGCCCGCCCGGGCGGCCACCGCGACCCCGCCTACGTGGCCGACCTCATCCTCGACGACCAGGTCGACACCGTGCACTTCGTGCCGTCGATGCTGGAGGCGTTCCTCGCCACCCCGGAGGCCTCCGCGTGCGTGGGCCTGCGCCGGGTCGTGTGCTCCGGCGAGGCCCTCGGCGCGGCCGTGCGGGACCGGTTCTTCGAGGTCCTGCCCGGCACAGGGTTGTTCAACCTGTACGGCCCGACCGAGGCCTCCGTCGACGTCACCGAGTTCGAGGCCGTCGCGGACGGTTCGCCGGTCGTGCCGATCGGCCGCCCGGTGTCCAACACCCGGGTGTACGTGCTGGACGACCGGCTCGCGCCGCTCCCGGTGGGCGTGGCTGGGGAGCTGTATCTGGCCGGTGTCCAGTTGGCCCGTGGCTACGCGAACCGTCCGGGTCTGACCGCTGACCGGTTCGTGGCGGACCCGTTCGACGACGGTGGTCGCCTGTACCGCACCGGCGACGTCGTCCGGTGGAGCACCGACGGCAACCTCGTCTACCTGGGCCGGTCCGACGACCAGGTGAAGATCCGCGGGTTCCGCATCGAGCCCGGCGAGATCGAAGCGGTCCTGGCGCAGCACCCTGACGTCGACCACGTCGTGGTGCTCGCCCGCGACGGGCGGCTCGTGGCGTACGTCGTGGGCACCGTCGACAGTGGAGCGTTGCGGGAGTTCGCTGCGACGCGGCTGCCGGAGTACATGGTGCCCGCCGCCGTCGTGACGCTCGACGCGTTGCCGGTCACCGCCAACGGCAAGCTCGACCGCAAGGCGCTGCCCGCACCGGACTTCGCCGCCGCCGCACCCGGGCGCGCGCCGGCGAACGCCCGGGAAGAACTGCTGTGCCAGGGATTCGCCGAGATCCTCGGCTTCCCGGCGGTCGGGGTCGACGACGACTTCTTCAGCCTCGGCGGGCACTCGCTCCTCGCCGCCCGGCTGATGGAGTGGCTGCGCGCCCGGGGAGTCTCCGTGTCGCCGCAGGTGCTGTTCGACGCACCGTCACCGGCCCGGCTTGCCGCCGTGGCCGGACCCGTCACCGCGGCGGTCCCGGACAACCTGATCCCGCCGGGCGCGGAGGTCATCACCCGGCAGATGCTGCCGCTGGTCGACCTGACCGACGCGGAGCTGCACGCGGTGCTGTCCGCCGTGCCCGGGGGAGCGGCCAACGTCGCCGACGTCTACCCCCTCGCCCCGCTGCAGGAAGGCCTGCTGTTCCACCACCTGCTGGCGGGCGGCGGCGACGACGCGTACGTCACCCCCTTCGTCCTGGAGTTCGACGACCGCACCCGCGTCGACGCGTTCGCCGCCGCGCTGCAGCAGGTGATCGACCGGCACGACGTGTTCCGCACGGCGGTGCTGTGGACCGGGCTCCGCGAGCCCGTCCAGGTCGTGCTGCGCTCAGCGGCGCTGCCGGTCACCCCGGTCAGCCTCGCCGAGGACACCCCGGACCCGGCCGCGGCGCTGGTGTCGGCCGTCGGGCTGGTGATGGACCTCGGCCGGGCGCCGCTGCTCGACCTGCACGTCGCCGAGCGCGCCGACGGGCGCTGCCTCGGGCTGCTGCGGCTGCACCACATCGTGCAGGACCACACCACGCTCGAACTCGTGCAGGACGAGATCGGCGCCATCCTCGCCGGTCGCGCCGACGCGCTGACCGAACCGGTGCCGTACCGCGACTTCGTCGCCCAGACCCGGGCCGGGCTGTCGAGCGACAGCCACGACGCCCACTTCCGGGAGCTGCTGGCCGGCGTCGACGAGCCGACCGCCGCGTTCGGCGTGACCGACGTGCGCGGCGACGGGTCCGGGCTGGCGACGGCCACCATCGACCTCGACGCCGGCGTGGTGCACCGGCTGCGCGACGTCGCCCGCCGGCTGGGCGCCAGCCCGGCGACGATCACGCACGTCGCGTGGTCCCGGGTGCTGGCCGTGGTCTCCGGCCGCGACGACGTCGTGTTCGGCACGATGCTCCTCGGCCGCATGAACGCCGGGACCGGCTCGGACCGCAGGTCCGGGCTGCTGATGAACATGCTGCCGGTCCGGGTCCGCACCGGCGGCACCGGCGTCCTGTCCGCGGTCGCCGGCATGCGGAGCCAGCTGGCCGGCCTGCTGGCCCACGAGCACGTGCCGCTGACGCTGGCGCAGCGGGCGAGCGGACTGCCGTCGGACACGCCGCTGTTCAGCTCGATGCTGAACTACCGGCACAACCGGCCCGGCGCCGTCGAACTGGCCGGCATCAGGACGCTCCTCGTCCGCGAGCGCACCAACTATCCGCTGTCGGTCGTCGTCGACGACAACGGTGCGGGCCTCGGCGTGATCGTGGACGCCGTCGCACCGATCGACCCGGCCGCCGTGGCGGCGATGGTGTCCGTCGCGCTCGACGGCGTGGTGACGGCCCTGGAACGCGCGCTGGACGGCGACGCGGAGGCGTCGCTGTCCCAGGTCGGCGTCCTGGACCCGGCGTCGCTGGACCGCGTGCTGGTGGAGTGGAACGACACCGCTGTCCCGGTGGCGGCCTCGACGTTGCCGGCGTTGTTCGCGGCGCAGGTGGCGCGGACGCCGGATGCCCCTGCCGTCGTTTTCGACGGTGTACCGGTGTCGTACGCGGAGCTGGACGACCGGGCGTCGCGGTTGGCGCGGCACCTGATCGACCACGGCGTCGGCCCGGAGTCCGTGGTGGGTGTCCGCCTGCACCGCGGCGTAAACCTGGTCGTCGCCCTGCTGGGTGTGCTGAAGGCCGGCGCCGCCTATCTGCCGATCGACCCGGACCTGCCGGAGTCGCGGATGGCGTTGATGACCGCGGACGCCGCCTTCGTGGTGACAGAGGAGCTCGACGCGTCGGGGCTACCGCCGGTCGGCGATGTGCCGGTGTTGCCGGACAACCCGGCGTACGTCATCTACACATCCGGCTCGACCGGGCAACCCAAGGGCGTGGTGGTGTCGCACGCCGGCATCGTGAACCGTCTCGTGTGGATGCAGTCCCGGTTCGGGCTGCAGCCGGGGGACCGTGTTCTGCACAAGACGCCGTTCGGGTTCGACGTGTCGGTGTGGGAGCTGTTCTGGCCGTTGATCCAGGGTGCGGTGATGGTGATTGCCCGCCCTGAGGGTCACCGGGATCCGGCGTACGTGGCGGACCTGATCCGGTCGGAGCGGGTCGACACGGTGCACTTCGTGCCGTCGATGCTGGAGGCGTTCCTCGCCGCACCGGAGGCTGGGTCGTGCGTGGGTCTGCGCCGGGTGGTGTGCTCCGGTGAGGCGCTGGGCGCGAGCGTGCGGGATCGGTTCTTCGAGGTGCTGCCGGACGTCGGGTTGTTCAACCTGTACGGCCCGACCGAGGCGTCGGTGGACGTCACCGAGTTCGAGGTGGTGGCGGATGGTTCGCCGGTGGTGCCGATCGGCAAGCCGGTCTTCAATACCCGCACTTACGTCCTTGACGACCGGCTCGCACCGGTCCCGGCGGGCGTGGCTGGGGAGTTGTACCTGGCCGGTGTCCAGTTGGCCCGTGGCTACGCGAACCGTCCGGGTTTGACGGCGGACCGTTTCGTGGCGGACCCGTTCGGTGATGGTGGCCGCCTGTACCGCACCGGCGACGTGGTCCGGTGGGACGCGGACGGCAATCTCGTCTACCTGGGCCGCTCGGACGAGCAGGTGAAGATCCGCGGGTTCCGGATCGAGCCGGGCGAGGTCGAGGTGGTGCTGGCGCAGCACCCCGGCGTGGACCAGGTCGCGGTGCTCGCTCGGGATGGGCGGCTTGTGGCGTACGTTGTCGGTGCCGCCGACGGCCCGACGCTGCGGACGTTCGCAGGCGAACGGTTGCCGGAGTACATGGTGCCTTCGGCCGTCGTGACCCTCGACGCGCTGCCGGTCACGGTGAACGGCAAGCTCGACCGTAAGGCGCTGCCCGCACCCGACTTCGCCGCGGCCGCCGGTGTGGGTCGTGGACCGGCCGACGCCCGCGAGGAACTGCTGTGCCTCGCGTTCGCCGACGTCCTGGGCGTCGACGCCGTCGGCGTCGACGACGACTTCTTCGCCCTCGGCGGGCACTCCCTGCTCGCGGTGCGCCTGTCCGAACGGCTCCGGACGCACGGCATCTCGGTGCCCGTTCGGGCGCTGTTCGACGCCCCGTCCCCGGCCCGGCTGGCGGCGGTCGCCCGCACGGCGACCACGCAGGCACCGGCGAACCGCATCCCGGCGGAGGCGAAGGCGATCACGCCGGACATGCTGCCGCTGGTGGAGCTGACCGATGCCGAGATCCAGACGGTGGTCGGCACGGTCCCCGGCGGCGCCGGCAACGTGAAGGACATCTACCCGCTCACGCCGCTGCAGGAAGGCATCCTGTTCCACCACCTCCTCGCCGACGGCGGCGAGGACGTCTACGTCACGCCGCTCGCGATCGAGTTCGACGACCGTGACCGGCTCGACCGGTTCATCGCGGCGCTCGGGCAGATCATCGAGCGGCACGACGTGTTCCGCACCTCGGTGCACTGGGAAGGGCTGCGGGCACCGGTGCAGGTCGTGCGGCGCTCGGCCACCCTGCCGGTCACCGAGGCCGGCCTCGGCGGCGGCGCCGACCCGCTCGCCGACCTGATCGCGTCGGTCGGGCTGGTCCGGGATCTCCGCACCGCCCCGCTGCTCGACCTGCGGATCGCGGAGCGCGCCGACGGCCGGTGGCTGGGCCTGATCCTGATGCACCACGTCGTGCAGGACCACACGACACTCGAGATCCTCCAGGACGAGGCGAAGGCGATCCTGGCCGGCCACGGCGACGAGCTGCCGGAGCCGCTGCCGTACCGCGACTTCGTCGCACAGACCCGGGCCGGCCTGCCGGGCGCCGCCCACGAGGACCACTTCCGCCGGCTGCTGGCCGGGGTCGACGAGCCCACGGCGGCCTTCGGCATCAGCGACGTGCGCCGCGACGGCACCGACGTCGTCACCGCACACGCGGCGCTCGCCCCGGAGCTCGGCGCACGGCTGCGCGACGCGGCCCGGCAGCTGGGCGTCAGCCCGGCGACCGTCATGCACGTGGCCTGGGCGCGGGCCCTGGCGGTGATGTCCGGCCGCGACGACGTCGTGTTCGGCACCGTGCTGCTGGGCCGCCTGAACGCCGGTGCCGGCGCCGACCGGGTGCCGGGCCTGTTCATGAACACGCTCCCCGTCCGGGTGCCGACCGCCGACCTCGACGCCGTCGCCGCCGTCACGGCGATGCGCGGCCAGCTGGCGGGGCTGCTGGAGCACGAGCACGCCCCGCTCGCCCTGGCACAACGGGCCAGCGCGCTGCCCTCGGACGAGCCGCTGTTCACCACGCTGCTGAACTACCGCCACAACACCGCCCGCCCGGATTCGGCGGTGCTGTTCGACGGCGTGCGGCAGGTGTTCCTCCGCGAGCGGACCAACTACCCGCTGTCCGTGGCGGTCGACGACAACGGCGACGGTTTCGGGTTCGTCGTCGACGCGGTCGGGCCGATCGACCCGCGGGCGGTCGCCGACATGCTGCACACGGTGGTCGCCGGCCTCGTGTCCGCGCTCGATACCGGCCTCGCCGGTGGCGGAGCCACCCCGCTGTCGGGCATCGACGCGCTCGACGCCGCCGCCCTGGACCGCCTGCTGGTGCAGTGGAACGACACCGGCGTCCCGGTCGCCGACGCGACGCTGCACTCGCTCTTCGCGGCCCAGGTGGCGCGGACGCCGGACGCCGCTGCGTTGGTCTTCGAGGGCGAGTCGGTCTCGTACGCGGAGCTGAACAACCGTGCGGCGCGGCTGGCGCGGCTGTTGACCGACCGTGGTGTCGGCCCCGAGTCGGTGGTGGGTGTCCGCCTGCCCCGTGGCGTGGACATGGTGGTGGCGCTGCTGGGCGTGCTGAAGGCGGGGGCGGCGTACCTGCCGATCGACCCGGACCTGCCGGAGTCGCGGGTGGCGCTGATGACCGCGGACGCGGCCTACGTGGTCACGGAAGAGACGGACGCGAGCGGGTTGTCGCCCGCCGAGGACGTGCCGGTGCTGCCGGCGAACCCGGCCTACGTCATCTACACGTCTGGGTCGACGGGACAGCCCAAGGGCGTGGTGGTCCCGCACGCCGGAATCGTCAACCGTCTCGTGTGGATGCAGGCGCGGTTCGGGCTGCAGCCGGGGGACCGGGTGTTGCACAAGACGCCGTTCGGGTTCGACGTGTCGGTGTGGGAGCTGTTCTGGCCGCTGATCCAGGGCGCGGTGATGGTGATCGCCCGCCCCGACGGTCACCGCGACCCGGCGTATGTCGCCGAGCTGATCCGGTCGGAGCGGGTCGACACGGTGCACTTCGTGCCGCCGATGCTGGAAGCGTTCCTCGCCACCCCGGAGGCCGCCGGTTGCGTGGACCTGCGGCGGGTGGTGTGCTCCGGCGAGGCCCTCGGTGCGGCCGCGCGGGACAGGTTCTTCCAGGTGCTGCCCGGCGTCGGGCTGTTCAACCTGTACGGCCCGACCGAGGCTTCTGTGGACGTCACCGAGTTCGAGGTGGTGGCGGACGGTTCTCCGGTGGTGCCGATCGGCAAGCCGGTCTTCAACACCCGCACCTACGTCCTGGACGACCGGCTCGCTCCGGTGCCGGCTGGGGTCGCGGGCGAGCTGTATCTCGCCGGCGTCCAGCTGGCCCGCGGGTACAACAACCGTGCCGGGTTGACGGGGGAGCGGTTCGTCGCGGACCCGTTCGGTGATGGTGGTCGCCTGTACCGCACCGGCGACGTGGTCCGCTGGGACACGGACGGCAACCTGGTGTATCTGGGCCGCTCGGACGAGCAGGTGAAGATTCGCGGGTTCCGGATCGAGCCCGGCGAGGTCGAAGCGGTCCTGGCGCAGCACCCGGACGTGGACCAGGTCGCGGTGCTGGCCCGGGATGGGCGGCTTGTCGCGTACGTCGTCGGCGCCGCCGACGGTGCGGCGCTGCGGGAGTTCGCCGCGGTGCGACTGCCGGAGTACATGGTGCCAGCCGCCGTCGTGACGCTCGACGCGCTCCCGGTCACCGTGAACGGCAAGCTCGACCGCAAGGCGCTGCCCGCGCCCGACTTCGCGGCGAACGCCGGGGCCGGACGCGGGCCGGGCAGCGTGCACGAGGAGCTGCTGTGCCTCGCGTTCGCCGAAGTCCTCGGGCTCGACACGGTCGGGGTCGACGACGACTTCTTCGCCCTCGGCGGGCACTCGCTGCTCGCGGTGCGTCTCGTCAGCAGGGTCCGGGCGGTCTTCGACGTCGAACTGCCGCTCCGGGTGCTGTTCGAGGCCCGGACGCCGGTCGCACTGGCCGGCCGGCTGGCGAGCGCGGCATCGGCCCGGCAGCCGCTGGTCCCGTGGGTGCGTCCCGAGCGGCTGCCGTTGTCCTCCGCGCAGCAGCGGCTGTGGTTCATCGGCCAGCTGGAAGGCCCCAGCGCGACATACAACGACCCGGTCACGCTGCGCCTGTCCGGCGACCTCGACACGGCGGCGCTCGAGGCGGCGCTCCGCGACGTCATCGGCCGGCACGAGGCGCTGCGCACGGTGTTCCGCACCGCCCCGGACGGCCTGCCCTACCAGCACGTCATCGCCGTCGACGACCTGGACTGGCGGCTGCAACTGCTCCACGCGGACCCCGCCGAGGTCCGTGCCGAGGTGGCCGTGGCGACCCGGCACGCGTTCGACCTGGCGGTCGAGGTGCCGATCCGGGCGTCGCTGATCAGCGACGGGTCCGGCGCTTCGGTGCTGGTCGTCGTGGTGCATCACATCGCCGGTGACGGCTGGTCGATGGTGCCGTTGGCGGCGGACGTGTCGGTGGCTTACCAGGCACGGCTGGCCGGGCAGGCGCCGGTGTGGGTGCCGTTGCCGGTGCAGTACGCGGACTATGCGCTGTGGCAGCGGGAGCTGCTGGGTGACGAGTCCGACCCGGACAGCCTGATCTCGCGGCAGGTGGCGTACTGGCGTGCGGCCCTGGCGGGTGCGCCGGAGGAGCTGACGCTGCCCGTGGACCGGCGGCGGCCGGCGGTGGCGAGTCATCGTGGGTTCACGGCGCCGGTGCAGACGGGTGCGGAGCTGCACGCGCGGTTGCTGGAGGTGGCGCGGGAGCAGGGCGTGACGGTGTTCATGCTGCTGCAGGCCGGGCTCGGGGTCCTGCTGTCGAAGCTGGGCGCGGGCACGGACATCCCGATCGGCACGCCGGTCGCGGGCCGTACCGACGAAGCCCTCGACAACCTCGTCGGCAGCTTCGTCAACACGCTGGTGATGCGGACCGACGTCTCCGGCGACCCGACGTTCGCGGAGCTGCTGGCACGGGTCCGCGAGACGAGTCTGGCCGGGCTCGAGCACCAGGACGTGCCGTTCGAGCGGCTGGTGGAGGAGCTGGCGCCGAGCCGCTCCCTGGCCCGGCACGCCCTGTTCCAGGTGATGCTGACCGTCCAGAACATCGCCGGCGCCGTGGTGGACCTTCCCGGCGTGGACGT
Source organism: Dactylosporangium sp. NPDC049742 (assembly GCF_040674675.1). Classification (NCBI taxonomy): domain Bacteria; kingdom Bacillati; phylum Actinomycetota; class Actinomycetes; order Micromonosporales; family Micromonosporaceae; genus Dactylosporangium; species Dactylosporangium sp. NPDC049742. Next base: position 1,530 of record NZ_JBFANF010000089.1, on the reverse strand, counting down.
CGAGGAACTCGACGCTGCGGCGGACGACGTCTCGGCCAGGTTCGACCTCAACACCATCCTCGCCGAGACCTTCGCCGCCGACGGCACCCCCGCCGGCCTGCGCGGCGTCCTGACCGGCGCCACGGACCTCTTCAACGCCGACACCGTCGCGTCGATCGCCGGGCGCTGGGTGCAGGTGCTGGAGACGCTACTTGCCGACCCTGACCTGCGGATCTCCGCGGTGGACGCGCTGGGTTCGGCCGAGCGCGCCCTCGTGCTCTCCGAGTGGAACGCCACGGCCGATGCGTCCGTGGATGCGTTGACGATTCCGCAGTTGTTCGCGGTGCAGGTGGCGCGGGCGCCGGAGGCCCCAGCGGTGGTGTGTGACGGCGTCACGATCTCGTTTGGCGAGCTTGATGCGCGGTCGGATCGGGTCGCTGCGCTGCTGGCCGGGCTGGGTGTTGGTCCCGAGCGGCTGGTCGGCGTCTGCATGGAGCGCGGCATCGACCTGATGGTGGCGCTGCTCGGCGTGGCGAAGGCCGGTGGTGCGTATCTGCCGATCGACCCGGAGTATCCGGTGGAGCGGGTCCGGTTCATGGTGGCCGACGCCGCCCCGACCGTTGTGCTGGCCTCGTCAGCGACGGCAGGCCTGTTTGACGGTGCCGTGGTGCTGGACGAGACGGTCCTGCCGATGGCGTTCGACCAGAACGTGCGGCTGTTGCCGTCGCATCCGGCCTACTGCATCTACACGTCGGGTTCGACGGGTGTGCCGAAGGGCGTGCTGGTGTCGCACGCCGGCATTGCGAGCCTGGTCGCAGGTCACGAACGCTGGCTGGGCGTCGGCCCCGGGGATCGGGTTGGGCAGTTCGCGTCGGCCGGGTTCGACACGTTCGGCTGGGAATGGATGATGGCGCTGCTGCGAGGGGCGGCGCTGGTCGTAATCCCGGCCGAGCGGCGGTTCGGCGCGGCGCTCGTCGGTCTGCTGAAGAGCGAGCGGGTCTCCGTGGTGACACTCCCACCCGCGGTCCTCGGCATGCTCGACCCCGCGTCGGTGGACCCGTCGGTGACGCTGATCGTGGCTGGTGAGGCGTGCTCGCCGGACCTGGTGGCGCGGTGGGCTCCGGGTCGGCGGATGTTCAACTCGTACGGTCCGACGGAGACGACGGTGGACGCCACGTTGTGGCGGTGTGACGCCGTGGCCGGGTTGGTGGCGATCGGCCGTCCGGTGGTGAACACGCGTGTCTATGTGCTGGATGACGCGTTGTCGCCGGTGCCTGTGGGCGTGGCCGGTGAGTTGTACGTCGCCGGTGCTGGTTTGGCTCGCGGTTACGTCGGTCAGCGGCGGTTGACGGCGGAGCGGTTCGTCGCGGACCCGTTCGGGCACAGCGAACGGTTGTATCGCACGGGTGACGTGGCGCGGTGGACTACGAGCGGTGATCTGGTGTTCGTAGGCCGTGCCGATGACCAGGTGAAGATCCGCGGGTTCCGGATCGAGCCGGGTGAGGTGCAGGCCGTCCTGGCCGCGCACCCTGACGTGCAGCAGGTCGCCGT
>NZ_JBFANF010000088.1:0-43924 GCF_040674675.1 Dactylosporangium sp. NPDC049742 | reverse complement strand
TCCCGCGGCCGCGGCGGGTTCACGGGGCTGCTGCTGGGCTCGGTGTCACTCACCGCCGTCCAGCACGCGGCCTGCCCCGTCGCCGTCGTCCGCCACGAGAGGCCCGGGCCGTCGTAACGCGGCTCCTAACCCCGGCGCAGCCCCGGCGACGTGCCCGATCGTCTACCCGCAGATGTCGCCGTTCGGCGCGCTCAGCAGCCGATCCGCCGCGGCGACAACCGCCACGGGGCAGCCCGCATCACGCAGCAGTCCACCTGTGACCGGGCCGAGGATCCGCACGCCGGTCTCGAGCCGGCTCCGCGCGGCCACCACCATCATGCAGGCGTCCCGCGTCAGGGCCACGATGCCGTGCTCCACGTCCGGGCCGTGAACGACGCACCGTTCGATCGGCACGTCCGGGAACCGGGCCGGCCAGCCGCGCTCATGCCGACGGATGTTCAGGCAGGCAAGCCGGTATGGACCGGTGAGTAGTGTCTCAGCGGGGCGCAGAGCTTTGCGGTCAGCCGCGCGGCGACCGTGCGCAGCGGTGTGGTGGTGTGCACCGGCACGGGCACGGGTCCGGTCAGCCGCCGGGCGGTCGCGGGCAGCCAGTTCAGTTCGGTGGCGCACCGGTCCCGGGCCGCCCGGAGCTCGCCGACCGGGTCGCCCGGTGCGGTGCGCCGCCCGCCGAGCATGACCGGCACCAGCAGCGGTTCGCACCCGGAGGGAGCCGGCTCCTCGCGCAGGGCGAGCACGTCACCCTCGTCGGCGCGGGGATGCCGGTACACCTGTTTGGCGCCGGGCCAGGTGACCTTGCCGGTGGACAGCTTCATCACCGGGCGGTCGCCGTACGCGACGAGTTTGTAGGCGCTGTCGAGCGACGGGGCGTCCGCGGAGACGCCCATCTTGGTACCGATGCCGTAAGCGTCGATCGGTGCGCCCTGCGCGACCAGTGCGGCAACGGCGTGCTCGTCGAGTCCGCCGCTCGCGACGATCATGGCCTGGCGCAGCCCTCCGGCGTCGAGGATCTGCCGCGCTCGGCCGGCGAGCACGGCGAGGTCGCCGGAGTCCAGCCGGACGCCGAGCCGACCGGTCAGGCCCAGTTCGGCCGCGACGTCCACGGCGGCGTGCAGCCCCGCCTCGGTGTCGTAGGTGTCGACCAGGAAGATCGGATTGTCCGGGAAGTCCGTGGCGAACGCGCGGAACGCCGATCGCTCGTCGGGGAATGCCTCGATGTACGAGTGCGCCATCGTCCCCGACGGGCGCAGCCCGTACCGGCGGGCGGCGGCAAGATTGCTGGTCGCTGCGAAGCCGGCGATCGCCGAGCACCGCGCCACGGTCGCCGCCGCGCCCAGGCCCTGGGTGCGGCGGAACGCGAAGTCGATCAGTTCGGCGTCCGGCGCGGCGAGCCGGCAGCGGGCCGCCTTGCTGGCCACCGTCGTGCCGAACGTGACCGCGTTGAGCACTGCGGTCTCGACCAACTGCGCCTCGGCGAACGGTGCGGTGACCTCCAGCAGCGGTTCGTCGGCGAAAACCAGGCGCCCCTCCGGCACGGCCCACACGTCGCCGGTGAACGTCATCTCGCGCAGGGCCGCCAACGACCTGGCATCCAACGCGGCGGCCTGCCGCAGGTACTCGATCTCGTCCTCCTCGAACCGGAAACCCTCGAGGAAGTCCAGCGCCTCCGCCAGTCCTGCCGCCACCAGAAACCCGCGGTCCGCCGGCAGACGCCGGACGAACAGGCTGAACGTCGCCGGCCCGGCCATCGCCCGGCGCAGGTAGGCCGCCGCCATCCGCACCTCGTACATGTCGGTGCACAAGCCGGTCATGGGAATCCTCACCCCCTCCCGTCCGGCCGGAAACAGCTACCGGTCCTCATCTCCCCAGTTGTTCTGCGTTCACTCTGGTCGGCATGGGTCGCCCTGGCCGGGGAACCACGGGGCGAACGGAACCAGTGCGGCCGAACGATGAGGTGGTGGCGTGTCGTTTCCGGTGGGGAACGCTTCTAGCGGTTCGGGTGAGCCGTTCGTGGCGGTGCACGAAACGCATACGGCGGTCGTGTTCCTGGTCGGGGACCGGGCGTACAAGCTCAAGAAGCCGGTCGGCCTGGGGTTCCTGGATTTCACCACCCGCGAACGCCGCCAGGCGGTGTGCCGGCGCGAGGTCGAGCTCAACCGCAGAATCGCCCCCGACGTCTATCTGGGCGTCGCCGACGTGCACGGCCCGGACGGCCTGCTCTGCGATCACCTGGTGGTGATGCGGCGGATGCCGGCACATCGGCGGCTGGCGGCGCTAATCAGGGCGGGTGTCCCCGTGGACGATCAGGTGCGGCGCCTGGCCCGGCTGGTCGCCACCTTCCACGCCGCAAGCCGGCATTCTGCTGAGATCTCCGCGCAGGGCAGCACGGCGGCGATCCTCGGCCGCTGGACCGACAGCTTCGCGCAGGTCCGCCCGTACCGCGGAAGCGTCCTCGATGACGACCTCACCGGCGAGATCGAACAACGCACCGTCGACTTCCTGACCGGCCGGGAGCCGCTGCTGGCCGACCGCATGGCGGCCGGACGCATCGTCGACGGCCACGGCGACCTGCTCGCCGACGACATCTTCTGCCTCGACGACGGACCCCGCGTGCTGGATTGCATCGAGTTCGACGACCAGCTACGGCGGCTCGACGGGCTCGACGACGCCGCGTTCCTGGCCATGGACCTCGAACGCCTCGGCGCGCCGGCGCTCGGAGCGCGGTTCCTGGACTGGTACGCCGAATACTCCGCAGATCCCGCACCCGCTTCGCTCCGCCATCACTACATCGCCTACCGCGCCTTCGTCCGCGCCAAGGTCGCCTGCCTCCGCCACGCCCAGGGCGACCGGCACGCGGCCGCCGATGCGGCCGAGCACGCCGAGCTGACCGTTTCGCACCTACGCGCCGGCGCGGTCACCCTGGTCCTTGTCGGGGGCACGCCCGGCACCGGCAAGACGACCCTCGCCGGGCGGCTCGCCGACCGCCTCGGCGCCGTCCTGCTCGGCACCGACCGGATCCGCAAGGAACTGGCCAGCCTGTCCCCCGGCGAACCAGCGGCCGCGCCGTATCAGGAAGGCATCTACACCCCGGACTGGACCGGACGCACCTACGCTGAGCTCCTGGCCCGGGCCGAAGCGCTGCTCCACCGCGGCGAATCCGTGATCCTGGACGCCTCCTGGACCCGCGAAGCACACCGCGACGCCGCCGCAGGAATCGCCGCACGCACCCGCAGCACGCTCGTGCAGCTGCGCTGCGAAGCCGCACCGGCCGTCGCCGTCGCCCGCCTACGCCAGCGAACACATGCGATCTCCGACGCCGACGAACACATCGCCGCCGCGGTGGCCGCACACGCCGACCCGTGGCCGCAGGCGACGACGGTCCGCACCGACGAAACTCCCGACCGGTCCCTTGAGCGGGCGGCCCGGCTGGCCCGTCCGCACGAGACCACGACCGGCGACGGCGCGGCCGACACGGCACAGGAACCGCTGACCGACACATGAAGGAAGCCGCCAGGTGCTCGGCTCGGCATGAGTCGCAGCGCCCGGGGAATGGAATCGATCGTAGGAACGATGCGGAGGAAACGATTGCCGTGCAAGCACACATCGGGGACCGGCTCATCGAAGAAGGCACGCACGTCGGAGACCATCGGCGCATCGGTGTCATCACCGCCCTGCGACACGACGACGGCACCCCGCCGTACGTGGTCCGCTGGCTGGACACCGACCACGAGGCGCTGGTGTTCCCGGGGTCCGACGCGCACATCGAACCGGCCCACACCGAGGGAACACCGGGCTGATCCAGCGCTGCCCTGACGGCACCACGGTGTCGCACAACACGTTCCGCGACAACGCGGCGGCCGGCGTGCTGTTCGACACGCCGGGCGTGCAGTCCGGCGGCAGTGTCGTGATCGACCACAACCAGTTCGTGCGCAACGGTTTCGCCGCCGGCCGGCCGTGCAGAACGCGGCGGCCGGCCCGGCGAGGCAGGAAGGTTTCACCGATTCCCGCACGGGAAGCGAGCGGCAATGGCGCGCGAACCGATCGCGAAACGCGCAGAAGCGCAGGCGAGATCCGGCCTCGGCGTCATCCTGGCCGGATCGGGCGCCACCCGGCGAACTGCCGGAGGGGCCGCACCACTGAGGAGCCGACAATGCACGCCAAAGACATCATGACTGCGCCGGTGCACACCGTACGTGCCGATGCGCCGCTGGCCGACGCGGTGGCGCTGCTGGAGCAGAAGTCCATCACCACGCTGCCTGTCGTCGACGAGCAGGACACCCTGGTCGGGTTGATCAGCGAACTCGACGTGCTCCGGCAGCAGACGGCTGCCGCGGCGGGCGGCGTGGCTCCGGGCGGCCGGGGCGCCCCCACGCCGCGCGTCGGCGAGGTGATGTCCAGTCTGCCGCTGGTGGCCTGGCCCGAGGCCGACGTCTCCACCATCACGGCCGCCATGGTGGAGCAGGGCGTGCACAGCATCCCGGTCGTCTTCGAGGAGCACGTCATCGGCATCGTCAGCCGGTGCGACGTGCTCCGGACGATCCTGCCCACCGACGACTCCGCCCAGCGCGAGGCGCAGCGGCGCCTCGACAGCTACGCCGGCGGGCGGCACCGCTGGTCGGTCGCGGTCCACGACGCCACGGCGACCGTCGACGGCGGCTTCGACGACGACACGGAGCTCGCGGTCGCCGAGGCGCTGGTACACACCACGGTTGGAGTGAACGCGGTCCGCGTGGCCGCACGGTCCGGCGCGCACCGGACAGGATCGTAGGACGGCTGCGCCCGTGACGGAGGCATGGACGCTGCAGTTCGACGGGTCCGACCCGGCCCGTGAGGGGTTGCGGGAAGCGTTGTGCACCCTCGGCAACGGCTACCTCGCCACCCGCGGCGCCCTGCCCGAGCGCGACGCCGGCGGGCCGTACTACCCGGGCACGTACGCCGCCGGCTGCTACAACCGCCTGCAGGACGACGCCGCGGGCGACACCGTCGAGAACGAGAGCCTGGTGAACCTGCCCAACTGGCTGCCGCTGACGTTCCGAGCCGATGACGGCCCGTGGTTGGGTCATGCCGGCGTGGAGCTGCTCGACCAGCGGCACGAGCTCGACCTGCGGCGCGGCGTGCTGACCCGCCAGTTTCGCGTACGTGACAGCGACGGCCGGGTCACGGCGGTGACGCAGCGGCGATTCGTGCATCTGCGCCACGAGCACGTGTGCGGGCTACAGGTCACGCTCACGCCCGAGAGCTGGTCAGGGACATTGACCGTGCGCTCCGAAGTCGACGCCACCACCAGCAACCAAGGGGTGGCCCGCTACCAGGACCTGTCCGGCCAGCACCTGATGCTGCTGGACGCCGAACCGGCGGGCACGGACACCGTGCTGTGCGTGGTGCAGACCAACCAGTCACACATCCGTGTGGCCGAGGCCGCGCGTACCCAGGTCCTCAGCCAAGGGCGCCCGGTCGACGCCGGACGCAGGGTGTGCCGGAAGCCGGGCCGCATCGGCCACGAACTTGAGATCGGCGTCTCGGCCGGGCAGCAGGTCACCGTCGAGAAGCTCGTCACCGTCCACACGTCGAGGGACAACGCGATCTCCGATCCCGCCGACGAGGCGGTGCAACGGTCACGCTGGCTGGCCGGCTTCGACGAGCTGCTCGACGAGCACGTGCTGGCCTGGCGGCACCTGTGGCGGCGCTTCCGCATCTCGATGCAGGGCGAGGAGCGCCGTGTACTGCCGACGGTGCGCCTGCACCTGTTCCACCTGCTGCAGACGGTGTCGGAGAACAGCGTCGACGCCGACGTCGGGATTCCGGCCCGCGGGCTGCACGGCGAGGCGTACCGAGGACACGTGCTGTGGGACGAGCTGTTCGTCTTCCCGATCCTGAACCTGCGGATGCCGTTGCTCAGCCGCGCGCTGCTGCGCTACCGGTTCCGACGGCTGCCGTGGGCCCGCGCCGCCGCCCGGGCCGCCGGCCACAGCGGGGCGATGTATCCGTGGCAGTCCGGCAGTGACGGACGCGAAGAGAGCCAACGACTGCACCTCAACCCGCTGTCCGGACGGTGGGTCAGGGACTCGACCAGGCTGCAACGCCACGTCGGGCTCGCCGTGGCGTACAACGTCTGGCAGTACTACCAGGTCACCGGCGACCTGGAATTCCTCAACCACTACGGCGCCGAGATGATCCTGGAGATCGCTCGCTTCTTCGCCGGGCTGGCCGACTACGACGACGGCCGCGACCGGTACGTCATCCGCGGCGTGATGGGCCCGGACGAGTTCCACACCGGCTATCCGCACACGGACGAGGAGGGCATCGACAACAACGCCTACACCAACGTCCTGACGGCGTGGGTGATGCTCCGCGCGCTGGACGTCCTCGACCTGCTCAGCGCCGATCGCCGCGCGGAGTTGGTCGAGACGCTGGGCATCGCCCCCGGTGAGCCGCAGCACTGGCAGGACGTCTCCCGCCGGATGTACGTGCCGATCCGGCCCGACGGCATCATCGACCAGTTCGACGGGTACGCGGACCTCGCCGAGCTGGACTGGAACGTCCACCGCGACCGCTACGGTGACATCCGCCGCCTGGACCGCATCCTGGAGTCGCGGGGCGACAGCCCCAACCGGTACAAGGCATCCAAGCAGGCCGACGTGCTGATGCTCTTCTACCTGCTGTCCGCCGACGAGCTCGGGGTGCTGATCGACCGGCTCGGCTACTCGCTGCCGTCCGACGCGATACCGAAGAACATCGAATACTACCTGTCCCGTACCGCACACGGCTCCACACTCAGCGCGGTGGTGCACGCATGGGTCCTCGCCCGCAACCATCGCGAGCAGGCGCTGCGCTACTTCGTCGAGGCGCTCGACACCGATGTCGCCGACATCCAGGGCGGCACCACCGCCGAGGGCATACACCTGGCGGCCATGGCCGGATCGGTGGACGTGCTGCAGCGCTGCTTCGCCGGCGTGGAGACCCGCGACGACACGCTGATGCTCAACCCGTACTGGCCTCCGCACCTGGGCGTGCTGGAACTCGACATCCGCTACCGGGCGCTCCCACTGACGCTGCGAATCACCGGGGACACCGTCCGGGTCGAGGCCGGCCCCGGCCGACAGCCACCGATCCGGCTGTGTTGCCGCGGCGAGGCGGTCCTGCTCGCCCCTGGCGAGATCGTCGAATTCCCCGTCTCGCAACGCGGCACGGCCGTCGGTGAGGGTGAGGCCGGGTGCTCCGACGATCGCCACCACACCCCGGGGGCGGGTCGGCGAATGCCCGGCTGACCGAGCCGAGCTGCAGTGGCGCCGGGCTTGTCTGTTACCGGTGGATGTTCGCCGGTGCGCAGGTTCCCGGCGTGGCCGTGTCTCCTCCGCCGCGGTCCGGTGTGATGCCCAGTTCGGCCAGTTCGGTGGCGCGGGCAAGGTCGCCGGGAGTCACGATGCCGGTCAACCGGCCGTCGGTCACGACCGGGGTCAGCCGGTGGCCGCCGGCCAGCACCGTCGGGGCGGCGTCCATCAGGGGGGCGGCCGGGTCCAGCACATGGGTCCGGTCGACCGGCGCCGAGACGTCGCCCAGTCGTGTCCGGTCCCGGTCGGTGCCGGGAACCTTGGCGAGCGTGGTGAGGCTGACCAGGCCGACCAGCCGTCCGTCCAGGTCCAGGACCGGGAAGATGCGGTGCGGGTGGCGGCGCGCCACGGTGGCGACGAAGTCCGCGACGGACTGGCTGATGTAGCCACATGCGACTGGTGCCGTCATGACGTCGCCGACCCGAACCCCGGCCAGTGTCTTGCGCAGCATCACGTCAGTGGTTTCCGCGCGGGCGGCCGACGCGACGAACCACCCCAGCACCGCCAGCCACAACCCGCTGAGGTTGGCGGCCAGCAGCACCTCGAGGAGACCGGCGGCGATCAGCAGCGCGCCCAGCGCCATCCCCACCCGGCCGGCGACGCGGCGGGCGGCCGCCCGGTCACGCCGCACCCACCACAGGACGGCAGCGAGCACCCGGCCGCCGTCCAGCGGTGCGCCAGGCAGCAGGTTGAACACCCCGAGGATGGCGTTGACGACGGCCAGCCACGCCAGCCCGGTGACTGCCAGCGAGCCGGCGTCCGTTGCGGATGCGACAGCCGCGCCGGCGGCGAACACCCCGGCACCGGCCAGGCTCACCACCGGTCCGGCCAACGCGATCAGCAGGTCGGCCCGGGCGTGCGGAGGCTCGCCGTCCAACTCGGACACGCCGCCGAGCATCCACAGGGTGATCGCGCGTACCCGGACTCCGTAGTGCCGGGCGACCAGCGCGTGGCCGAGCTCGTGAGCCAGCAGCGCGGCCAGGAACAGCAGCGCCACGACCACCGCCACACCCCAGTACACGGCCGTCGCATACCCCCGCGCCCCGCCGGGCAGGATCACCGACGCCAGCCCCTGCACCAGGAGCAGCATGATCACGAAAACGGACCAGTGCACCCCGATCGGGATACCGGAGAACCGGCCCAGCCGCGCGGTCTGCCGCATCGCCACCACCGACCTCCCGTAACGGCGCCCGGCCCGCGGTTCCCGCGGACCCGAGCCAGCAGCAACCTTGCGTTGCTACCCGCAGGCCGGCGACCTCGAACCGTCTTACAGCAAGAACGTCTCTGCTCCCGGCCACGCGGCGGTCTGCGAGTCGCGCCGGGCCGCTGACGCGTCAGCGCCTTGGTCATCTGGGGGCATACGCTGGAAGTCGACCGACGCCCGCGACGTTTGCTGACCGAACCGGCTACCGCTACCGGCATGAACGCCGCGGGCGCTACTTCGGCGAGCACAGGAGACGGTTACCGCTGGGCGAAGAGGCAGGCGATACACGATGCTCAGCTCCTCCTTCAGCCGGGAACGGATCGCGCTCGCGGCGGCAGTCCTCGGGCCGTTGGCCGTCGCCTTGGTCCTGATTCCCTTCCGTACCGCGATCTCCGGCGCGAACCTGGCGCTGGTCCTGGTGGTGGCTGTCGTGGCGGTGGCCGCCATCGGCAACCGCCTGGCTGGCGCGCTCGCGGCCTTGTCCGCCGCAGCGTGGTTCGACTACTTCCTGACCGAGCCGTACGAGCGGTTCACCATCGCCGCGAACACCGACGTCCTCACGGCGATCCTCTTGCTCGCCGTCGGCCTGGCGGTGTCGCAGCTGGCCGCGCGGGCCAACCGTCTGCGCCTCGTCACCATCACCGACGCCGACCACCTGGCCCAGATCTACCGGACGACCCAGCTGGTCCAGTCCGGCGCCGCCCCCAACCAGATCGTCAACCAGGTCCGCCCCGAGCTGGTCGACCTGCTGCACCTGCGCGGATGCCGGTTCGAGCAGGGACTTCTGCTCGGCCGTCCACCGCGGCTCGAACCCGACGGCAGCATCACGCCAAAACCCATGCACTCGTCGTCGCAGGCGGGCGAGCTACCGGACGAGGACGTCGAACTCAGAGTCTGCGCGGACGGCGTCTACTACGGGCGCTTCATGCTCACCCCCACCCCTGGCGATGCCGTGCCGCTGCAGGCCCGGCTCGTCGCGGTCACCCTCGCCGACCAGGTCGCCGAGGCATTCGACGCTGTACGCACCACCAGGCCCGATCACCGACCCTGACCGAATGGGTGACCACGAAAGGACCTCCAGGGTCCGTTCGAGCACGCCCGGTTCCAAACCGTTTGGAACCGAACAAGTTGAGTCAAGGGGATCCAGGAGCGACATGCTTGACCAGACATGCAAATCAAAGAATGAAACGAGGCCTTGCAGGTAGTTTGACCTGCGGAAACCCTCAGAATGTCGGGACGGCGGGATCCGAACCCGCGACCCCTTGACCCCCAGGGTCGCCGGAGGCCCCAGCGACGTGCTCAAGCACGTGCTCCCAGGTCGCCTCCAGCATAAACCGGCCGAGTAAAGGGGTCCACGAATCACCTCGCCGCCGAAGCCCGGCCAGTGGCCGGAACTGGCGTTTGTCGTTCATGCCGCGCCGAACGCCTCGGCGTGCCGGGGTCAAGTCCGGTGCGGTGAACTGACGCTTCGGCTCACCGAACGCGGCATCATCGTGAACCGCGAGGTCATGGTCAACCGACGGATCCCCTCACCGGAGCTGGAGAACGAACCGACATCCTCGTCGAAGCCGCAACACGCACCAAGCCCACCGACGAAACCACCGCCAACCGCGTAGCCGTCATCATCGAGATCAAAGGCTCATGGAACAAGGAGATATCCGCTAAGCGCACAGCACCTGCACGAGGAGGATCGTCGCCGTGCCGTTCTGCACCGCGGCACGCTGCGCATCCGACAGATCAGCGCGCTCGAACACGAGCTTGCGCCTATCGCCGCGGAGCTCGGCGGCCTTTCCCAGCCGGTAGACGACCACCGACGCGGACGGTGTCACCCCTTCGGGCTGGTATCCGCTGGCGACTGCGTCGTACGCACCGTAGCTGCCCAGTTGCGGCGAATCCCGCAACTTCACCTGGTGCAGGTGGAACGCCTGGATCGGGTCGACGCCGACCGGCCCGACCAAGTACGTCCTCGACACGTCCTCGACGCCGTCATACCAGCGATGCGTCTCCTCGAAGCCGTCGACGCGGAGCCCGGCGACGCATGGCGGCGGCTGCTCCGACCGCACATACCACCAGACCCCGACCGCGCCGACCAACATCACGCCGATCGCCACCGCCAGGACCGTGACAAGGCGACCGCTCCGTGGAGACCTCACACCGCCCTCGACCGGCTCAGGTGCGCTCAACAGTTGCTACCACCCGTCTGCGTGCAGACCATACCAGTCCTTCTTGAGCCCCAGATTGTAAAATTCCGTCCCGGCAAGCGACCCGAGACCCGCGAGGAAGAACGCCCCGCCCACCGTGAGTGCGACGGTCGTCGTCCACGGGTTGGCCTGGGCCGCCCGCATCGCTCGCGAGCCGATGATCGTCCGGTCGTAGAACGTCGAGGCCTCCTGCATCAACAGCGCCAGCAGGTAGGCGGCGTCGACCTCGGCCGCGATCTGGATAACGTCCTTGGTCTTCGCCAGGAGGTCCGGGTTGCATGAGCCCTTCTCGGCCTGGGCGCACAGGTCCTCGAACTTCGGCTTCGGGGCGGCCCGCGGCCGGTAGTAGGTCTTGCCGTTCTTGTCCTTCGCGGAGCTCTTCTCGGTGGTCCCGTTGCTGTACCCCGGGTTGCCGCGCGTTTCGTCGCCCGCGCAATCGTCCTCGCCGCTGCACGTCCTCAGGCCCGTGGCATCGCTCGACGTGACCGGATTGTTGGCGGCATACACATAGCCGCTGAGCTGTTGCGGGTCGCTCGGATCGGCGACCTGGTCGTCGGCGATGAAGCGGCCGGTCGCGGGTTCGTATTCGCGGGCGCCGAGGTGGGTGAGCCCGGTGGTGTCGCGGATGCCGTCGACGAACCCGCGGGTGTTCGGCCAGGTCGGGTCCGCGCCGCGGACGGTGCCGAAGGGGTCGGTCTTACGGCGGGTGACCGCCTGGGTGACCGCGTTGACGGCGAGTTGCCCGGTGTTGTGATGGTCGGCGGCGAGCCAGGTCAGGCCGGCCGGGGTGCGGCTGGCAACCCCGTAGTACCGCGTGGCCGTGACCGTGCTGCCGACCTTGCGCAGTTCGTAGCCGGGCAGGTACACCGTCGCACCGGCAGGATCCTTCCCGACGAGCCGGGTGCCGCCGGTGTCGTAGATGTAGCTACTGGCACCCGCGGAGTCGGTGCAACACCGGCGACAACCTCCTGGCATTCCGGTATCCGCACTACACGACTTGCTGGCCCCCTTCGCCCTGCGTCCGGCTCTCCCGGACCCCAGTGGCGGGTCGTCACGCCCGCGACTACTACGAGGCATCCGCCCCGACCGGACGTCCATCAGCGGCAACACACCTGCCACCGAACCGTCCTGGATGGACAGTGTCGTGTCGGGCGCCGGTCGGTTCCCACGTTCACCAACTCATCGATCAGCCAGGGCGGTGCCCAGCTCTACTCCGGCAGCATCGCCACGACTACGCCGCTGACCTTCACCATGGCCTCCCCACCGTTGGAGCTAAACGGCTTCGGAGTCGACCACCACGATGACCGTGATAGTCGTGCGCTGCACACCGGCCCAGATCCACCAGGTTTGGAGCCGGCTTCGCTGTTACGGAGCTTCAACCACTGGTTCACTCGCGTTACACCTTCTGGCCTCGCCGACAGGCCCGCACCGTCTGGCAGTCCCGGCACGTCCCGCCTTCGTCAGGGCCGCTTGCCACCCTCCCCGCCGTTGCACGGATCAGGCTGCCCTCAGGCTTCGACCGGACCGCTGCGACGGTCCGGCGGGAGGGTCTCCTACCCTCCTCGATCAGTCAGCGCTGCATGGCGCACAGCTCCGCAGCGAGATACGCACTCGCCGCCTTCAAGATCTCGTTCGCCCGCCGCAGCTCAGCGCTCTCCCGCGCCAGCCTGCGGTTCTCCTCCAACAGATCACTGGACGGCCGGTCGGTACGCTCCCCGGCGTCGGCTTCAGCCTGCCGGATCCAGTTCCGCAACGCCTCTGGGTGCACGTTGAGCTGCTCGGCCAGCCGCCGGATCACCGGCTTCGGGTCTGACTCCCGATACAAGCGCACAGCGCGCTGCCGCAGATCGGGTGAGTACTTCTTCGGTGGTGCCACGGATCTCCCCTTCCCACAGCCAGCAGACCATGATCAAGAATCTCCATGAAAGCCCTGTCGACAGTGGTTCACGCTGCCGACGCGCTCTCCGGAGATTTGCAGTAGGAGTGCGGGGAACCCGCGCAGGGGTTCCCCGCACTCCGGCTCGCCGAAGGGTCAGACTCTGGCCTCTTCCTCGACCCTGGCCTGTGCAGCCGGGGTCGACTTGGGTGCCCGGCGTCCGGGCATCCACCAGTTGGCCTTGCCGCACAGTTCCATCACCGCGGGGACGAGGATCATCCGGACGATGGTGGCGTCGATGAGCACGGCGACGGCCATGCCCAGACCTCCCTGCTTGAGGGAGACGTCGGGGCCGAGCAGGGAGGTCGTGAAGATGGCGATCATGATGGCGGCCGCGGCCGTGATGACCTTGGCCGTCCGTGCCAGCCCGCGGGTGACGGCCATCCGGGTGTCGCCGGTGCGCTCGTACTCCTCACGGACCCGCGAGATCAGGAAGACCTCGTAGTCCATCGACAGGCCGAACAGGAGCGGGAACATCGTCACCGGTATGAAGGTCGTGACCGGCATCTCGGTGGGGAATCCGAGGGCGGGGCCGAACCATCCCCACTGCACGACCGCGACGATCACGCCATAGGCGGCGGCGATCGACAGCACGTTCATCACGGCGGCCTGCAGCGCGATCGTGACCGACCGGACCAGCGCGATCATCATCACCAGGGACAGCACGATGACGATCGCGATCATCGGGAGCAGGCGGGAGCTGACCCCGTCGGCGTAGTCGATGGTGGCGGCGTTCGGGCCGCCGACGTAGACCTCTTTGCCGCCGGGTGTCTTGGGCAGCACGTCGTCGCGGAGCTTATGCACCAGGTCCGCGGTCGCCTCGTCCTGGTACCCGGTCGTCGGGAAGGCCATGAAGATGACGGCCTGCCCATCCTTGCTGACCCGAGGCTGGGTTGTGTAGGCGATGCCCTCGGTCTTGCCGACCGCCGCGACGACAGGACGCAGATCGGCGCCGGAGGAGCCGACCTCGGTGGCGAAGATCAGGGGTGCGCCGTAACCGGGCCCGAAGCCCTCGGAGATGATCTTGTAGGAGGTGTAGCTGCTCCTGTCGTGGGGCTGGACACTGGCGTCGGGCATGCTCAGCCGCATCGACAGCACGGGTGCGGCCAACACCAGCATGACCGCGCCGGCCAGGATCGCGGCGGCCAGCGGCCAGCACTGCACCACGCCCGCCCAGCGCTCGGCGAGGGTACGACGCTCCCCGGACGGAACGCCGTCGGCCCCGCGCCGGCGGGACGAGCGGCGGGGCAGCCGCAGCGAGTTGATCTTGTAGCCGATGAAGCCCAGGAACGCCGGCAGCAGGGTCACCGCGGCGATCACCGTGACCAGCACGGCCACCGACGTGCTGACGGCCAGACCGGTCATCATCCGATCTCCCATGACGACCAGGCCCAGCAACGCGATCACGACGGTCGTGCCGGCGAACAGCACCGCGTGACCCGCGGTGGTGATGGCCTTGACCGTGGCGCTCTCGGGCTCGTCGCCGTCCTCCAGGGCTTCCTTGTAGCGGGTCACGATGAACAGTGCGTAGTCGATGCCGACACCGAGCCCGATCATCGCGGCGAAGATCACAGCGAAATCCGGCGCGGGGACCACGTGCCCCACCAGCTTCATCAGGGCGATGCCGCCGAGGAGCGCCAGCAGCGCGGTCACGATCGGCAGGCCCATCGCCACCAGCGACCCGAAGGCGATGAACAAGATCACGGCTGCCGTCAGGACGCCCACGCCCTCGGCCGGACCCTGCGGGGGTGTCTCGGCGTTTTCCGCCTTCTCCCCGCCCAGCCCCAGCGTCACGCCGTCACCGGAGGCGTCCTTGACCGTGTCCACCAGAGGCTTGACCTCGGCCTTCTCCACATCCTTGTCGGTCAGCGGGATGGTCGTACGGGCGATACGACGGTCCTGCGTCACCAGGTTCTCGTCCTGATAGGGCGAGATGATCGGCCCGGTGATGGGTGAGGCGTCCAGATCGGCGATGACCTTTTCGATCTTTTGCCGTACGGCGGGGTCGTCGATCCCCTTCTCCGCCTTGATCGCGAGAGTCAGCATGTCGCCTTGCTGCTCGGGGAAGTGCTTCTCGATCAGGGCCTGCGCCTTGGCGGAATCGGAGTTACCACCGGAGCGGTCGTTGTCAGAGGCGGCGCCGAAATTGAAGCCGACGAACGCCACAGCGATCACGCCGACGATCCAGATCAACAGGACCAGGCGGCGGCGTCGGTAACAGAACCGGGCCAGCCTTGCCAGAGCTCCATCCGTACGGGGAGCCTCGGTCATCATCTTCTCCTCGAATTCTTGCTTGATACATTCAAATTCATCGATTACCCACCGATACGCGGAGCTGGGGTCATGCAAGTCACGGGACAGGATCAAAACCGCCGCGGGAGCGGGGAGCGGCTCGAGATCGCATACCTGGCGGTCAGAGGAGCGGCGCGGGCGGGATCAGTGGCCATGGCCCGGGCTTCGGCCGTGCGAGCCGCCGAATGGCGTCGTGACGCCGTCGTAGCAGAGTCGCAGCATCATGCCGCCTTGGTGGGCGTGCGGCAGGTTATGGCAATGGTTCATCCAGATGCCGGGGTTTGTAGCCCGGAATGCGACTTCCCAGGTCTCGCCGGGTCGGACGTCAAAGGTGTCCACCCACAGCGGGCTGCCCGTCGACGGCGTTCCGTCCCTGGACAGGAGCAGCACCGGATGGCCGTGCAGGTGCCAAGGGTGCGTTTCCAGGCTTCGATTGACGACGGTGAACCGGACGATGTCGCCCTCGGCGACGAGCTGGTCGGGGATGGAGGGGTGGCCTCGGCCGTTGACGGTGTGTGCATACGCCGGTCGGCCGTCGACCATGGCCACTCCGCGGTCGAGGACCATGGTGAAGTGCCGGTCGGCCTTGCGGGGATCGAAGGGTGCGGCGGCCGGAGCTCCGTACCGCAGCAGGTCGAGTTCCGGCAAGGCGGACGTGTCCCCGATGCGCGCAGAGGCGCCGCCAGGCGGGCGCAGGCGCAGCCCGCCGGTGAGATCGTCGTCGACAACGACTGCCACGGCCGTGTCCGGCATGACGAACACCAGGTCGAATCGCCCGCCGGCCGGCAGACGCAGGCCGATGTCACTCACGTCGCCCGGCTGGTTGAGGTCTCGGCCGTCGACGGCCGAGATCCGGAACGGGGTACCGGCGAGGACGATCCGGTGTGGATCCGAGTCGGTGTTGATCAATCGTAGTCGCACGGATGCACCAGGTGATGCGGGTTGTTCGGTCTGGCCGTCTCTGCCCGCGATCACGACGGTGCCGTCGAAGGTGTGCACGGGCAGGGTCAGGTCCACCTGCTGCGGCGCGGATTGCTCGTCGGCTCGCTGCCCGTCGCGCGGTTGCACGACAAGGGTTCCGTACAGCCCTTTGCGTACACCGATGTGGGACGCGTGATGGGTGTGGTACCAGTACGTGCCCACCTGGTCGGCGCGGAACCGGTAGACGAATTCCGCACCAGGTGTTACCACCGGCTGGGTCACACCCGGAGCGCCGTCCTCGCCGCACGGTACGTCGTAGCCGTGCCAGTGGAGGGTCAACCCGTCCTCGATGTCGGCGTTGCGCAGTCGCACCTCGATCAGGTCGCCCTTGGTCGCGGTGATCGCAGGGCCGGGGACCTCGCCGTCGTAGGTCCAAGCGTCGATCTCTCGTCCGGACGGGAGTCGTACGGTGGCCTTCTTCGCTGTGAGTATGTGCCGCCGCACGGTGCCACCCGGCGCCGGTGAGTCGGCGCCCCGCAGGTCGGCCACGGACACGGCCGTTCGGGACGAGCGCCCGGGGCCGCCTCCCCTGGTCACCGATTCGGCGGGAAGGAACGACAGCCCGGTGCCGGCACCGGCCGCCGTCACCATGACCGCGCCACTCGTCCAAGCGAGGAATCGGCGGCGCGAGATCGCCCCTCGATCCTCTGGTATCTGCGCGATGTCCACATCAGCGGTGTTGTCGGCGGTAGACGTGACCACCCGTGCGGTCAGCAACGCGCCGGCGCACACGAGCGAGATCGTGATCAAGGCCGTGCCTACGGTGAGCGGATACCCGACCAGGAAGGTCGCCACAAGACCGGCCAGGGCCGCGTACGCCGCGGTGAACACCGAGACCACACCACCGAGCGATGCTCCGCTGCCTTGCCCCCGCCGGGTCGTGAGCAGTTTCCGTCCGGCGAGCACCACGGCGGCGGCACCGGCGGCCCCCAGCAGCGGCAACTCGAGTAGCGCCTTCTCCTGTGCGAACCACCACCCCCGGCCGGCCAGTATCGCCACGGTGCCCACCCGGACAAGCGTCACGAGCACTGCCGCGACGAGGCAGGCAAGCGCCAGCCGAGTGCGCCGGAGCGTCAGAGCGACGCCAGATCCAAACCACGCGGTGGTGCACAGCAGCGCGACGACGTGGTCCAGGATGATCCACAGACCGGTGGTCATGACGCCTGTCGTGCGGGTGTGGCCGGCCCGGACAGCTGCCTGGCCTGGCGGAGGATCCTTCCCGTCACGGCCACGATGACGAGACCGTTGACCGCGTGGAGGCCGAAAACGAGCCCGCCGGAGGCGCCGTCGAGCGCTGTGGCGATCCCCTTGATCAGGAACTGGACAAGCGCGAGGCCGGCGACCAGGCCGCTCATCCCGATGAGCCGCCCGGGCATCCGGGCGATCGCGGCGACGACGGTAACCAGGACCGCGATGAGAACGATTCCGCCGCCCAGAGCGCGGTGCGGCTGGAAGGACTCCTCGTTGGGTGCCGTGTCGAAGGCGCCGCTGGCTGCCAGAAAGAACTGTGCGACGAGGACCAGCATCTGCAGGGCTGCCAGGCCAGCGAAGAATTTACGCATGGCGCGCTCCTCGATGTGGGTGAGGATGATCGTTCATGGGGTGATCGTCGTGCCGGTGCGGCTGCCGTCGCCTCAGACAGCGGATGGCAACGGCTACGCAATTGGGCGTAGCTGGCTGGTGCCTCGCTACGCCGGTCGTCGTAGCAGGTCGCGCGTCTGCGCGGAGCGTTGCCCGGCCGCGAAAACCGGCGCTGTTGCGTTTGGAGACCGTAGGGGCGCGTGTGAGCGCGTGCTGCCGGTCTTCAGACGGCGGTAGCGAGTTCGGTGAACGCCGCGGCGACACGGAGCCCGCGTGGGGCGTCGAGTCCGAGTTCGTAGTGGCCGCGGCGCAGGTTATGCATGAAGGCGTGTCCGGCGATGATCGTCTGCGCGGTCCGGTCGGTTCGTAGGCCGCGCATCGGTCTGAGCCGGTGCTTGAGCTGGCTGTGGTCGGCCTCGATCCGGTTGTTGGCATGCCGTTCGACGTGGTGCCACGCCGAGGGAACCAGTTCATCGAGGACGGCCGGGTACACCGGCGCCGCGTCAGTGACCACCTCGGTGGGTCGCACCTTCAACATGGTCATCCACCTGCGAAGGAACCGGCGTGCCGCTGCCGCGTCGCGGCGGGCAGAGACGAGTACGTCGAGGACCTGGCCGTCCTGGTCGACGGCCCGGTACACGTACCGCCAGACACCGCTGACCTTCACGTACGTCTCGTCGACATACCACCTGTCACCGGGTGCATGCCGGCAGAACCTGGCCGCGTCGGCCAGCAGCGGGGTGAAGCGTTGCACCCAGCGGAAGACGGTGACGTGGTCCACCTCGACACCACGCTCAAGCAGCAACTCCTCGACGTCGCGATAGGACAGGTTGTACCGCAGGTAGAGCCGGACCGCGACCACGATGACGTCGGGCGGGAACCGGAATCCGGCGAACGCCGACAGGTGGCAGGGACGGACGCCGACGGCTCGAGTACTTCATCGTTCAAGGCTGCCTGACGTGGGAATGCCGGACGACCCGGTCGTAGCGACCCGCGAGTTCATCACCGGCTGGTACGCAGATGTGCCATCGAACAAACACGTCGTGCTGCCGCGATCGATTCCCGCCGCCCTCGCTTCGTTCTATGCCGCGGCGGCCGGACGCGATGAAGTGCTCGGTCGGCAGGACCGGCTGTTCCCGCCGTACAGATTGCATCCAGGCGAGGACGGCTGGCTGGAGTTCGGCGAAGAGAACCAGGGTGGCTTCGTCCTCGCACTCGACCCGACTAGGCCCGATCCAGCAGTGTTCTACCGGTACTGGAAAGACGAACCGATCGTCGACCCCCATCCGCTGACCACGTTCCTCCTGCTTTTCGCGGTGTACGAAGCATCATTCGCCGGCCCGTACCTTGCCACCGCCGACCTCACCTCAGAGGAGGCGCTGCGACTTACGAGCGGACTCCGACGAGTGCCGCTGCGGGACCGATGGTTTCCCCCGGGCGATACCGAGTTCCATGTCGGCAACGGCCTCGTCGTGCAGCTCGCCCCGAACGATGACGCCACCTGGTGCACGTACACCAGCGCCCGGCATCGCGCACACCTGCAACCGCTCCGCCATCTCGACATCGCGTGGAAGACCTTTGAGAGGTGACCACCGACGGTCGCGATTCCAGTCTTAACCACCGGTCAAGGTGCGCCACGCGGGCCGATCTGGTCCCCAGAACGCCAAATGGGCCGACCCAAATAATGGATCAGCCCTCTGACCTGCGTCGGGACGGCGGGATTCGAACCCACGACCCCTTGACCCCCAGGTCATCGCTGTTGGTCTTTTCGCACGTCAGGCACGGTATGCCCCATGGTCGAAGCGTGTTCCTAGCTGCGCGTTGTCCACGATCGCGCATCACGTGTGGTCCCCAACCGGTCCCCAGACGACTGCGACGGACGCGGACGGCCCTGCCAGGACACCCATGATTGACCCCAACATAATCGTCGCCCAGCAGGACTGGATCCGCCGCCACTGGCAAATCGGAAATCGCGTCCATCACGTGCGGGACGTGACGTGCCGTGAAGACCTCCACCAGGACCGGACCAGTAGTCACTGTCACCGCAACCCGGCGGAACGCGCAATCGGCAACACCGAACCAAGGTCGCACCCAACAAAGCCCGCGCAACCAGACACGCCAACCGCCGATCACACGATCTCATTAACGCCATAACCAGCAGTTACCCGATTATGCGATGCCCCCAGGCGCCACCTTCGACTGGCCGGTCCGGCCGGTAATTATTGCGACGGCTACTGTGCCTGGCGGTTGCTGTTATCCGGGCCAGCGCAGTTCGGCGGGGCGTCACTTCCCCTGAACTGTCGACGTAATGGTTTCCCGCAGTCCTGCATCGAAGATTGGTAACGACAATAGTCCGTTGAGGATAAGCACCACTTGCATCAGCCTTTGCACATCCGGCGCGAGCGACAACCCGGGCACGATCGGGAGGGCGAGCGCCACAGCTACCGGTACGAGGACGAGCGTTACTGGGCGCACCAGCGAGGCGAGTCGTGATTTAACGGGTGTGTGCATGTCGGGAGCAATCGGCCAGTTCCCACATAGCAGCTCATGCTGAACCTCGACAAGCTCCGACCGGATTTCGTGCAGTGTTGCGGCGGTGGTCATATTCGGAATTCGGCTTAGGAGGACGTCCAGCGTTGCGAGGAGTCCATTCAACTGCGTTCGGACTGAAGCCTGGGCCTGAGTGTCAGCCCCGCCCACCGAAGCCGCCAACATAATGCTCGCGCGAAGCCTATGGATCGTATCGTGGAATGCAAACGTCAACTGTCGCCGCGACCGAGTTTCCCGCCATGGCTGGCGAACGTTATCGAGCGCATAGATCAGCAGCTGAATATTCTCAATGGCTATCTCGACGGGCGTCATTGCACCGGTCTTACGGACCGCGATCGGCGCTGCAATGAATTTGTTGACCACGCCCACGACGGCGGACCCGACCCGCAACCCTATATATGCAACACATGCAGCGATGTATCCGTAAAAGCAAGCTCCCATAAAGCTTTCAGAATTACTCCGCGCAAAAAGAGACCGGCCTAATAGTTCATCATCGCTTAGGGCATTCAATAGCCAGAATATTGGAACGACTGACATTGACACCTGAAAATCAACTATATATCTGAGTCGGACCGGCCAGCTGGCCGTTGCCATAAATCCGCTAAACAGGAGGTACAAGGTAATCACGACGTACATGGCGAAAATTCCGAACAGTTGGAGAATGCTTCGATTCTGCAACAATACGTCGGCTAGCCAGATCGGCGCGGCAAGGAACGAAATTAGGCCAACCATGAAACCAACCGACAGCTGAACACGCTGGAAGGTCGATTCATGCGCCGCTGTCAGCACGGCCGAACGCCGAACCACTCGGGATACTAGCTGCAATTCCGCGCCGTTGAACCCAGGAACCCCTGTCACTGCTGGGCGAACAGCGGTCCAACGTGAACGTGCGAGACGCAGTGCCACCTTAGCGGACATTCGATTCCATCCGATCTACTCACGGACGTCCACGCGCAGACCATATAGACTTACACGGTGTTGGTAAAGTCTGCGGACGACGCTTTTCGGCGAGGCGTCCGAATTGCCGGGCTTGTCGCCGGAGCGTTATTATGTGCGGCATTGACCCTCATTAAGCTAAACATTTTCACTTTTGGTCTGCCAGAAGTACCGCACTGGCTCTGGTCGACGGCAACGCGAGGGGCCACCTCCGCCACCCGAGTCGGAAACACCATTGTCGTCGCCTCCCGTTATAACGTCCAAGCACTGAATGTGCAGAACGGGAAATTGTTCTGGTCGGTAAACGCCGAGTTCACCGAAGTAACGGCTGCTGGGCCAAACACAATTTTGGCTCGCGACTATGTGCGCCACTCAGTGGCGGCGTACGCCATAAAAGATGGCGCTGTGATATGGCAAAGTTCCGACGTCGCCGACTTGATGGTGTCTCCTGGCAGAGTAATCATGTTGCACTGCCGGCCGTACGGTGGACAGATGGACCAATGCTTCCTTGAGAGCAAAGATCCGAGTACCGGACAAAATCGCTGGACCACTCCGGCGGTCGACGCCCCATCTTCCGTTATCATCTCCGCCTCTCCGCCATCGCCATCATTTGGGTTTCCGCAAACACGGCCGGTCGCCGCCGTTGTTGGACTTCGTAGTCCAACGGGCACTCAGATGTTCGAGACTGCGAACGGGGCACTCGTCCGCACAGACGAAACTTTGGGTACCGAGTCTAGTTATCCAATCGGCAAGCAGCTCCTCCGCTCAAAAACGGAATGGCGTGACGACGGCTGCCACTACACGGCCGGGCTGGTCGACGTCAACACCGGCAACACGATCCGCGACTTCAACGAACTCGATATACACACTGCGACAGGCACGGCATGCCGGCAGAATTACCTGCCAGTCGGCTCGAACGAAGTTTTCGCCGCCACTGCCGACCACCACCAGCTATTAATCTCGGTCAAGGACGGCTCCCCGGTGTGGGTAGGGTCGGAAGATCAGCAAGTGGAGGCCATCGACTGGCCGTACGCGGTAATCAGTGCGGATCGGAGCAAATTCAGCCTTGTCGACCTTAGAACCGGCGCGGCAAGTGCAGGGTGGGTTGCACCTCAGGCCGATCCTCAGTTCCGGAGAGTCAAATTCGCCTACCCATACCTGGCGGTATCCGACTTCCGGCGCATCAAGGTATATAATATTAGCCACCTTGTCCCCGATGTTTCCAGGCCGCCAGTTTTAACGGTCGATAATATCAGTACGGTGATCGGGCTTTATCCTGGCCTACTAGTTACCGGCGGTCTCGTCGAGACTGTCCACGCGTACGAATTCAGGCCGTTTCCTTGGTCTCCACCGTCCGCTACATAGCTCGACAAATGGGATGAAACGTAAGCGTTCACTCTCAATCCATCCGGCCAGCCTCAGACAGCGGCGTCCTCACCGATGCCAATTCTTATGATGGCCTAGCTTGTCAAGGTGAAGCGTCCTACTGGACGAACGACCTTGACAAGCTAGGCCATCACGTAGGGACGGCGCGGCGGCGGTCGAGGCGGTCGAGTCGGAATGATCCAGTTGGGGACGTACCCTTGGCCGGTGGACATGGTGACAAGCGCGCGGGACATCGCGGAACGCCTCCTCGCTGAAGCTGTGGGGCTCGTAAATTCGGTTTGGGTCTGTGACGTGCTGTTTCGGCGCGACGTCCGCCCGGCTGTGAGCGCCACCATGGAGGCATGACCGCTTCGCTGGTGTACCTGCTCCTGCGCCAGATCTTGCAGATGCTGACCCAGATCGCCCGCGACGGCGGCGCGAAAGACGTCGAACTGCTCGTGCTACGGCATCAGGTGGCGGTGCTGCGCCGGCAGGTGCACCGCCCCGACCTGCAGCCCGCCGATCGGGTGGTGCTGGCGGCGCTGTCCCGGCTGCTGCCCCGATCCCGATGGTCCGCGTTCTTCGTCACCCCAGCCACGCTGCTGCGCTGGCACCGGCAACTGATCGCCCGGCACTGGACGTATCCGCACGCACGGCCCGGCCGGCCACCCATCGACCGGGAGCTCCGTGCGCTGGTGCTGCGGCTGGCTGCGGAGAATCCAACCTGGGGCCACCGCCGCGTGCAGGGTGAGCTGGCTTGTCTGGGCTTCCAGATCGCGGCCAGCACGGTCTGGAAGATCCTGCACCAGGCCGGCGTCGACCCGGCACCCCGCCGCACCGGACCAACCTGGCCGCAGTTCCTCACCGCCCAGGCCCACACGATCCTGGCCTGCGACTTCTTCACCGTCGACACCGTGCTCCTGCGACGGATCTACGCACTGTTCTTCGTCGAACTCGCCACCCGCCAGGTGCACATCGTCGGCGTCACCGCCCACCCAACCGGCGCCTGGGTGACCCAGCAGGCCAGGAATCTGCTCATGAGCCTCGATCAGCGGGCCGATGGGCTTCGGTTCCTGCTGCGTGACCGGGACGCGAAGTTCACCGCGGCGTTCGACGCCGTGTTCACCGCCGCGGGTATCGATGTGCTTCGCACACCGCCCCAGGCGCCGCAGGCGAACGCCTACGCGGAGCGCTGGGTCGGCACGGTACGACGCGAGTGCACCGACCGGATCCTCATCGCCGGCGAACGGCACCTGACGAGCGTGCTGACCGAGTACACCACGCATTACAACGGCCACAGGCCACACAGATCACTCGGCCAGCGACCACCGAACCCGGCGGCGCAGGTCGTCGACCTCAACGCCGCTCGAGTCCGCCGACGCCCGATCCTGGGCGGGTTGATCAACGAATACTCGCAGGCAGCGTAGCCGAATCTGATTTACGAGCCCCACAAGCAGTTTCGGGGAAACAGTACGCGCGTACGTGCAAAATCAAGTGTCATGGCACGAGCAACACATTGATTGCGGTCAACAAAAAAGGCCAGCTGAGCTGGCCTTTTGTAAAGTCGGGACGGCGGGATTCGAACCCACGACCCCTTGACCCCCAGTCGTCGAAGGCCCCAGCGACGTGCTCAAGCACGTTCTCCCAGGTCACCACGAGCATAAACCGCCCGAGTAAAGGGGTCCAAGTCAGAGGCTCTGCGGCTACGCCGCCTCAGCCTGGTTGCCGAACCGGCCGGCGACGACCTTCCGCAACACCTCAAGCGCCTGCTGCGCGTCGTCTGGCCCCACCGGCGCTGTCCGCTCCCTGACGTAGCCCGCAAGCGCCTCCCGGATGACGTCGGAGCGCCGCGCATGCTGCGCGTCCGCAAGACCGTCGAGCTCCTCGACCATCGCGACCGGCAGCCGAATGCCAGTGAACTTGTCCGGCGATGTTCGGGCGTGGCGCCCCCGCCCGTGGATCGCGGGCGGGGGCGCTGTTGGCAGGGCAGGGCAGGCCGTCAGGGCCATGCGTCGGCCCGGTGCGGAGGTCGCCCTGCGCCGTTACTCGCAATCTCAGCCGGGAAGGTGGCTCCAGCGCTGTGTGCTGTTGCCGTCGCAGAACCGCAACCCCACCGGCAGGCCGTCCTGCGATCCCGGTGTCGCGACGCAGTGGCTCCAGGAGCCGGAGATTCCCGATCCCAGCAAGTCGTTGCTGATGCCGTAGCCCCACCTCACGTTGGTGATGTTGGTGCAGAGCCACTGGTCGACAGTTGCTCCGTTGAAGGCCCCCTCCCTGACTTCCATGCAGAGGCCGCTGGCTCTGTTGCGCAGGCGGAAGCTCGTGGAGTTGATCGATTCTTGCGTCCATTGTTGAGCGACGGCGCCGGTGCAGGGCATCTGAATGATCAGGTCCAATGCGGCGTTGCCGGCGGGCTGGAGGCACTTGCCGTTCGCCTTGCTCACGAGCTTGACGATGGGGCTTTCGGCGTGGGCCGCGGGCGCGACCGCCAGACTTGCGATGATTGCTGCTGCCGCAGCGAGCAACAGCGTGGCAAGTCGATGTTGACGCATGTGCAGTTCCTCTCGTAGTAGGTGCAGTCAGCCTGACGTGGACCGCTGAAATCACGCTGAAACACCACCGAGATGTCCCGGCCGACTCGATGTCGGCAGGTTCTCGCAGGTGCGCAGCGCAACCACGGGCCCCGTCACGGCAGGCGTTTCGGCGTGGAGCGTTGCGCTTGCCGAAAACCCCATCCGCCCTGGTGAGGCCGGTGTGGGGTGTTGGAGATGTTGATCCGGTTGCTGGGCCTGGGCGTAGCTGGTGATCGATGCGGCATGATGTTCTGCCGTGCTGCTGCGACTGGCGTACCTGGCGGTGACGAACGCGTTCGCGGTGCTGCGGCTGCTGCCGATGAGCGATCGGGACAAGGACGTGGAAATCCTTGCCCTGCGCCATCAGATCACGGTGCTGGAACGCCAACTGGGCAAGGAGAAGGTACGATTCGACGCGAGCGATCGGGCGTTCCTGGCGGCCCTGCTCCACAGCCTGCCACGTGACGTGCTGCACCGAGTACGGCTGTTGATGCGCCCCGACACGGTGCTGCGCTGGCATCGCGACCTGCTCGCCCGCCGCCACGCGCGCAAGTCCCGAGCCAAACGGCCAGGCCGGCCGCGCACCGTGCACTCCGTCCGGACCCTGGTGCTGCGCCTGGCCCGGGAAAGCCCAACTGGGGCTACCGGCGCCTGCACGGCGAACTGCTCGTACTGGGAATCAAAGTGGCGGCCGCTGCCGGCCATCCCCGATTCTGGTGTGGACGCTCACCGAATTGACCCGCGGTACGGCTGCCCGGCGACCACGACCCGAAGCCGGTGTGGCTGCGGTCGTCCCGCACCGCAGCAGCACCGTCGCATGTAGACAGACTCTGGCGCATACCTGCGTCGTTTCGACCCGGACACCTTCCGGCTGTTCAACCAGAGCCTTGACGTCCCTTCGGCGGGAGCTCTCAAGCGGGCCGTGCGCCACGCTCTGAATCCGCGGCCTGCGTCCTCGGCTGAGGCTCCTACCCCAACTGGGTACCCGGCTGCGCAGACCTGACGCCCTTCGACACCGCGAAGCGAAGGAACCGACATGGTCACACCTGAGCCGGTTTCGGCGTTGACGTTCGGTGGCCCGTCAGACGCACCAGGGGCCGTCGTCCTCACTGAGCCCACCCGCGTTTATGGCGCGTCGGGGTGGGTAGTTCGCAACAATGGGCGTGCCGGCCGCCCCGTGCGATGGCGGCCGAAGACGACGTTACCGACAGTGCCAGTCTCGATCACGAGTGTTCCATCGATCCGCTCCTGCGAGTCCGCTGTATGAGGTCACCGACCAGCGACGCGCACGCGCGGTTCACGGAAGGAGTGCCCAGGGCCAGCATGGCGCCGTCAGTAGGGGATGATGCAGACGGGCGGGGGCAGCAGCGGCCACTGCTCGGCAGCGGGATGCTACTGCTCTTCATTGCTCTGATCGGCTGTTTCACTGCTTGGGGCATAGCGCAGGACCTGACCACGCCGATGGTGGCGGGATTCAAGCGCATCTTCGAGATGAGCACCTTCCAGGCGTCGCTCGTCCAGTTGGCTTACTTCGGCGCGTACTTCCTGCTCGCGCTTCCGGCGGCCTTCATCAACCAGCGTTTCGGCTACAAGACGGGAATCCTCACCGGACTGGGGCTCGCGGCGCTGGGCGCATTCCTCTTCTATCCGGCAAGCAAGATCATGACGTACGAGGCGTTCCTGCTGGCCCTGTTCGCGATGGCCGCGGGCTGCTCGATCCTGGAGACCTCCGCGAACCCGTACGTCATGTCGCTCGGCCCGGAGGAGACGGCGACCCGGCGGCTGAACTTCGCCCAGGCATTCAATCCGGTAGGCACGAACATCGGTGTACTGCTGGCCTCGACGCTCATCCTGCCCAAGCTCGTGGAGCCGGTGGACATCGCGTCGCTGAGCCCGGATCAGCTGCGCACCATCCGCGCGGGCGAGCTCGGCGCGGTGATGGCCCCTTACCTGGGGCTGGCCGTCCTCCTGGTGCTCATCGCCGTCGCCATCGCGAGCCAGAAGGCGCCGCCGATCGTCGAGGAGTTCCCCGATGCCGGCCCGCACACCGGTGGCACCCGCGACCTGTTCGGCGTGCTGTGGCGCAGCAAGCGTTACCGCTTCGGGGTGCTCGCCCAGTTCGCGAACATCGGGGCTCAGGTGTGCACCTGGACGTACCTGATCCAGTACGTGCAGCAGGCACTGAGCGGCAGCCTGCAGAAGGGCGGCGCCTATCTGCAGCTCAGCCTGCTCGTCTTCCTCGCATCACGCTTCCTGATGACGTGGGTGATCGGTCGTGTGCGCGCCACCAAGGTGCTCGCCGTGCTGGCCTTGCTGGCGGTGGCGCTGTGCATGTTCGCGATGGTGAGTCCCAACCTCGCCGGGGTCCTCGCCGTGGTCTCCCTGTCCTTCTGCCTGTCGCTCATGTTTCCGACGATCTACGGCGTGGCCCTCAAAGGGCTCGGTCCGGCGACCAAGTTCGGCGCCGCCGGCCTCGTGATGGCCATCGTGGGCGGCGCGATCATGCCGGTGATACAGGGCAGGCTCGTGGACCGGACGAGCGCGGCGATCTCCTTCATCGTCCCAGCCGTCTGCTTCGCCGTCGTCGGGCTCTACGCCCTCTACGACCTCAGGGCCCCGGCCGGGCCCGTCTGCGGGAGCGCCGAGCCGGTCCTGCCCAAGGGCGCCGGGCCGAGCACCGTCACCGGGAGCACGGCATGAACCGCCGGCGCCGCGTGGCAGCGGCAGTCGCGGTCGTGGTGCTCGCCGTGGCCGGCTGCGGTCCACCGAAGCCGACGAGCCCAACGAAGGAAACCAAGCAGCTCGAGGTCGTGTCGTGGTGGACTTCCGGCTCCGAAGCTGCCGCGCTGAACGTCCTGTTCACCGCCATGCATCAGACGAATCCGAATGTCGACGTCGTCAACGCCGCGGTCCCGGGCGGCGCCGGGTCGCAGGCGGTCGTGGCCCTGGCCAAGCGGCTGCAGAACGGCAACCCGCCCGACGTCTGGCAGACCTTCGCGGGCAAGTCCGTGCAGGGCTACGCCGACAGCGGCGTCATCCGCGACGTCGCGCCGGTCTTCGCCGAGGAGGACCTACGCGCGACGATGCAGCCGACCATCCTGGGTGCGCTCATGCACGGCGGCAAGCCGTACGGGGTGCCGACAGGTGCCCATCGCAGCAACATGCTGTGGTTCAACACCGAGCTCCTCAACCGGGCGGGCGTCACACCACCCTCCGGCGACTACGCCCTCGCCGCCTTCCTGGACGACCTGCGGAAGGTCAAGGCGTCTGGAGCCATCCCCCTGTGTCTCGGCGGAAAGGACCCGTTCACCACCGTCGAGCTGTTCGAGAACGTGCTACTCACCACCATCGGGGTGAAGGGCTGGCAGGACATGGCCGGCGACCGCCTCAACTGGCGCAGCGCGCAGGTGCGGACAGCGCTGCGGACCTTCGGCGACATCCTCGCCTACGCCGATCCCGAAGCGGGCACGTTGACCTGGGACGCGGCGACAAAGAACCTCGCCAGTGGTGGTTGCGCCTTCGAGTCCATGAACGACTCGGCGTACGGCGAGCTGGTCACCTCCGGCGCGCGAGAGGGCAAGGACTTCGGAGCTGTGGCGTTTCCCGGCACCGACGACAGCTTCCTCGCGGTCGTCGACGTCTTCGTGGCCGCGACCAGAGCCAAGAACGCCAAGAACGCCCTCACCTTCCTCAGCGACATCAGCAAGCCGGCGACCCAGATCCCGTTCAGCAAGGCGAAGGGGTCAGTACCGGTGCTCCGGAACATCGACATTTCATCCCTGTCCGCCTACCAGCGAGATGCCTCGAAGAGCCTCTGGGGCTCATCGGTGCTGCTGTCGGTCGCCCACGGCGAGGCCATGAGCCCGGCGTTCCAGGATGGCTTCTACTACGCCGTGTCGAACTACGTACGCACCCACGACCCGGACGCCTTCGCCCGGGATCTCGAAAACGCGGTCACCAAGGACAAGATCCCGCCACGCTGATGCGGGGGTCAAGCGTTGTTGCTCACGCGATGCTTGATGCCGTGGGCTCGTAAATCTGGTTCGAAGGCCGTGATGTGCGGTTTCGTGCGAGGTCGACCGGACGAGGTCGACGACAATTCAGGCCATGAATGCGTCGCTGGTGTTGCGGATGCCGACAATGACGTCCGCCCTGGTCAGGGTCGGTTTGACTATGACAACAGATCTTGCGCTCGTCAAACATGTCCAGGCTGGTCGTATCGCTGGCGACAACTGGGCGAGGATGCCTGAACGTGCTGCTTCGACTGGCTTACCTCGGCGTGACCAACGCGCTGGCGATGCTGCGGCTGCTCGGGATGAGCGACCGGGCAAAGGACGCCGAAATCCTCGCCCTGCGACATCAGATCACCGTCCTCGAACGACAGCTGCACGGCCAGAAATCCGGTTCACCCCCGCCGACCGGGCGCTGCTTACCGCACTGCTGCACCGACTACCCCGCGGCGTGCCACGCCAGATCCGGCTGCGCCGCGTTGTCAGCCGCTTCGGCCCCTCGCGACTGTGATTCGCGGTGTCGCTGACGACGCGGCGTTTCACGCCGGCGCGGACGGGGGCCAGCCGAGCAGTCTGGCGCCGAGAACTGCAGCGTGCAGCGTGAAGCGCTGGGTCGGCTCGCCGGGGTGGTAGCCCGTGAGGCTGTGGATGCGGTCCAAGCGATAGGTGACCGCCCGGACGGACAGGTGCATCTGCCGGGCGGTGGCCGTGTAGTTGCCCTGATTGTCGAAGAGCACCGTGAGGGTGTCCAGGTACGGTTGCGCACCGCCGCGCGGTCATCAGTGGGCCGAGCACGGTGGTGACGAGGTCGATGATGGCGTCGCGGTCACGCAGCAGCACGGGGAAGACGAGCAGGTCGGCGGCGTTGAGCACGGGCGTGGTGAAGCCAAGTTTGCTGGCGTGCTCGAGGGTGTTGCGGGCCTCGTCGAGGGACGTGGTGAGGCCGGGCAGGCCAGGGTAGGCGCGGCCGACGGCGATCTGCCAGCCGTCGGCGCCGAGTTCGCCGAGTAGCAGATGGGCCAGCTCGGCGGCGATGCCGCGCAGTCCGCCGGCGCTGACGCACACCAGGTCGCCGTCGCGGAGGGTGGTCAGCGTGTTGCCGTCGCCGAACCGGCCGGCGAGCGCGGCGTCGATGCGGTGCACGATGTGCGCGTTGAGGCCGGCGGCGCGGGCGACGAGCACGACCTGGGAGGCGGAGATGCGGATGCCGTAGCGGTGCGCCCGTTCGGCCAGCCCTCCGGGGCTGGCGCGTCCGGTGAGCAGGTCGTTGATGAAGGCCGGCCCAGGGACTCCACCCGTTCGACCGCGGCGAGCCGACCACACCGCACGATCGCCACCCGATCCGCCGAGTGCTGCACCTCGGCCAGGACATGGGAGGACATGCACACCGTCTGCCCGGCGGTCCGCGCATCGCGGACCATCGCCAGGAACTCCCGCTGCACGAGAGGGTCGAGGCCGCTGGTCGGCTCGTCGAGGATGAGCAGCGCCGGCTGGTGCATGAACGCCTGCACCAGTCCGACCTTTGCTTGTTGCCCTTGCTCAGCGCGTGCACCGGCCGCGACAACCTCGCAGCCTGCGCCAGCAACCGCGCGACAGTGATCAGCCGCGGTCGTCCGTGGACAGTTGCATTGGGCAGTTGTACGTGGGCACGCTGCGTCGGTTCGGATAGTCTATGACGCAGGTGCGCCGGGAAGTCTGGTCGGCAGTGACTGATCCGACCCATGATTGCGAGCACCGACGTGAATGACGATCCCCGCCGCACGGCGACGCTGTTCGGACGCGGCACCTGGCCAGAGGCCCGCCGGATCGGTGCGATCCTGCGTCAGGAGACCATCGGCGGGGCGCTGCTCCTGGCCGGAGCGGTGATCGCCCTGGTGTGGGCGAATTCTCCATGGTCAGCGGCGTACGAGGCGCTGCGGGAGCTGCGGGTCGGCCCGGCCGCCTGGCATCTGGACCTGCCGCTGGCCGTCTGGGCCGCGGACGGGCTGCTGGCGATCTTCTTCTTCGTCGCCGGTCTGGAACTCAAACGTGAATTCGTCGCCGGTGACCTCCGCGCCCCCCGCCGGGCGGTCGTGCCCGTCGCCGCCGCTGTGGGAGGCGTCGTCGTGCCGGCGCTGCTGTACACAGCGGTCAACTTCGGCACCAGCGGCGGAGCATCACGTGGCTGGGCGATCCCGACGGCCACGGACATCGCCTTCGCACTCGCCGTGCTGGCGGTGGTCGGCAGACACCTACCGACGTCGCTGCGCACGTTCCTGCTGACGCTCGCAGTGGTCGACGATCTGCTGGCGATCGTCATCATCGCGGTGTTCTACACCTCCAGCCTGTCGGTGCTGCCGCTGCTGGCGGCGCTGCTGCCCCTGGCGGCGTTCGCCGTGCTGGTCCAGCGCCGGGTGCGGTCATGGTGGCTGCTGCTGCCGCTCGCCGCGGCGACGTGGGTGCTGGTGCACGAGTCCGGTGTGCACGCCACCGTCGCCGGTGTCCTGCTGGCGCTGACCGTGCCGGTCGCACGCAGCGAGCGGGCTGGTGGACCCGGCGCCGGTCCCGGCCTCGCCGAACATTTCGAGCACCGGTTCCGGCCGGTGTCCGCCGGGCTCGCGGTGCCGATCTTCGCCCTGCTGTCCGCCGGTGTGACCATCGGCGGACTCGGCGGGCTCGCGACCTCGATGGCCGATCGGGTCACCGTCGGCATCATCGCCGGCCTGATCCTCGGCAAGGTCGTCGGCATCACCCTGGCAACGTGGCTGGTCGCCCGGTTCACCCGTGCCGACCTCGACGAAGGGCTCGCCTGGACCGACGCGTTCGGCCTGGCCTTGCTCGGCGGTATCGGCTTCACCGTCTCGCTGCTCATCGGCGAGCTGGCCTTCGGCGCAGGCACCGAACGGGACGACCACGTGAAGGTCGCGGTGCTGACCGGGTCACTGATCGCCGCGCTGCTGGCCACCGTGGTGCTGCGGCTGCGGAACAACGCGTACCGCCGCATCCACGAGGCCGAATCCATTGACGCCGACGACAATGGCATTCCTGACGTGTACGAGACGGCGGACAGTGGTCGCGGCTGAGTACGGTGGCCCCGGTGAGTACCGGAACGTACCGACCAGTGTGGACAGTTCGTTGGACATGCGGGCCAGGTCGGCTGCGGACTGCTGGGACTCGGTGACGCTGTGGCTGGTGGTGTTGGCCGCCTCGGCGACGCCGGTGATGTTGGCGGCGATCTGGCCGGTGCCGGTCGCGGGTCAGGCGGCATGCCCCGCAGGCGCGTGCGGCGTCATCGGCTGTCTTCCTGGTACACGTCCGGGATGCCGTCGGCGTCCAGGTCGAGCTCCTCGATCTTGATCAGGCGGCGGTAACGGGCGTTGCGGATTCGCAGAACGATCCCTGCGAGCACCGCGGCGATCAGCGATCCGACCAGAATCCCGATCTTGGCGTCAGCATCGCGCTACGTGCCCGCACCGAACGCGAGCTCGCCGATGAGCAGCGACACGGTGAAACCCATCCCGGCGAGGATCGACACACCGAGCATGTCCCACCAGCTCAGCTCCGCCGCAAGCCGGGCGCGGCTGAACCGCTGCACCAGCCACGTCGAGCCGAGCACGCCGACCGTCTTGCCCACCACCAGCGCGACAACGATGCCGATCGTGACCGAGTTGGCCAGCCGGGCGCCGAGCGGCCCCTGCCCGACGACGGTCACCCCGGCGGCGAAGAACGCGAACACCGGCACGGCGACACCGGCCGAGACCGGCCGCCACCGCCGCTCGAAGTGCTGCGCCAGTTCGCAGCCGGACCCGTCCGGCCGGCGTCGCACCGGGACCGCGAAGCCGAGCAGCACCCCGGCGATCGTCGCATGGACCCCGGACGCGTGCATGAGCACCCATGTCGCCACGGCGAGGGGCAGCAGCACCCACCAGGCCCGCACCTGCCGGTGCGTGAGCAGGGCGAACAGCCCGAGCGGGACCAGCGTCAGAGCCAGCGGCACGACGCGGAGGCCACTGGTGTAGAACACACCGATGACCGTGATGCCGAGCAGATCGTCGACCACGGCGAGGGTCAGCGGGAACGTGCGCAGTGCCGCCGGCAGATGCGTGCTGAGCACCCCGAGCACGGCCAGGGCGAAGGCGACATCCGTCGCGGTCGGCACCGCCCATCCGGCGATCGCCCCACCCGCACCCCAGTTGACCGCCACGTAGAT
Organism: Dactylosporangium sp. NPDC049742; assembly: GCF_040674675.1. NCBI lineage: Bacteria > Bacillati > Actinomycetota > Actinomycetes > Micromonosporales > Micromonosporaceae > Dactylosporangium > Dactylosporangium sp. NPDC049742. Next base: position 10,778 of record NZ_JBFANF010000088.1, on the reverse strand, counting down.
CACCGCGGGGCCGATCATGCCGCCGACCGCGGCGAGGATCGGCAGCACCGCGCGCCGCGGGTCCCGCAGGTCCCCGGCCACGAACTCCCGCTTGAGCTCGAGACCGGCGACGAAGAAGAAGACCGCCAGCAGCCCGTCGGCCGCCCACTGCGCCAACGACAGGTCCAGGTGCAAGACGTGCGGCCCGACCCGGACGGCGCCCAGCTCATGGTATGTGCCCCGCCAGGGCAGATTCGCCCACACCAGCGCGGTCACCGCCGCGGCCAGCAGCAACGCGCCGCCGACGGTCTCCGTACGCAGGATGTCGCCGATCCGGCTGACTTCGCCCCAGCTGCCCCGCCCGAGCAGCGGACGCTGACGAGACTGATCAGGCACGGTACCCATGTGGCTCCTGCGGGAAGGGTCGGCAACGCCACAGTCGTGCCCACCGACAGGACCCGCCGATGACGCTGCTGCTCGTATTCGCCGTCGTACTGCTCATCGCGGTGCTGGTGTCCGCCCTCGCCAACCGCACCGTACTGTCCACCGCCGTACTGTTCCTCGCCGCCGGGTTCCTGGCCGGCGACGGCGTCCTCGGCCTCGTCCACGTCACCCCCGCCACACCCATCGTCGCCACCCTCGCCGAACTCGCCCTGTTCGTCGTGCTGTTCACCGACGGCATGCGCGTCGGCTGGACCGACCTGCGCACCGCGTGGCGCCTGCCCGGCCGGGCACTCGGCTGGGGCCTGCCGCTCACCCTGCTCGTCACCGCCGTCATCGCCCACTACGTCGCCGGCCTCGACTGGCCCGAAGCCCTGCTCATCGGCGCGATCCTCGCCCCCACCGACCCCGTCTTCGCCGCCGCCCTCGTCGGCAACGACAAGGTCCCAGCCCGGCTACGGCACCTGCTCAACGTCGAGTCCGGCGTCAACGACGGGCTCGCCCTGCCGTTCGTCGTCGTCCTGCTCGCCGTCGCCGCCGAATCCGGCGACCTGCACCTGGCCGACCTCGGCACAGAGCTGCTCCTCGGCGTGGCCATCGGCGTCGCCGTACCGTGGCTGGCGATCCGCCTGGAACGCACCCGCTGGTTCGCCGTCTCCGAGCAGTACCTGCCACTCAACGCCGTCGCGATCGGCCTGCTCGTCCTCGCCATCGGCAAAGCCACCCACGCCAACCTGTTCCTCGCCGCATTCGCCGCCGGCATCACCGTCGCCACCGTCGGCCGCCGCGAACGCGAAGCCTTCGAACACTTCGGCGAACTCCTCGCCGAAGTCTTCAAGCTCGTCGCGCTGCTGGTCTTCGGCGCTCTGCTCACCCCGGCGTTCTTCGGTGACATCGCCTGGACCGGCTGGGTCTTCGCGATCCTCGCCCTCGTCGTCGCCCGCCCCGCCGCACTTGCCGTCTCGTTCCTCGGCTCGCGCCTGGGGATGCGGGAGCAACTCGCGGCGATGTGGTTCGGACCGAAGGGCTTCGCCTCCGTCGTCTACGGCCTGCTCGTCCTCGCCTCCGGCATCGCCGCCGCCCAACAGGTCTTCACCCTCGTCGCCCTCACCATCGTGCTCAGCATCGTGCTGCACTCCTCCACCGACGTCCTCGTCGCCCGCGGCTTCGACCCCACCCTCATGCCCGCCTGGCGGCAACGCATCGAACACCGCGGCCGCAAACTCCTGCGCCGCGGACCCGCACGGCCCACGACGCAGCAGCCCGACGATGTCTGAGCTGCCGGCACCTTCAGCGGTCTGGCGCGGCCGCCGGCGCCAGAGCGAGGACCGCATCCCGCCGCCGCGTACGCCTCGACAGCCAGCCGCACTGCAGCGGCTCCCGAAGTGGCCACGAGCAGCAGGTGTGGCCGGCGCAGCGCCCACCGGCCCAGGCCCGCCTGGAGCGCCGCCCTCACACCCATCGCGGGGCACCCTCCCGCCAGGCGTACACGACGCCCGCCATCAGCACATCCAGGAAGGCGAACATCTCCACCATGGCATTGACGCCTACCTGGGCCACCACCAGCGCCCACGGGTACATGAGGGATTCGGGTGATCGCGCGGGCCGGCCGCGATCTCAGTCCGGCTTACGTTGCGGTCGGTACTGCCGGTCTGGCACCGGCTCGATCTCTCGGGGGTGGCCCACAGGCCACCCCCGAGATGGTGTTCCTGGCACGGATCTGCTGGTCAGCCCGCGGTGCAGGTCAGTGTCGGCGCGGCGTTGGTGCCGCTGGCGCTGAGGCCGAACGCCGTGGTCGCGCCGGGGGCGAGGGTCGCGTTGTAGGTGACCGGTTTCGCGGTGACGGCGGCGCCGGCAGTGGTCAGCGTGGTGTTCCACGAGTTGGTGATGGTCTGGCCGTTCGCGAACGTCCAGGTGACCGTCCAGGTGCTGATGGTCGTGGAGCCCGTGTTGCGGACCGCGACCTCGGCGTTGAACCCGCCGGTCCACGAGTCGGTCACGGCGTAGCCGGCGCTGCACGCGCCCTGACCGGCCGGCGGAGTCGTCGGCGGCGGGGTGGTCGGGGGCGTGGTGCCACCGTTGATCGAGACCTCTCCGAGGTTGAGCGTCCACGGGTCGTTCATGAGCGCGCCGGAGTTCTGGTTCTGCGGCGGCCCCCACTTGTCGTTCCATGCGAGGAAGTAAGAGGTCTTCGGGTAGTACTGCTTGATCGCGTTGATCCACTTGCCGTAGTCGAACGGCGAGTTGTCCGGACCGATCTCGGTGAAGGTGAACGGCTTGCCGAGGCCCAGCACCTGGTTGTACGTGCTCTGGATACCGGACGCGGCCGGGTTGTCGTCGTAGGCGTCCATGCCGACGATGTCCACCGCGTCGCCACCGGCGAAGTGGCCGGTGGCGTTGCCGCGGCTGAAGTCGGGCGCGTAGACCCAGATGAGGTTGTCCAGGCCACGGGTGTTGACCAGGTGGTTGTGCATGGAGTTCCAGACGTTCTTGAACGTCGTGGTGTCCTGGCCGCCCCACCAGAACCAGTCGCCGTTCATCTCGTGGAAGGGCCGCCACAGCACGACCACGCCCGAGCTCTTGAGGTCCGCGAGGCCGTCGCCGACCTGTTTGAGGCTGTTGAGCCAGGCGCTGCCCACGGCGGTGCCGGGGTTGGTGATGTCGGCGAAGTTGGGCAGCTTGGTGCCGAAGCCGCCGCTGCCCGGATTCGGCCAGTGGATGCCGACGCTGACCAACCCGCCCCGCTGCTGCCAGCTCTTCAGCGTGCTGTTGCAGGAGCTGTTGACCTGAGTGTTGCTGCCGGTGACCCAGTTGCCGTAGTCGCAGGCGAGCACCGCCGGGTACTGGCCGGTCTGGTTGTGCAGCTGCTCGGTCTGGTCGAGGTTGAACGTGCCACCGCTGTAGCCGCCGAAGAAGCCGGACGCAACCCGGTTGGAGCTGCCGGTGGGCAGGCCCGCGAGCCAGCTCAGCGTGCCACTGCGGGTGACCGGCCCCGACGGGGGCGGTGGCGGGGCTCCGGTGGCGTACACCTCGAGCTCGTAGAGCGAGTAGCCCCAGCTGGTGTTGGCCCGGGCCGTGCCGTACATGCGCAGGTAGCGACCGGTGCCGTTGACCGCCAGGTCGTTGACGCCACCCGCACCGGTGCCGGTGGTGTAGACGGTGGTCCAGTTGGTGGCGTCGGCGGACGTCTGGATCCGGTACCCCTTGGCGTAGGCGGCCTCCCAGCGCAGCACCACCCGCCTGATCGTCTGGCTGGCGCCGAGGTCGACCTGGATCCACTGTGGATCGTTGTAGGCACTGCCCCAGCGGGTCGAGGTGTTGCCGTCCACGGCGAGAGCGGCACCGAGGCTGCTGCTCTCGTTGGACGACGAGGTGACCGGGCGGTGCAGCGCGAGGTTGCCCGACGCCGGCGGCGTGACCGGCGGTGTCGTCGGTGCCGCGCCGGTGGTGACCGAGAACGACTCGACGGTCAGCCCGGCCCCGCCGGTCCACGGCTCGAAGCCGGCCTGCACGCTGGTCAGGTACCAGCCGGACTGCGCGTAGCCGCGGCCGACCGCGTCGTCGAAGAACGCCGAGACGGCGAAGTTCATCGAGGTCGCGGCGGTCTGGCGAACGTAGGACATGACGTTCCAGCCGCCGTTGTCGGCGATACGACCGCCCCACACGTCGAAGGCGGCGCCGCCGATGCTGGCGGTGGCGATCTTGCTGCCCACCGGCTGGATGGAGCCGAGATGGTTCAGCCAGACCATGATCTCAACGCCGTTGTTCTGCCCGGTGGTCTTGGCCGCCGGGTCGAACCAGATGTCGTACGCCGCGTCCCAGGCGCCGCCGCTCGGGTAGGTCATGGACACGCTGGTGGTGATCTGCCGGAAGCGGCTGTCGGACGCGGGCAGCGGCAGGATGGTGCCGGGGCTGCAGTTGCCGTAGTGGCAGCCGTAGTAGACCGACGGGTACGAGGCCGGTGCGCCGTTGGTCGCGTTGTTCGCGTCGCCGGTGTCCAGGCTGAAGCCGTCGACCGCGTTGTTGACCGTGATGCACTGCTGGACACCGGTGCCCCAGCGGTTGTTCTGCACGACGTACCGGCTGCCGGTCACGCTGCCGTACTGGTCGCAGATCTGGGTGGCGGCTTGGGCGTTCGTCACCTGCACGACGGTGGTGAGCACTCCGGCGGCCAGGACGGCGCCTGCCAAAAGCGCTGCTCGGAACCTGTTCATCTGCTCCTCGAAACCCTTTGCTCGGGTGAACGGGGGGTGCCGTGGCGGACCGTCGGCGCCACGACGGTGCGTCGGTCGCAGGTGGCGGCTGCGGAACCCACGCGGCGGACCGTGACGGTGTGCCGAGGGTCGAACATGGTCGATACTGATACTTAGCCGCTTCATATGCAAGCGCCCAGTGTCAGATTCAGCGCGGCAGCGACGAGCGCCGACGCCCGGGGAGGGTTGCGCGGCGCATGAACCGCTGCATCGAAGCGATTCGACGCCACAATGACGCTGACTGGCATTTCCCACGTCGATCCCGATCGGCAGCGCCCACAGCGTCGATGCGATTCGATGCAGGAGACCTCGCCGGCATGGAAGTTTCACCATACGACTCGGACCATCGATCGATCGATTGACAACTTAGCCGCTTAAGGGAAAACATCGCGGTCACCCGGATCTGCCCAAGGAGGCGCAATGAGACGTCGTGCACCCGTCCGGCTCGTCACGGCCGCAGCGGCGGTCGCCGTCACCGTGCTCGCGGCCGGCCTGGCCACCACACCATCGGCGCAGGCCGCCGCCGACGGATGTCAGGTCAGGTACCAGGTCACCAACGACTGGGGATCGGGCGCCACCGCGACCGTGGTCGTCACCAACACGGGACCCACCGCCGTGAACGGATGGACGCTCGCCTGGAGCTTCCCGGCCGGCCAGACGATCACCGACATGTGGAACGCCACAAAGACCCAGTCCGGCGCCGACGCCACGGCGACCAACGTCAGCTACAACGCGGCCATCCCGGCAGGCGGCGGCTCGGTCAGCTTCGGCTTCAACGTCACCTACGCCGGGTCGAACCCGTCCCCGGCCGCGTTCACGCTCAACGGCGTGGCCTGCTCGCCTCCCGGTACGACACCGTCGAGCAGCCCATCAGGCAGCCCGTCGAGCAGTCCGTCGAGCAGTCCGGGTCCGAGCGGCCCGGGCGTGCCGACGGGAAACCTGGCGCTGCGCCGTCCCGTGACAGCGTCGTCCACCGAGGGAGCCGGGCTGTCCCCGGCGAACGCGGCGGACGGCGACCGCACCACCCGCTGGTCCAGCCTGTACACAGATCCGCAGTGGCTGCAGGTCGACCTCGGCGCCGAGTACCCGGTCCGGCAGGTGATCCTGCGGTGGGAGGCCGCATACGCCCGCGCGTACCAGATCCAGACCTCCACCGACGCGACGACCTGGACGACCGTGTCCGGCACCACGACGGGCGACGGCGGCGACGACGTGCTCGCCGTCGACGGCCACGGCCGGTACGTGCGGATGTCCGGCACCGCCCGCGGCACCGCCTGGGGCTACTCGCTCTTCGAGCTCGAGGTCTACGCGGTGCCGGTCGCGGCACCGCCGGGCCCGGACTGCGGGCAGTCGCCGGCCGACCCAGACGCCGGCTCCAAGGCGCGGCACCTGATCTGTTACCTCAGGACCCACACCTACGTCAGCGGGCAGACCGACCTGCCGGACGCGGACAAGGTGCAGCAGCTGACCGGCCGCTACCCGGCGATCGTCGCCTTCGACTTCATGGAGTACACCCGCGGCAGTATCCAGACCCAGCAGGTCATCGACTGGGCGAGGCAGCGACAGGGGATCGTCGCTTTCCAATGGCACTGGTACTGCCCGCGCGGGGGCAACTACGCCGCGCCCTGTGACTTCGTGCCCGACCTGAACAACCCGTCCTCCAAGCTGTACCAGGACATCGACCTCGTCGTCGGCGAACTGAAGAAGCTAGGCGACGCCGGCGTGCCGGTCCTGTTCCGCCCGCTGCACGAGGCGAACAACAACTACATGTGGTGGACGAAGAAGGGCCAGGACGCCTACAAGCAGCTCTGGCGGCTCATCTACCAACGGGCCCGGCTGGCCGGGGCGCACAACGTCGTATGGGTGTTCAACGGCATGGCCAGCGGGCAGGGCACCGCACTGTCGTCCTGGTACCCCGGCGACGGCTACGCCGACCTGGTCACCTCCGACTACTTCCAGAGCGCCGGCGACCTCACCACCTGCAAGGCGATCGGCAACGGCAAGACCACAGGCGTCGCGGAGACGTTCAGCCCGCTCAACCCATCCACCGATCCCGCCTGGCCGTACTTCGTCGTCTGGGCCTCCCGCGACTGGAACGGCAGCGGCAAGGACGTCGCCGGCCTCTGGAAGACCGCCATGGCAAACCCTCGCACCATCTCCATCGACCAGCTGCCAAACATGACCGCCTGGTAGCCGCGTCAGCGACGCAACGGCGGGCCGGATCCCATGCCCGGGACCCGGCCCGCGCGATGTGCCACACCCCGGACGATCCGTGGAGGACGAAAGATGCGCACTCGAGTCATCGGCGGTGCCGTAGCCGCCGCGACGGTGGCCGCCACCGCGGTCGGTCTGCACAGCGCCCACGCCGACACCAGCGGCTGCGGCGTGCAGTACCGCGTCACCAACGACTGGGACACCGGGACGACGGTCGAGCTGACCATCGCCAACTTCGGCCCGCCGATCAGGCAGTGGACACTGCGCTGATCGTTCCCGGGCAACCGGCGCGTCAGCGACGGCTGGAGCGGCACCCACAGCCAGAGCGGCACCGCCGTCACCGCCGTCAACGCCGCCTACAACGGCACCATCGCGACGGACGGCACGGCGACCACCCGCTTCAACCTGACCTACGGCGGGTCCGACCCCGCACCGACGGCGTTTCAACCTCAACGGGCAGCCATGTGACGGACCCGCCGAACCGACCACCGGTCCCGCCACCCCGCCGGTCTCGGCGACCGCGTCGCCCCGACCGTCAGGCAGCGCCTCGCCGTCGCGTTCACCCAGCGGCCCGCCGGCTCCGTCCGGCCCGGCAATGACCGGCAATGCGACCCACTTCGACGGACTCGGCACGCCCTACGGCGGCTACGGCGTGCCCCAGGCAGAGCTCGACAGTCAGCACTTCGCGGCGCTCAACGTCTACAACACCCCCGGCGACTACACCACCTACTATCCGCGACCGATGGGCGTGCTCCTCGGCTCGAAATCGGCGCCTGACGACGGCCGCAACTGCGGCCGCTGGGTCCCGGTCACGATCGACGACTTCTGCTCCGGGCTCAACGAGGTGCGCCCGGCCACGCGGGCAGCGTTCACCGGCCCGCCTGACGTCAGTTCCACTGCGTCGAACACCGGGCGCCCAGGGTTGCCCGGCTCGGAGTACGGCCTCTGGCTCGGCATGAGCCGCAGCGCCCGGGGAATGAGGCGCTGAGCGCGGCGAAGAGCTGCAACGCGGAGGCCGTGGGAGGCGATTACCATGGAAGCGAAGGCCGGGGACCGGCTCATCGAAGAAGGCAAGCATGTCGGAGACCACCGTCGCATCGGTGTCATCACCGAAAGCGGCATGACGACGGACCCCGCCCTACGCGGTCCGCTGGCTGGACAGCGGCAACGAGGCGCTGGTGTAGCCGGGGGCCGACGCGCACATTGAACCGGCTCACGTTACGAGGAAGCCGGGCTGAACCAGCGCGGCAGCATCACCATGTCGTAGCGATCGCCATTGCGCGGAAAGCTCGGTCGCCATGCCATCGCGGACCACCCTCTGCACGGCGTAACCGCGACCCCAAACCATGTCGCGCGCCAGGTCGCCACACGTTCGGCAGGCAGATCTCCCGCGCACTCGACACCAGGTCGCGGCTGGACGCCAGGGTTTTGCGAGGAGGCCAACCATGATCCAGAACCGGGTCTTCGGCAATCGTGTCGACGCGGGCCGGCAGCTGGCTCGCAAGCTGTCCCACCTGCACGGTCAGGACGTAGTGGTACTGGGCCTGCCGCGCGGCGGGGTACCGGTGGCCTATCAGGTCGCCGAGGCGCTCCAGGCCCCGCTCGATGTGATCATCGTGCGGAAGCTCGGCGTCCCGGAGCAGCCCGAACTCGGTTTGGGTGCCGTCGGTGAAGACGGTGTCCGCGTGCTCAACCCGCGGGTGATCCGCCTCGCCGGTGTCACGACCGACGAACTGGCGCAGGTCGAGGAGCACGAACGGGCCCTGCTCGGCGAACGCGCGCGGCTGTTGCGCGGCGACCGTCCCGCGGAGGATCTCGCCGGGCGCACCGCGGTCATCGTCGACGACGGCATTGCCACCGGCTCCACCGCACGCGCCGCCTGCCAGGTCGCCCGCGCCCGCGGCGCCGCCCGCACCGTGCTGGCCATTCCGGTAGCGCCGGCCCGCCTGATCGAGCCCCTGCAACGCGACGCCGATGACGTGATCTGCGTGCACGCGCCGGACTGGTTGATGTCGGTCGGCCAGTGGTACGCCGACTTCGCCCCCACCTCCGACGACGAGGTCCGCGACCTGCTCATCCGTGCCGCCACCCAACGGGCGTCCACCGGGGCGCCGGCAGACACCGAACGGGGCGGCGGGGTGCCCGGCCGCGACGAGGAAGTCGTGATCAACACCGCGGACCTGAACCTGCCCGGACACCTCACCCTGCCCCCGGATCCGAGTGGGCTGGTCCTGTTCGCCCACGGCAGCGGCAGCAGCCGCCACAGCCCGCGCAACCGATACGTGGCCCTGACACTCAACCAGGCGGGCCTGGGCACCCTGCTGTTCGATCTGCTCACCCCCGGGGAAGCAGCCAGCAGGGCCAACGTGTTCGACATCGAACTGCTCGCCGAGCGGCTCGCCCGCGTCTCCGCCTGGGCGCACGATCAACCGTGGGGCCGTGACCTGACCATCGGGTGGTTCGGCGCCAGCACTGGTGCCGCAGCAGCACTGTGGGCTGCCGCCGAGCCGCACGCCGACGTCGCAGCGATCGTCTCCCGAGGCGGTCGCCCCGACCTGGCCGGACCCCAGCTGCCCGCCGTGACCGCCCCCACGCTGCTCATTGTCGGCGCTCTCGATACGCAGGTACTGGCCCTCAACCGAACCGCACAAAGCCGGATGCGATGCCCCACCGAGCTCGTCGTGGTACCTGGCGCCACGCATCTGTTCGAAGAGCCAGGCACCCTGACCGCCGCGGCCCGCCACGCTCAGGCCTGGTTCACCACTCACCTGCGCCACGTCGCCCACGCAGGCCACCGGCACTCCTGAGGGAAGGCCTCGCCGGACGTCAACGGAGCGGCCGGCCGCCGGTCACACCAACCATGCCCGCATAGACACAGCCTGATTAGGCTGTTCCATGCGGACGCGGGTGGTCGTGTATGACCGGCCTGCTCCCGGGTACGGCGAGTGCCCATGGTGGTTGTACCGTCCACCGGTCACAGCATGGCGGAGAATACGCCGCGCACCATGACCCCGGAAGCGGTCTTCGCGGCGCTCGCCTCGTCGCCGCGCGGGCTCTCGGCCGGCCAGGCCGCACAGCGACTGGTCGGCGGTGGGCGTAACGAGCTTCCAGCCCCGCGTCGCCGGTCGCCGCTGCGGCGCTTCGCCAGTCAGTTCACCGACCTGTTCGCCGTGGTGCTGCTGGTGGCGGCCGGTATCACCATGCTTGCACCTGGCTCAGTACGCTGCCGACGCGGTCCGGTCGCCCGTCTCGCAACACCATGGCCCGTACGACGGCGGGCCGACGGACCGCGGCGAACAATGCGGCGGCCGCGCCGGTACCGTCTTCGAACAGGCCGACTGGCAACTCGGCGGTCTGCGGACGCTCCCGTAGCCAGTCGAGCACGGCGACCAGCCAGCCGGCCAGGTCAACATGATGCCGCTGTGCCCTGTGCGTGCATCCTGTCCTCGCCGGTGTCGCCGTCACTCGGGGTGGATGCCGGAAACCGGCCCGCGGCCCCGTGCGGACGGCGCTGGACGTGAGCGCGGCCGTCACCGCGGTGGCGCTGCCGTGTGTCGTCGGCGCTGGCCGCCACGTGGCGAGCCGCCCTGCCAGGAAGGTGACTTCCCCTCGCACCCGTGGGCACGTCCGCCATCCACAGACCATGCTGTGGGTGGGGTCCCGGAAAGCGGCGTGAAGGTACACAGCCGGGAGGTCGGCGCCATGGACAAGTCGATCGGTCTGGCGTTTCGGTCGGCGGCACGGCGGCACGTGCCGGCGACGGGTGCGGGCGGTGCAAGCGTTCCGCCGGCGCCTTCAGGGACGCCCGGCGGCGGTGACGGCCCCTCCGCACCGGGGGATCCGGGATGAGCCTCGGTCTGCTGGCGCTGATCTGCGTGGCCGGCCTGGCCG
>NZ_JBFANF010000087.1:0-44073 GCF_040674675.1 Dactylosporangium sp. NPDC049742 | reverse complement strand
GGGCCGGTGGGCGTGCCCGGCTGGCGGTGGTGGACGGAGACGACCCGCAGGCGCGCGCCGGTCCGCGCCGCCTGGCGCGCCGCCCAGCGGACGGCCCACGCCCCGCCCGCCCCGCCGTCGGTCCCGACGACGATGTCGTTGTGCTCCATCGGTGCTCCAAGAGGGACGGCGGCGATTGTCGACTCCACCCTCGCCGGTGGCAACCGGCACCGGCAGGGCCGAAGGTCCCGTGCTGGGTCACCAGCCGCCGTCGATGAACGCCGGCTGCGTTACCAGCCGCCGTCGATGAACGCCGGCTGCGTTACCAGCCGCCGTCGATGAACGCCGCGAAGGCGGGGTCCGGGTCCAGGGCGGTGCCGACGTTCGCCGCGACCACCACCGCGAGGGCGAGCGCCACGACCGCGAACAGGACGGCGTGCGCGGCGAGGACCCGGCGGGCCGGTCCCGACGGACCGCGGCGCCGCCAGAGCGCCACGGCGAACGACAGCAGGACCGCGGCGACGACCGCGGCGAGCACCGCGATCACCCAGTGGTACAGCGCGTAGTCGTCGATCATGCGGGCCAGGGCGGGCGACGGTGCCTGGTGTGCGTGCACGACGCCGGTCAGCTGCTGCCGGACGTCGGACAGCACGGCGGCGAGCGGGGCGTCGGGTGGGGTGTCGACGAGCAGCGGCAGCAGCGACGCGAACGGGGCCGCCGCGCCCTGCAGGTTGGCCAGCACGAGCACCAGTGCCGCCAGCGCGAGCCCGGTGACGAGGACGCCGCCGAGGAGCAGCCGGCGGCGCGGAGCGCCCACGTACCTCCGCCACAACCGCACACCGAGCGGCACCAGCACGGCGAGCAGCAGCGCCGCGATGACCGCCTTCGCGAGGTGGTAGCGCAGCCAGTAGTCGGCGATCTCCCGCATCGCCGGGGTCAGGTCGCCGCCGCCGGACCCCCAGAACCCCGCGAACGCCCCGCGGACCGCGCCGCGCAGTGCGCCCTCACTGGTGTAGTCGCCGCCGGCGAGGTGGGCCGGAGCGACGACGAACAGGACGACGAGTGTCGCCGCCGCCACTGTACGGGCGGGCCGTAGCCGGCCATCGGTGCTGTGCAAGGTGCTTCCTCCGGTGTCGTTCGGTCGGGTGACTCGACCGTATGAGCGGGCCGCGGGCACTCCCTCGGCCGCGTGGACGATCCGCGCGCAACTTTGGATTCCTTTCGCCGGGACCGCCCGCGCGGCGGTCTAGGGTGGGTCTGCGAACGGGAGGTGATCATGGAGCTGCTGCGCAGGCCGCGGGTGGCCGACGCGCTGCTGGCCTGCGGGCTCGCCGTGGCGATGGTCCTGCTGCGGCAGAGCGCCGGCCCGCCGGACTGGCCGCGGGCGCCGTTCTCGCCCGCCGACCCGGTCACCGCCGCCGCGCTGTGGGCGCTGCTCGTCGCGCAGGCCGCGCCGATGCTGTGGCGGCGCACGCACCCGTGGGCGGTGATGGCCGCGGTCAGCGTCGCGTACGTCGCGTTCGAGCTCGTCGACCCCGCCATCAGCTTCCGCGACGGGTTGCCGTTGGGGTTCGGGGTGTACGCCGTCGCCCGGTACGCGCCGCCCCCGGCGAGCCTGCTGTCCGTCGCCGTCGCGGGGCTCGCCATGTTCGGCCACGATCTGCTGCTCCGGCCGATCACCGGCCCGCCGCTGCCGCCGGCGCTGCGCCCGGGGGTCATCGAGGTCACGGTGGCCGTCGGGCTGGTGGCGGGGCTGTGGCAGCTGGGCAGGTCGCAGCGGCACATCCACTCCGACGCCGCCGCGCTGCGGGACCTGACCGCGCTGCTGCGCGCCGAGCAGCAGCGCAGCGCGGCCCGCGCCGTCACCGCCGAGCGCGCCCGCATCGCCCGTGACCTGCACGACCTGGTCGCGCACCACGTCAGCGCGATCGCCGTGCAGGCGCGGGCCACGGCCGAGGCGCTGCCCGAGGACCCCGGGCTCGCCGGCCGCGGCGTGGCGGGCATCGGGACCGCCGCCGACACGGCGCTGCTGGAGATGCGCCGGCTGCTGCGGCTGCTGTCGGACGACGACGCGGCGCGGGACCTCCTGCCGGAGCCGTCGCTGGCCCACCTGCGGCAGCTGGCCGGGGTCGCGGCCGCCGCCGGGTGCGAGGTGGACCTGGACGTGTCGGTCGGCCCGGACGTCCCCGCCGCCGTGCAGGTCTCGGCGTACCGGGTCGTCCAGGAGGCGCTGACCAACGCGCTGAAGCACGCGGGTCCCGTGGCGGTGCGGGTGGCAGTACACCAGCGGAAACACCAACTGGAGGTCGGCGTCGTCAACGATCCGCCGGTCGCCGGCCACCAGCCGATGCCGGGCGCGGGGCTCGGCCTGATCGGGATGCGGGAGCGGGTCGCCCTGTTCGGCGGCACCCTGTCGACCGGCCCGCTGGCCGACGGACGCTGGCGGGTCGAGGCGACGTTCCCATGGGAGGGGGAGGGCGGGCCGTGACGGTCACCGTGCTCATCGCCGACGACCAGGACATGGTCCGCGCCGCGCTGCGCGCCATCCTCGACCGGCGGCCCGACCTCGAGGTCGTCGGCGAGGCGGCCGACGGCGAGCAGGCCGTCGCCCTCGCCGCCGAGCTGCGGCCCGACGTGGTGCTCATGGACGTGCGCATGCCCGGCCTGACCGGCGTCGAGGCGACCAGACGCATCCTCGGCGCGGCGCTGCCGTCGAAGATCCTCGTGCTCACGACGTTCGACCTCGACGAGTACGTGCAGTCCGCGCTGCGGGCAGGGGCGAGCGGCTTCCTGCTGAAGAACGCGTCACCCGAGCAGCTCTGCGACGCGGTCCGGGCCGTCGCCGCGGGCAACGCGGTGCTCGCGCCGGCCGTCACCCGCCGCATCGCCGAGGCGTTTCAGGCACCGCCGGCCAAGGCCGCGGTCGACGGCCTCACCGCCCGGGAGCTGGAGGTGCTGGTGCTGGTCGGGCGCGGGCTGTCCAACGCGCGGATCGCCAGGACCCTGGACCTGTCGGAGTCCGGCGTGAAGAGCCGCGTCAACCGCATCCTCACCCGGCTCGGCCTGGAGAACCGCGTCCAGGCAGCGCTCCTCGCCCGCGAGGCCGGCCTGCTCGACGAGCTACCCTGACGCATGCCCATCGATGAGACGCTCGGCGTCCTCGCGCACCGCGGCGGGCTCGTCGTGCGGCGGCCAGAGCTCAGCGTCGGCATCGTCGGCGCCGTCTCCCGCCCCACCGGCCTCGAGGTGGAGCTGCTCGCCCGCCGCCCCCTCGACCGCCGCGGCGCGACCGAGCGGCAGGCCGGCATTCGCGCCGGACGGGCCGGCGTCGTGCCCGCGCCGCGGCGTCTGCTGCCGGCGTACGACGAGGGCCTCGACCTCCGCGTCGGCCGGCTCGACCCGGACGGGCGCGCACACTGGGTGTTCGGGTCGCGCACCAGCTCCAGCAGCGGCGACCACTCCGGCGGCACCCACGGCCCGAGCCTGCGCACGACGCTGCGTTTTCCGCCACTGTACGACCATGCCTCGCTCGTCCTGGCCTGGCCCGAGATCGGGTTCCCCGAGTCCATTGTGGACCTTCCGCTGCCGCCACGGGAGGCGGTGGAGCGGGGCACGGTCTCGGTCTGGGACGCGCCGGTGGACGCCGGGCCCGCACCTGAGTCGCTGCGCCGCCGCACGCACGACGGGCCGCACACTGAGCCGGCGGTCGAGGCGGGCCGGATCGTCGCCGGGCCGCGGGTGCTCAGCCGCGGCGCCGACGCCGTGGTCGGGCTGACCCGCCTCACGGCCGTCGACGGGCTCCTGTCGGTGGAGCTGCTGAGCATGGCCCGCGGCCCGCGGGCGGGCGCCATGTCCGTGGTCCCGGGCCCCGGCCGCCCGCCGGACCTGCCCGGCGCCACGGTCGCCGTCGTCCACGACGGGGAGGCGGTCTGGGCGCCGCACGGCAGCGGCGGGTCCAGCGGCGGCCCCGACGTGTTCCGGTCCCGGATCGAGTTCGTCCTGCCCGACCCCGGCGGCGCCGAGCTCGGCCTCGTGGTCGCGTGGCCGGCCGCCGGCCTGCCCGACGTCCTGGCCCCGCTGCCGCTCGACGCCCGCTGAGGCGGTTGCCGACCGACGCGGTCCTGCCTGCCGTCGCCCGCTGAGGCGATTGCCGGCCGGGGCGTTGCTGCCTGCTGTCGCCCGGCTGTGGCGGTGCTGTCTGCCGTCGCCCCGCTGCGGCGCTGTGGCCGCTCGACATCGGCCGAGGCGCTGTTGCCGCTCGCCGACCGGCTGCGGTGCTGCTGCTGCCTGTTGTCGCCGCCCGAGGCGCCGGTGGCGCTCAGCGCCCGCTGCGGATCCGTGGTCCGTCAGAGAGTGGCGACACCGGTAGGAGGACCTCATGGGCATCAACTACAGCCGGCCCACGCCCGCCCAGTCCGCGGCGTTCCCGACCCAGCCGGTCGCGCCCGCCCTGCCGCAGGTGGTCGCCGGCCCGCCGCAGCAGGTCGGGGCGTGGCCGGCCCGCACCGACATCGACGCGGCGGTCGCCGCCTGCCCGCCGGACGTCCGGCAGGAGCTGGCCGGTCCCTGCGCGCAGGCCCTGGCGCTGCTCCGCGACCACCTGCCGGCGGCGGAGGAGGTCCGGCACGTGTGCAGCGGCGCCGTCAACTGGACGAGGAGCCCGACCAACAGCGTGTTCGCCGTGACGTCCCGGCGGCTGCTCTTCGTCGCGCCCGCCCCGCAGGTCCTGACCTTCGACCTGACTGCCGTCGAGTCGACCCAGTGCACCGGCAACATCTTCCACCTCACCGCCGACGGCGCGAAGTTTCAGCTCGGCATCAGCCAGACCCACGGCGACCAGTTCGAGCAGCGGACCTCCTACGCGGTCGCCGTCGCCCGGCTCGCCCACGGCTGACGTCAGACGACGCAGAACTCGTTGCCCTCCGGGTCGGCCATGACGACGTGACTCGGCACGCCGCCGACGGCCGCCTCCGTCACCACCGTCGCGCCCGCCGCGACCAGCCGCTCCACCGTCGCGGCGACCGCCGGCCACCGCTGCTCCTGCGGCCGGTCCCGGCCACCGACCTTGAGGTCGAGGTGCAGGCGGTTCTTGACCACCTTCGCCTCCGGCACCTTCAGGAACGTGAGGCTCGGCAGGACCCCCCGTGGATCGTGCAGGTAGGCCGCGTCGCCCCACTCCTCGGGCGGCACCTCCCACCGGGTCAGCCACTCCTCCCGACTGGCGAACCCTTCCGGCACCGGCGCGTCCACGTACCCGAGCGCCTCCCGCCAGAACGCGGCAAGGCGCCCCGGGTCGGCGCAGTCGACCGTTACTCCCCAGACGACAGTCATACTCCATCGATACCGCACCCCGCCACGCTCCGCCCGGTGAACCACCGGACGTGCGACCCTGGATCGTGCAGCGGGTCACCGGTCTGGCCGGTGACGACGTCGGCGAGACGCGGCGGGCGGCGCTGATCGGGGCGCTGCACGACGAGGTCGGCGGGCTCCCGGCGTTCACCGCGACCGCCGGCGCCGTGCAGGCCGGGCGGGTGGGCGTCGCGGTCGACCTGGACCAGGACCTGCCGGGTGAGCCGTTCGCGGTGCTCGGCGAGCGGGTCCGGGCCGCGATCCGGGCCGTGTTCGGCGACGACGGACTGCGGTACGACCCCGGCATCCCGCACATCAGCCTCGCCCACGGCACGGGCGCCGCCGACTCCGGCGAGATCCAGGAGCACCTGCGCCGGACGGTGCGCCCCGCCCGGGCGCGGCTGACGGTCGGGGCGGTCTGGTTGCTCGACGTCGTCCAGGACGCGGCCCGCAGCCAGTACCGGTGGCACGAGCCCCTCGCCCGGATCCCCCTGCGAGGCTGAGCCCCTGCGAGGCTGAGCCCCTGCGAGGCTGAGCCACTGTGCGGTGGTGCGGCCGAGCCGCTACCCGGCGGTGCGGCGGACCGCGACGGCGTGGAAGCGGTGCGGCGGGTCGTCGTAGCTGGTCAGGTGCCAGCCGGCGGCGGCCGCCGAGGCGCGCAGGACCGGCTCGGCGAGGGGCTCGTCGGGGCGCAGGGCGCGGCCGTGCCGGGCGGCGAGCGCGGCCCGGCCGGACGGATGGAAGAGCACCAGCCGGCCGCCGGGCCGGGTGACGCGGGCCAGCTCCGCCAGGCCGGCGGCGGCGTCCGGCAGGTGCGTGATGAGCCCGGCGGCGAAGACGCCGTCGACGGTGGCGTCGCCGAACGGCAGGTGACGGGCGTCGCCGAGCAGCAGCGACGCGTGGCAGGCGCGGGCGCGGTCCACGGCGGCGGCGAGCATCTGCGGGGTCAGGTCGACGCCGATCACGGTGCCGCGCGGGCCGGTGGCGTCGCGCAGTGCGGGCAGGGCGCGGCCGGTGCCGCAGCCGACATCGACCACCGTGTCACCCGGGGCGAAGCCGGACTGGGCGATAGCGGCCGCATAGGCGGGCTGGTCGTCGCCGAACCTGGAGTCCCAGGTCGCGGCCCGGCCGGCGAAGAACGCCTGGGACTCGCTGCGGTGCCACACGTCGCCGTCGACCAGCCGGGCGTCGAGGTGCCGCAGCACCGGCCACCCGGGGTCGTGCAGGTCGATGACGGCGTCGGTGTCGTCGCCCCGGTAGCCACCGGACGTGCCGGTGGCTACCGGTGGGGTGCGCACCCAGACCGTCAGGTGCCACGACGCGGCGGGGAGCCGGCGCCGCCAACCGGGTCCGTCGGCGATGACCACGGTGTCGGGGGTTCTGGTGTACCAGCCGTCGCGGTCGCTCGTGCAGGCCGCGGCGGTCAGCCGGACGCAGTGCCGCCCACCGGCGTGCAGGTGCGCGGCGAACCGGTCGGCGACCTGGGCGGCCCGGCCGTCACCGCCGTCGACGACCACCCTGGCCGCCCCGCGGGGCAGGGCGGCGGCGAGGTGCCCGAGCACGGTGTCCCAGCGGCGCCGCTGGTCGTCGGCGGTCATCCCTCCATGATGCAGGTGCGGGCCCTGCACCGGTAGCCGGCGACTGAGATGCGAGCCGGAAGACCGACATTGGCTCGCAGATGCCGGTCACCCAAACTCAGGCAGCGGCCCGTCCCGCGTAGCGGGCGCTGCTGCCCAGCTCCTCCTCGATGCGCAGCAGCTGGTTGTACTTGGCGGTCCGGTCCGACCGGGACAGCGAGCCGGTCTTGATCTGTCCGCAGTCCAGGCCGACGGCGAGGTCGGCGATCGTCGTGTCCTCGGTCTCGCCGGAGCGGTGCGACATCACCACCCGGTAGCCGGCCCGCTGCGCGGTCCGGACCGTCTCGATCGTCTCGGTCAGCGTGCCGATCTGGTTGACCTTGACGAGGACCGCGTTGGCGTAGCCGCCGTCGATGCCGGCCTGCAGGCGGGCGGGGTCGGTGCAGAAGACGTCGTCGCCGACCAGCTGGAGGCGGTCGCCGGTCCTGGCGGTGAGCCGGGTCCAGCCGTCGATGTCGTCCTC
Organism: Dactylosporangium sp. NPDC049742; assembly: GCF_040674675.1. NCBI lineage: Bacteria > Bacillati > Actinomycetota > Actinomycetes > Micromonosporales > Micromonosporaceae > Dactylosporangium > Dactylosporangium sp. NPDC049742. The sequence continues at coordinate 36,645 of NZ_JBFANF010000087.1, read as the reverse complement.
GGCCATCGGGTCCTCGATGGAGGTGATCGGGAAGCGTTCCGCCAGCTCGGCGAGGTAGTCGATGTGCTCGTCGACCGACCGCTTGCGGCCCTCGCCGGCGTAGTCGTAGACCCCGTCGCGGTAGAACTCCGAGCTGGCCGGGTCGAGGCAGATCGTGATGTCGGCGCCCGGCCGGTAGCCGCTGTCCTCGACCGCCCGCAGCACGAAGGTGAGCGCCTCCTCGGCCGTGGCGAAGTCCGGCGCGAAGCCGCCCTCGTCGCCCACGTTGGTGCTGTGCCCGGCCGCCGCCAGGGACCGTCGCAGGGTGTGGAAGACCTCGGAGCCCATCCGGACGGCCTCGGCGAAGGTCGGCGCGCCGACCGGGGCGATCATGAACTCCTGGAAGTCGAGCGGGTTGTCGGCGTGCGCCCCGCCGTTGACGATGTTCATCATCGGCACCGGCAGCAGCCGCGCCCCGACCCCTCCGACGTAGCGGTACAGCGGCTGCCGGTGCGCGGCCGCGGCGGCCCGCACCGTCGCCAGCGACACACCGAGGATCGCGTTGGCGCCGAGGCGCCGCTTGTCCGCCGTGCCGTCCAGCGCGATCATCGTCTCGTCGACCAGCGCCTGGTTCTCCGCGTCGAGGCCGGTCACCGCCGCGGCGATCGGACCGTTGACCGCGGCGACGGCCCCGGTCACCCCCTTGCCGTGAAACCGCCCGGGATCGCCGTCGCGCCGCTCGACCGCCTCGTTGGCGCCCGTCGACGCGCCCGACGGCACCGCGGCCCGGCCGGTCGCGCCGTCGGCGAGGACCACGTCGACCTCCACCGTCGGGTTGCCCCGGCTGTCCAGCACCTGCCGTCCGATGACCCGGCTGATCGCCGTCATCGATCCACCTCCCGTGTTGTCGTCACTTGCTCGACCGGGGCCCAGACTGGCAGACGGCGGCGGTCTTGCCATCGCGACGATCAACACGTTGACCTGTACCCCAGGGTCCGGGTTTAGGGTCACGGGATGCGGGTGGGTGAACTGGCGCGCCGGACCGGGACGACCGTGCGGGCGCTGCGCTACTACGAGTCCGCGGGGCTGGTCGTCCCGCGGCGGCTGAGCAACGGCTACCGCGAGTACGACCCGGTCGCGGTCCGGCTCGTCGAGCAGATCCGGCAGCTGACCGCGCTCGGCCTCACCGTCGAGGAGACCCGCCCGTTCGTCGACTCGATCGTGGGCGGCGCCGACGACACCGACGTGTGCGCCGCCGCGCTGGCGACCTACCGCAGCACCATCGCCACCCTGCAGGACCGCATCGGCCGGCTCACCGCGCAGCGCGACGCGCTCAACAGCCGCCTCGACTCCGCCACGGCACGCGTCGTCACCGGCGCCTCGTCACCCGGCGCGGACCCGTCCCGCCTCGTCGGCGACCGCCTGCCGGGCCTCACCTTCTACTGCAACGACGGCCGCCCCGTCGACCTCGGCGCGCTCGGCCCCGGCCGGACCGTCATCTTCGTCTACCCGCTCACCGGCCGTCCCGGCGTCGACCTGCCCAAGGGCCTCATCGAGGTGCACGGCGCCCTCGGCGGCACCGAGCAGGCGACCTGGGTGCGCGACCATCACGCGGAGCTGCGCAACGCCGGCGTCGACCGGGTCTTCGGCCTCTCCGCGCAGTCGACCGGATACCAGCGCGAGCTCGTGCACCGCCTGCGGCTGCCGTACCCGCTGATCCCCGACCCCCGGCTGACCCTCGCCGCCGCGCTGGAGCTGCCGACCTTCACCGCCGACGACATGACCCTCTACGAGCGCCTCACCCTCGTCGTGACCGGCGACGTCGTCGAACACGTCTTCCACCCGATCCCCGAACCCGCCTCCCACCTCCTCGCCGTCATGCAGTGGCTCACCAGACCCTCGCGAAGAGCCCTCTGACCGGTCGCCCGGTCAGGGCCGGGTGGCGAGCTGGCGGTGGAAGGCGCGGCGCAGGGTGGTGAACGAGTCGCCCTCGTCGGCGAGGGCGCGGGGGAGTTCGGCGGCGAGGGCGTCGACCAGGCCGGCGATGTCGTCGTCGGTGTGGTGGGCGGTGATGGTGAGGCGGGCGCCGGAGCGCTTGGCGGGGACCGCGGGGGCGGTGGCCGGGTCGGTGAAGTAGCCGGCGGCGCGCAGGCGGGCGGTGAGGTTGTAGGCGACCTCCGGCCGGCCCGCGCCGACGCAGCGGATGGGGGCCTCGCTGCGGCTCACGACCGGCAGGTCGACCTCGGCGGCGAGCTTGTTGAACAGGCGGATGAGGTACAGGAGGCGGTCCTGGCGCTCGGTCACCTCCTCGGCGCGGTGCAGGTGCACGGAGGCGAGGACGGCGCCGAGCATCGGGGGCTGGACGGGGCCGGAGAAGATGAGCGGGCCGCCGAGGGTGAACACGCGCCGGCGGGTCTCCGCGTCGGGGAAGGTGAGCGCGCCGCCGGCGGCGGCGAACGACTTGTTCAGCGACCCCGCGACGACGGTGCGGGACAGGGCGTGCGGGCTGAGTTCTGACAGGGCACGGCCGCGGCCGTGGCGGCCGGTCCAGGAGAAGGAGTGCGCGTCGTCGACGTACAGCCACAGCTGGTCATGTACCGCCATCAGCTCGTTGAGCTCCTCGAACGGCGCGAAGTCGGCGTACATGCTGTAGAGGCCGTCGAGGGCGTACCAGACCCGCCGGTGCGCGCCACCGAGATCCGCGAGGCGGCGGCGCAGGGTGCGCAGGTCGCTGTGCGGGACGAGGTCGACGCGGGTGCCCTGGGCCTGCGCCAGCTTCGCGGCGGTCTGGACGCTGTGGTGGACCTGGTGGTCGAGCAGGAGCGCGTCGTCGCCGCTGATGACGGTCGGCATCGCGGCCAGGTGGCCCATGCTGGTGCTCGGCGCGAGGATCGTGGGCCGGCCGAGCAGGCCGGCGAGCGCCGACTCCACCAGCGGGTAGGCCGGTGACGACAGGAACGCCCGGGACGAGGAGAACTGGGTGCCGTAGCGCTCCACGGCCTCGATCACGCCGGCCCGCAGCGCCGGGTGGGTCTCCAGGCCGAGGTAGCTGCAGGAGCCGAAGTTGACCAGCCGGGCGCCGTCCACGGTGACCGTGCGGCCGTCGAGCGCGTCGTCCTCGGCGACGTTGTGCGCCAGCCCGCGCCGTACGCCGTCGGAGATGAGCTCGTCGAACGTCTGCAGCATGTCGTCGGCCTTCGCCATGGTCGCCCCTTCACCCAGGTGGTCCGTGCCGGGGACCATCGGTGCCGCGGGCGCCGGCATGAGCCGACGTGATCCGCCCCACCGCGCCCCTGCACCCGAAAGGCGAGGGTGATCAATGGGGCATCGGTGACCGTGCGTGCGGTTTCGAAGCACAGATAGATGCGGCATGATTTCCCGGTAGGCAACGCCGCGGCATCGGTGCCGCGGGCGGGGGAGGACCGCGCGTGTCTCATCGTGTCCATGTCGCGTTCGACGAGCAGGCCCGGCGCACCCCCGACCGGGTGGCCGTCATCGCTGGGCAGGTCCGGATGCGGTACGCGGACGTGGCCGGCCGCGCGAACCGGATCGCCCGTGAGCTGCGCCGCGCCGGCGCCGGACCCGGTGAGCGCGTCGGGGTGTGCCTGGGCCGGGACGAGCACCTGCTGCCGGCGCTGCTGGGCGTGCTGAAGACCGGCGCCGCGTACGTGCCGATGGACCCCGCGTACCCGGCGGAGCGCCTCGAATACATCACCGCCGATGCCGGCGTGAAGCTGGTCGCGACCACCACGGCGACGGCGAAGGGCACCCTCGCGGTCGACGAGATCGGCGCCGACGCCGACAGCACCCCGCTGGGAGGCGAGGGCGACGGCAGCGACGCGGCGTACGTCATCTACACGTCGGGCTCCACGGGAAGGCCCAAGGGCGTCGTCGTCGAGCACCGCAACACGATGAACCTGCTGCGCTGGGAGGCGGCCGCGTACACGGCCGAGGAGCTGCGGGGCATGCTCGCCACCGCGTCGATCTGCTTCGACCCGTCGATCACCCAGCTGTTCCTGCCGCTGGTCACCGGCGGCACCGTGATCCTCGCCGAGAACCTCCTCGCGCTGCCCGCGCTGCCCGCCCGCGCCGAGGTCACCACCGTCTACGGCGTGCCGTCCGCCCTCAGCGTCCTGCTCCGCGAGCCGCTCCCGGACGGCGTGCGGGCCGTGTTCGCCGGCGGCGAGCCGCTGACCCGCGCGCTCGTCGACCGGATCTACGCCAACCCAGGCGTGCGCCGGGTGCTCAACCTGTACGGCCCCACCGAGTGCACCACCACCTGCGCGGTCGCGGAGATCGGCCGGGACGGCACGGACGAGCCGCCGATCGGGCGCCCGATCGCCGGCGCGGTGATGGAGGTCCGGGACGCCGCCGGCCACCCCGTGGCGGACGGCGAGCTGGGCGAGCTGTGGATCGGCGGCCCCGTGGTCGCCCGCGGCTACCTGGGCGACCAGCGAGGCGCGTTCGTCGTCGAAGCGGGCGGCCGGATGTACCGCACCGGCGACCTGGTCCGCAGCGCCGGCGGGGTGCTGCGCTTCGCCGGCCGCGCCGACGACCAGGTGAAGATCCGCGGCTACCGGGTCGAGCCCGGCGAGGTCGAGGCGGTCCTGGCGCGCCACCCGGCCGTCCGCCGCGCGTGCGTGCTGGCCGTCGCCGCCGCCGACGGGGTCAAGCACCTGGTCGGGCACGTGGAGGCGGCCGGCGCCGACGAGCGGACCCTGCGCGCCTGGCTGCGCCGGCGGGTGCCGGAGCACCTGGTGCCGACCCGGATCGGCGTCGCCGACCGGCTGCCGCTGGGCCCGAACGGCAAGGTCGACCGGGCCGCCCTGCCCCCGTTGCCGCCCGGCCGCCCGGCGGGGACCGGATTCGTCGCGGCCCGTACACCCGCCGAAACCACCATCGCGGCGATCGTCGGTGCCGTGCTCGGCATCGCCGAGGTGGGTGTCGAGGACCGCTTCACCGACCTCGGCGGGCACTCCCTGGCCGCCGCCCGCGTCTGCGCCCTCGCCGGCCGCGAGTTCGGCACCACGGTCGCCCTGGCCGACTTCCTCGCCGAGCCCACCGTCGCCGCCCTCGCGGCCCTCGTCGGGGTGGCGCGCGAGACGGCGGGCGGGCCGGTCCGGCACGCGGGTCGGGTGGAGTACCCGCTGACCCCGACCCAGCGCGAGCTGTGGACGCTGCGGCAGATCAGCCCCGTGCCGTCGGTGACGACGGTTGCGTTCCGTGCCCGGCTGACCGGCCCGGTCGAGCCGGCGGCGGTCAGGTCGGCGCTCGCGGCGCTGGTCGCCCGGCACGAGGTCCTGCGCAGCCGGATCGTCGACCGTGACGGCGCTCCGGTAATCGTTGTCGGCGTCGGTACGGCGGTGCCGCTGGCCGCACACGACCTGCGCGACCAGTCCCCGGCGGCGCGGCGGGCACGGGTCGACGAGATCGCCGCCGCGGCCGCACGGCACGCCTTCGACCTGTCCGGGACCGAGCCGCTCCTGCGGGTCGACCTGGTCCTGCTCGCCGCGGAGGAGTCGGAGCTGGTCGTCGTCAGCGACCACGTGGCGTTCGACGGCTGGTCGACCGGCACGTTCCTCACCGAGCTCGCCGCGGACCTGGCGGCGCCCGGCAGCGTCGCCCCGCCACCGGTGCAGCTGGGCGACGTCGCGCTGATGCACCCCGTCGCCGGCGGAGAGGGGAACCCGTGGCGGGAGGAGCTGGCGGGCGCGTCGCCGCCGAACGAGCTGTTCACCGGCAGCGGCGGGTTCCGGGGCGAGCGGCTCACCCGGCCCGTGCCGGCGGACGTCGTCACCGGGCTGGCGGAGGTGTGCGCGGCGAGCGGCGCCGCACCGTTCGCCGGCTGGCTGACCGCCCTCGGCCTGCTCCTCGCCGGCCTCACCGCACGGGCGGACGTCCTCGTCGGCGCCGTCGTCGCCCGCCGCGCCGGACCCGAGCTCGACGCCGTCATCGGCCCGCTCGTCGACGTCCTGCCGGTCCGCCTCCGCCTGGACGCCTCCGCCACCGTCCGCGACACGATCGCCGCGGCCTCGGCCACGACCGCCCGCGCGCTCGACCGCCCCCGGCCGTCCACCGAGGACCTGTTCGAGGCCGTCGGCACCCAGCCGCGCGGCGCGATGATCACCCCGGTGGTGCTGTCGGCGCAGCCGGCCGGCCTGCCGGTGCGGGTCGAGCGGGGCGCGGTCCGCCTCGAGCTGCTCGGCGAGCTGAGCTGCGGCGGGGCGCAGAACCCGCTCACCGTTTTCGTCAACGAGACCGCCGGCGGCGCCGAGCTGCAGCTGGAGTACGACCTCGACCTGACCGACCGGGCGGCGGCGGCCGCGTTCGCCGACCGGCTGCTGCTGGTGCTCGCGGAGCTGACCGCCGACCCCGACCGACCGCTGACCCGGGTCCCGCTCGTCACCGCGGCCGAGGCGGCGGACCTGCTGGGCCGGGCGGACGGCTCGCCGCTGCCCGCGGGCGCGCCCGCGACCGTGGTCGACGCGATCGCCCGGCAGGTCCGGCAGCGCCCCGGCGACGTCGCGGTCACCGGCGCGGACGGCGAGCTGACCTACCGGCAGCTGTGGGACGCGTCGGCCGAGGTCGCGTCGGTGGTGCGCGGGCACGGCGGGGTCGTCGGCGTGTGCCTGCCGCGCGACCACCGGCTGCCGGCGACGCTGCTGGGGGTGTGGCGGGCCGGCGCCGCCTACCTGCCGCTGGAGCCGGGGCTGCCGGCGGAGCGCCTCGCGTGGCTCGCCGCCGACGGCGGGGTCCGGACCGTGCTGTGCCGCACCGCGACCGCCGCGGCGGCGTCGGCGGTGACCGGCACCCGGGCGCTCGACCTCGACGAGGTGCCGCCCGCCGCCGATGTACCGCTGCCGCCCGTCACACCCGGCGACCTGGCCTATCTGCTGTACACCTCCGGCTCGACCGGGACACCCAAGGGGGTGGCGGTCGCGCAGGGCGGGCTGGCGTCGCTCACCGAGGCGCTGCGGCTCGAGCCCGGCATCGGACCGGGCGACAGGATGCTCGCCGTCGCCACGCTCAGCTTCGACACGTCCTGCGCGGAGATCTGGGCCACGCTCGCCGCGGGCGGCACCTGCGTCGTCGTGGAGCGCGACAGCGCCGTCGACGGGCACCGGCTCGGCGAGGTGATCGCCGAGCACCGGATCAACCTGATGAACGTGCCGCCGACGATGCTCCGCACGCTGCTCGCCGCGCGCTGGACGGGCGCGCCGGACCTGCGGGTGTGGGCCGGCGGCGAGACCCTCGACCCCGCGCTGGCCCGCGACCTGCTGCCCCGGGTCGCGCAACTGTGGAACGTCTACGGCCCGACCGAGGGCACGGTCCTCTCGGCCGTGCACCGCGTGACCTCGGTCGGCGACACCGTGCCGATCGGGCACCCGATGCGCGGCGAGCGCCTGTACGTGATGGACCCGCTGCACCGGCTCGCGCCGCCCGGTGTCGCCGGCGAACTGTGGATCGGCGGCGACGGTCCCGCGCTCGGCTACCACCGCCGGCCGGAGCTGACCGCCGCCGCGTTCGTGCCCGACCCGTTCGTGCCCGGCGGCCGCTGCTACCGCACGGGCGACCTGGTCCTGTGGAACTCCGGCGGGGACCTGGAGTTCCGCGGCCGGCGGGACCATCAGCTGAAGATCCGCGGGCACCGCGTGGAACTCGGCGAGATCGAGTCGGCGCTGCGCGACCACCCCGGCGTCACGCACGCCGTGGTCACCGTGCGGGGCGAGGGCGCCGAGGCGCACCTGGTCGGCTACCTCGCCGGCACCGTCACCGGCGAGCAGGCCGCCGGACGGCTGCGGCGCCGGCTGCCGGAGCACCTGGTGCCGCACCGGTGGGTGGTGCTCGACGCGCTGCCGGCGCTGCCCAGCGGCAAGGTCGACCTGGCCGCGCTGCCCGACCCGGACGACACCCGGCCGCACCGGCCCGCCGAGTCGGTGATGGAGCAGCTCGTCGCCGACGTGTGGACGCAGATCCTCGCCACGGACCGGGTCGGCGCCGACGACAGTTTCTTCGGTCTCGGCGGGCACTCGCTCGCCGCGACCCGCGTCGCCGGCCGGCTGCGCGACACGCTCGGCTGCGCGGTGCCGGTGCGGCTGCTCTTCGACCATCCGGTGCTCACGGACTTCGCCGAGCGGCTGGAGCGCCTTGTCATGGACGACATCCGGGGGAATGACTATGACCTTGTCTGAGCAGGACACGCTGCGCGCACTCATGGAGCGGCGGGTCGCCGCCGCGCGGGCCGCCGCAGCGGCCGGATCCGCGGCCGAGCCGGAGATCCCGCGCCGGGCCGACCCGGACGCGCCGCAGCCGCTGTCGCCGTCGCAGCGCCGGCTGTGGTTCAACGCCCAGTTCGAGCACAACACGTCGATCTACCACGTGCCGGCGGTGCTGCGGCTGACCGGCCCGCTCGACGCCGACGCCCTGCTGGCCGCGCTCCGCGACGTCGCCGCCCGGCACGAGGTGCTGCGCAGCGTCGTCGTGCCGGCCGACCTGGTGGCGGTCGCTGTGCCCGCCGAACGGATCGAACTGTCCATTGTGGACGCGACCGAGGTCGCGCTCGCCGAGTCGCTGCGGCTCGAGGTCAGCCGCCCGTTCCAGCTCGACCGGGAGCCACCGATGCGGGCCGCGCTGTTCCGCCTCGCCCCGGAGCACCACGTCCTGCTGCTGACCGTGCACCACATCGCCACCGACGCCTGGTCGCAGGACCTGATGCTGGACGAGCTCGGCGCCCTCTACGCCGCCCGCCTGCACGGCACCACCCCGCCGGCGCCCCCGCGCCTGCAGTACGCCGACGTCACCGAATGGCTGGCGGCCCGCCCCGCCGACGACCACGTCGGTTGGTGGGTGCAGCGCCTCGCCGGGCTCGCCCCGGCCCTCCCGTTCCCGGTGGACCGGCCCTACCCGGCGGTCGCCGACTGGACCGGCGGCTACGCGCCGCTGACCGTGCCGCCGGCGCTCGCCGCGCGGATCCGCGCGGCCGCCCGCGACGGGCAGGCGACCCCGTTCATGGTGCTGCTCGGCGCGTGGCAGGCGCTGCTCGGCCGGCTCTGCGGCAGCGACGACGTCGCCGTCGGCGTGCCCGAGTCCGGGCGCCACCACCGCGCGACCGAAGGCGTCGCCGGGTGCTTCATCAACACCCTCATCATGCGGACCGACCTGGCCGGCGACCCGACCGGCCGGCAGCTGCTCGACCGGGTCCGCGAGACCACCCTGGAGGCGTTCGGGCACGCCGAGGCGCCCTTCGAGCGGGTCGTCGAGGCGGTCGCGCCGGAGCGCTCCACCGCCACCACGCCCATCTTCCAATCGATGCTGTTCCTGCTGGAGACACCGCAGCGGGATCCCGTCCTGCCGTCGGTACGGGCGCAGCGCCTCCCCTCCCCGCTGGACTCCAACAAGTTCGACGTGAGCCTGTCGCTGACCGGCCGCGACGGCGGGTACGACGGCTTCATCAGCTACCGCAAGGACGTGTTCGACCAGGCCACCGTTCAGCGGTGGGCGCGCTGGCTCCTGGCGCTGCTCGACGGCATGCTGGCCGACCCGGACCGCCCGCTGTCCCGCCTCGACCTGCTCGACGGCGCCGAGCGGGCCGCGCTGCTCGCCCAGGGCACCGGGCCCGACCTGCCCGCCGATGCGCCCGCGACCGTGCTGGACGCGGTGCTCGCCCAGGCCGCGGCGCGCCCCGACGCGGTCGCGGTCGACGGCGGCGACGGCACCCTGACCTACGGCGACCTGGCCACCGCCGCGAGGCGGATCGCGACGGCGCTGCGGCGCCAAGGTTCCGGGGGCTCCGGGCCGGTCGGGATCTGCCTGCCCCGCGACCGCCACCTGCCGGCCGCGCTCGTCGGCGGATGGCTGGCCGGGTCGGCGTACGTGCCGCTCGAACCCGACCATCCGGTCGAGCGGCTGCGCTACCAGCTCACCGACTCGGGCGCCGGCGTCGTCCTCGCCGCCGCGGAGACGCTCGACGTGGCGCGCCGGATCGCCGAAGGCACCGGAGCCGCCGTCGTCGACCTCGCGACCGCCCTGGCGACGGAGCCGGGCGAGCTGCCGCCGGTCGGGCCGGGCGACCTCGCGTACATCATCTACACCAGCGGCTCGACCGGCCGCCCCAAGGGCGTGGAGCTGACCCACGGCAGCCTCGCCGCGTTCGTCGCCGCGCAGTGCGAGCTGATGCCGGTCACCCACGACGACGTGATGCTCGGCCTGACCGCGCTCTCCTTCGACGTCGCCGGCCTCGAACTGTGGGTCGCCCTCGGCCACGGCCTGCGCCTCGCGCTGCTTGAACGCGGCGTCGCCGTCGACGGGCACCAGGTGGCGCGGCGGATCACCGAGGCGGGGGTGACCGTGATGACGGCGACGCCGACCACGTTCCGCATGCTCGTCGCCGCGGACTGGCGAGCGCCGCGGGTCCGGGCCGTCGCCATCGGCGAGGCCGTCGACCCCGTCCTCGCGCGGGAGCTGACGGACCGGCTCGGCGAGTTCTGGAACGGCTACGGCCCCACCGAGACCGCCGTGACGTCCACCATGCACCGGGTCACCGCACCTGTCGGCGACACCGTGCCGATCGGCGTCCCGATGGCCGGCGAGTGGGTGTACGTAATGGACGCGGCCGGGCGGCTCGCGCTGCCCGGGACCGTCGGCGAACTGTGGATCGGCGGCGCGGGCGTGGCGCGCGGCTACCGCGGGCGGCCCGACCTGACCGACGCGGCGTTCGTCGCCGACCCGGTGCGCCCGGGCGAACGCTGCTACCGCACCGGCGACCTGGTCCGCTGGCGCACCGACGGGCTCCTCGACTTCCTCGGCCGCCGCGACCACCAGGTGAAGGTCCGCGGGCACCGCATCGAGCTCGGCGAGATCGAGGTGCGGCTGCGCTCGGCGCCGGGCGTCGCCGAGGCCGTCGTGACCGTCGCCGGCGGCGCCGACCCGCACCTCGTCGGCTACGTCGTGCCGGGGCCCGGGTCGGTGGTCGACCCGCCCGGCCTCGAGACGCTGTTACGGGCGGCGCTGCCCGAGTACATGGTGCCGCGCCGCTGGATGACGCTGGAGTCCCTGCCGGTCAACGGCTCCGGCAAGGTCGACCGCGGCGCCCTGCCCGAGCCGCACGACGAGGTCCGCGAGCGGGTCGCGCCGCGCAGCGACGCCGAACACCTCGTCGCCGACGTGTGGGGTGCGGTGCTGCACCGCGACGACCTGTCGGTGCACGACAACTTCTTCGCCCTCGGCGGGCACTCGCTGTCCGCGACGCTCGTCGTCGGCCGGCTCCGCGACGCGCTCGACCTGCCCGTGCCGGTGCGGCTGCTGTTCGAGCAGCCAGTCCTCGCGGGCTTCGCCGTGGCCCTCGAGTCGCTGCTGCTGGCCGAGGTGACGCAGGCGTGACGGTCACCGACAACCAGCGCTCGCTCATCCGGCAGCGCCTGGCGGCGGCCCGCGCGATGACGAGCCGCGCCGCCGCCACGATCCCCACCACCGATCCGGACGTTCCCGCGCCGCTGTCCCCGGCGCAGGCACGGCTGTGGTTCATGCACCAGCTGGAGCCCGACAGCGCCGCCTATCACGTCACGGCCACGGTACGGCTGACCGGCGCGCTCGACGTGGCCGCCCTGACCGCCGCCGTCCGCGACCTCGCGGCGCGGCACCACGTGCTGCGCAGCCGGTTCGTGGACCAGGACGGCACCCCCGCCGCGGTCGTCGGCGCCGCCGGTGACGTGCCCGTCGAGACGGCGGGCACGCTCGACGCGTGCCGGGACCGGGCGTTCCGGCTCGCCGAGGAGCCACCGATGCGGGCGCTCATCAGCCGCACCGGCCCGGACGAGCACCTGCTGCTGCTGGTCGTGCACCACATCGCGTTCGACGCGTGGTCCGTCGACCTGGCCCTGCGCGAGCTCGCCGACCTCTACGCGGCCAGGGTGACGGGCCGGCCCGTCCCGGCCGCGCCCGCGGTGCAGTACGCCGACTACGCCCGCTGGCAGGGCGGCCGGGAGCCGTCCACAGTGGACCTCGACTGGTGGGTCGAGCGGTTGCGGGGCCTCGCGCCGGTGCTCGACCTGCCCGCCGACCGGCCCCGCCCGCCCGTCGCCGGCGCCGAGGCCGGGCAGGTGCCCGTGGAGGTGCCCGCCGCGCTCACCGCCCGCATCGACGGCCTCGCCGCGTCCAGCGGCGCGACCCCGTTCATGGTGCTGCTCGCCGCCTGGCAGGCGCTGCTCGCCCGGGTCTGCGGCACCGACGACGTCGCCGTCGGCGCCCCCGCCGCGGGCCGGCACCACCCGGACGTCGAGACGATGATCGGGTGTTTCATCGGCACGCTGGTGCTGCGCACCGACTGCTCCGGCGACCCGACCGGCCGGCAGCTGCTGGCCCGCGCGCGGGAGACGGCGATCGACGCGCTCGCCCACGCCGAGACCCCGTTCGAGCGGATCGTCGACCGGCTCCAGCCCGAGCGGAACCTCGCCACCACCCCGATCTTCCAGGTGCTGCTGAACGTCCTGGAGCAGCCGGCCGCGCCGATGCGCTTCCCCGGCCTCGACGCGCACGTCGTCGACCTGCCGATCCGCACCACGAAGTACGACCTCAACCTCGCACTGTCCCGCACCGCCGACGGCTACCGCGGCTCGCTCGTCCACCGCGCCGAACTGTTCGACGACGACACCGCGCGGCGCCTCGCCGGATGGTTCCTGGCGCTGCTGGACGGGCTGACCGCCACCCCCGACGCGCCGGTCGGGCGGCAACCGCTGGAGCCGGGCGCGCTGTCGGGGCCGGCCGGGCGCCGCGTGTCGTACACCTTGGAACAGCCACTCGATCAACTGATCGCGCGCCACGCGGCACTCACGCCCGACGCGACCGCGGTCGTCGCCGCCGACGGGCGCCTGACCTATGCCGAGCTGGACCGGCGCGCGGGCGTCGTCGCGGCGCGGCTGCTCGCCGGCGGGGTGCGGCCGCAGGAGCCCGTCGCCGTCCTGACCGAGCGCGGCGTGGCCCTGCCGGTCGCGATGCTCGGCGCGCTGAAGGCCGGCGCCGCCTACCTCCCGATCGACCCCGGCTACCCGGACGGGCGGGTGGCGGACATCCTCGACGCGGCCGGGGCGCGGTTCGTGCTCACCGAGGCGGCGTTCGCCGGCCGGGTCGCGGACCGCCAGGCGCTCGTCGAGGCGGACCTCGCGGGTGAGCCCGCGCAGACCGTGCCGGTGCCGATGGACCACCTCGCGTACGTCATCTTCACGTCGGGCTCGACCGGGAGACCCAAGGGCGTCGCCGTCGAGCACCGGCACATCGCGCACTACCTGCACGCCGTCGCCGACCGCATCGGGCGGCACGCGTCCTACGCGCTCGTCTCCACCTACGCCGCCGACCTCGGCATGACGAACCTGTTCGGGGCGCTGACCACCGGCGGCGTCGTGCACCTCGTCGACCGGGAGACCGCCACCGACCCGGAGGCGTTCGCCGCCTACCTCGCCGCGCACCCGGTCGACGCGATGAAGCTCGTCCCCAGCCACCTGGAGCTGCTCGCCGCCCACGGTGACCTCGCCGCCCTCCTGCCCCGCGAGCAGCTCGTCCTGGCCGGCGAGCCCTGCCCGTGGGAGCTGATCGAGCGCATCGAACGGGTCCGCCCCGACCTCGGCGTCCAGGTCCACTACGGCCCGACCGAGACCACGGTGTCGGTGCTCGGCTGCGACGTGCGCGAGATCCCCGCCGAGCGCCGCCACGGCATCGTCCCGATCGGCCACCCGTTCCCGAACGTGGAGTGCCTCGTCACCGACCCGGCCGGCCGGCCCGTGCCCGCGGGCGTGCCGGGGGAGCTGCGCATCGGCGGGCCGAGCGTCGCCCGCGGCTACCTGCACGGGCGCGACGACCGGTTCACCGGCGGCTGGTACCGCTCCGGCGACCGCGTCCGGGTCGACGCGCACGGCCTCGTGCACATCCTCGGCCGCGTCGACGACCAGGTGAAGATCCGCGGCTTCCGGGTCGAGCTCAACGAGGTCGCCGCCGCCGTCCGCGCCGTCCCCGGCGTCGGCGAGGTGGTCGTGCTGCCCGTCGGCGAGGCGCACACGCGGCGGCTCGCCGCCTGGGTCACGCCCGCGACCGCCGACGCCGGCGCGATCCGGGCCGGGCTGCGGGACCGGCTGCCCGACTACATGGTGCCGTCGGCGTTCGTCGCGCTCGACCGACTGCCGCTGACCGCCAACGGCAAGGTCGACCGGGCCGCGCTGCCCGCCCCCGCGGCACCGGCGGTGGCCACCCGCGTCGCGCCGTCGACACCGACGCAGGTGCGGGTCGCGGCGGCCTGGGCGCAGGTGCTCGACGACGCCGACCCCGGGCTCGACGACGACTTCTTCGCCCTCGGCGGCGACTCGTTCAAGGCCGTCCGCGCGGTCCGCGCCATCGACCCGCAGCTTCGCGTCATCGACCTCTTCACGCACCCCACCGTGCGCGAGCTCGCCGCGTACCTCGACGGTGACACCGGATCGTCGGGGCTGCTGCACCGCCTGGCCGGGCCCGCGACCGGCACGCTCACCGTCGTGTGCGTCCCGTACGGGGGTGGCTCCGCCGCCGCGTACGGCCCCCTGGCGACGGAGCTGGCGCAGCGGATCCCCGGCGCGGCCGTCCTCGCCGTCGAGTTACCCGGGCACGACCCGGCCCGCCCCGACGAGCCGCCGCTGCCGATGTCCGCGCTCACCGACCGGATCGTCGCGGACCTGCCGCCCGGGCCGGTGCTCGTGTACGGGCACTGCGTCGGCTCCGCGGCCGCCACCGAGCTGGCGCTGCGCCTGGAGGCCGAGGGCCGCGACGTCGTGGGGCTCGTCGTCGGCGGCAGCTTCCCCGCCGCGCGGCTGCCCGGCCGGGTCACCGCGTGGCTGCACCGGCGGATCCCGGCCACCTGGTGGACCTCGGACCGGGCGTACCGGGACTTCCTGCGGACCCTCGGCGGCCTCGACGACGATGCCGAACTGGACACCGAAACGATCCTGCGCGGGCTGCGGCACGACGTCGACGAGGCGCAGACCTGGTTCACCCGCGAGCTGACCCGCCCCGACCGGCGCCGGCTCCGCGCGCCCGTCCTGTGCCTGATCGGCGCCCGGGACCGCTCCACCGAGCTGTACGAGGAGCGCTACACCGAGTGGGGCGCGTTCGCCGACCGGGTCGCCCTCGCCGTCCTGCCCCGCGCCGGGCACTACTTCCTCAAGCACCAGGCCGCGCCGGCCGCCGAGCGCATCGCCGGCGCCGCCCGGGACTGGCGGGAGGGGCGGCCACCGGAGCCGGTCAGCACCGCGGTCACCGGCGGGCGGGCCCGCCGCGACCTGCGCGACTTCTACCTCATGGCGGCCGGGCAGACCGCGTCGCTGATCGGTGCGGCGCTCAGCTCGTTCGCCCTCGGCGTGTGGGCCTACCAGCAGCACGGGCGGGTCGCCGACTACGCGCTCGTCACCATGCTGGCGCTGCTGCCCTCGATCCTGCTGCTGCCCCTCGGCGGCGCCGTCGCCGACCGGTTCGACCGGCGGCGCATCATGCTCGCCTGCAACGGCGCCGGCGCCGCGGTCATGACGGCCGTCGTGACCCTCCTCGCCCTGGGCACGCTGGAGATCTGGACCGTCGGGCTCCTCGCCGGGCTGCTGTCCGCGATCACCGCGTTCCACCGGCCCGCGTACCTGGCGGCGGTCGCGCAGCTCGTGCCGAAGCCGTACCTCGGGCAGGCCAACGCCCTCGCCAACCTCGGGCCCGGCATCGGCATGCTCATCGCGCCCCTCGCCGGCGGCGCGCTCATCACCGCCCTCGGCATGCCGTGGGTCGTCGCCGTCGACGTGGTGTCGCTGCTCGTCGGCGTCGGCACCCTGCTCGTCGTGCGGCTGCCCGACCGGCTGTTCCGCCGGCAGGAGGAGACCTTCGCCCGCGCCATCGCCGGCGGCTGGCGGTTCCTCGTCCGGCGGCGCCCGCTCATGATCATGATCGGGTTCTTCGTCGTCGAGAACTACCTGGCGATGCTCGCCCTCGCCGTCACCGTCCCCACCGTGTACGGCTTCGGCGGCACCACCGCCGTCAGCGTCGTCACCACGTGCAGCGGCATCGGCGCGGGCCTCGGCGCGCTCGCCATGGTGCTGTGGGGCGGCGCCGAACGCCGCGCCACCGGCATGGTCGGCTTCGTCATCGGCGTGGGCCTCGGCGCGGCGCTCGTCGGGCTGCGGCCGTCGACCGCGGTCGCCGCCGCCGGCAGCCTCGTCTGGTACGCGTCCCTGACGATCCTCAACGCGCACTGGCTCGCCATCATCCAGGTCAAGGTCGGCCTCGAGCTGCAGGGCCGGGTCCTCGCCACCAACCAGATGCTGGCGGTCGCGATGACCCCGCTCGCGTTCCTGACCGCGCCGCCGCTCACGTCCCTCGTCACGCCGCTGCTGCGCCCCGGCGGCGCGCTCGCCGGGACCGTCGGCGAGGTGGTGGGCGTCGGCACCGACCGGGGCGCCGGGCTCGTCCTCGTCGCGTGCGGGGTGCTCCTCGTCGTGTGGGGCGCGCTCGGGCTCGCGTACCGGCCGCTGCACCGGATGGAGGACGACCTGCCCGACGTGTCCGCCGGCGCGGAGATCCCCGACACGCTCGACGAGGTGCAGGCCGCGCTGCTTCAGCGGGAGTTGGCGGACCGCCAGGCGACGTAGTCGGCGACCGCGGCGGCCGGGTCGAACTCGGGCTTGAAGCCGGTGTCCTCGGTGAGGCGGGTGATGTCGAGGTACGGGTGGGCGCCGCCACCCCCGGGCCGCGCCTCCGCCTCGAGCGCGTCCGCGACCTCCCGGTAGGTGAACGGGCGGCCGCTGGACACGTTGTACGTGTCGTGCCGCAGGCTCGGGGCGGTCATGAGCAGGGCGATCGCGCGGCCGGCGTCCGGCGCGTAGCAGGTGTCGCCGCCGTCGTCGGCGTGCAGCGGCGGCGGCTCCTCGCCGCGCAGCACGGCGCTGACGTACGGCGGGATCGGGTTGAACGGCGACTCCGGGTCCATGAGCGGCCCCCAGGTGCTGCCGATCCGCAGCAGCACGGGCTGGACGCCGGTGCCCTGCAGGGCGTGCGTGACGACCGGCTCGCCGGCCTTCTTGAACGCGACGATCAGGTGCGGCAGGTGCGCGGCCGGCAGCGGCAGCTCCTCGTGCCACGGGATCTCGGGCCGGCCGATGTACACGCCGATGCTGCTCGCGACGGCGAACCTGCGCACCGACCGCGCGCGGGCCGCGTCGAGGGCGTTGAGCAGACCGGCCATGTCTGTGCGGAAGTACGCCACCGGGTCGTCGCCGGGGATGGAGCCGGCGAGGTGGACGATGTCGGTGATCTCGTGGCGGTCCGCGAGGGCGAGGAACGCGTCGCGGTCGGTGACGTCGAGGGTCTCCACGGTGACCCGGCCGGCGAGGAACGACGGCACCTCCGCCCGCCGGTGCGCGGTGACGACGACCTGGTGCCCGAGGTCGGCGAGCGCGCGGGCGGTGTGTGCGCCGATCATGCCGAGCCCGCCGGTGACGAGGATCATGGCTTGATCAGATCCCGCGGGCGCCGGCCGGGTCTTGAACGAATCGCGCACGGCCTCGGAGGAATGGCTCGTAGGACGCGGTGTGGTCGTGGCCGCAGCAACAGCGGTCGACCTCGCCGCCGAGCAGGTCGCGCGGGGTGAGGCCGGTCAGCCGCAGGCACTCCCGGCTCAGGTGCGCCTGGTCGGCGTAGCCGAGGTCGGCCGCGAGGCCCGCGACGCCGGCCGCGCCCGACTGGGCCAGCGCCAGGAACCCCTGGAACCGCAACGTGCGCTGCACGACCTTCGGGCTCAACCCGACCGCCCGCAGGCAGCGGCGGCGCAGCTGGCTCACCGACAGCGCCAGGTGGCCGGCGACGGCGTCGACGGTGACCGGCGACCACGGCATCAGCACCCGCACGGCCTCCCGTACCAACGGATCCACGCCCGCGTCACCGTGGAACTCACGCAGGAGGTGCCGCTGCAGCAGCGCGAGCGCCCGCTCGGGCGTCCGGGCGCCGGCCATCGCCTCCGCGAGCCGGTCGGCGGTCCCGCCCCACAGGTCCGCCAGGCCCGGCCGCTGGTCGAGCAGGTCGTCCAGCGCCACGGGCAGCGGCGGCGGGGCCCCGGGCAGGAACCGCACGCCGACGACCGTCGTGCGCGCCGGGATGACCTCGACCTGCGGACCGGTGAGCGGGCCGAGCAGGTGCGGTCGGCCGCCGATCGGGAAGTGCAGCTCCACGCCGCCGGCCGGCAGGTGCCGCTGCGCGTACGCGACGTCGCCGGTGCGCTGGATCCACACCGTCCGGACGACGTGCGCCAACGCGGCCACCGGCGCGTGCTCGACGTACGACTCCATCACCGGCCATCCTCGCATGCCCATCGCTGGTTGCAGTTCTACGCCAACATCGGCCGCGCACCGAACACCATCGTCGCGTACGGGCGCGCGGTAGACGATCACCTGCGCTTCCTAGCCGATGCGGACACCGACCCTCTTGTCGCGGGCTTGGACGTGGTCGCGGCGTGGATTGGCGACATGCTCAGTCGCCCGAACCCGCGCGGCGCCGTGCTGGTGCACATGGACGGCGGCGCGGGTCTGGCGAACGCCACGGTCCAGCAGCGGATCGTCGCGGTGCGTTCGTTCTACGAGTTCCTGGTCGAGGACGGGCTGCGCGAGCGGAACCCGGTCCGGCGGGGACAGTCCGGCCGCCGTGGGAGACGACCGCGTCAAGGGCTGATCCGGCGGGTGGAGCAGGCTCCGTGGATCCCGACCGACGTGCAGTGGCAGCAGATTCTGCTGGGCGCAGCGCTCGAGCCGGTGCGGAATCGGCTGATGCTCGCGCTGGCCTACGACGGCGCGTTGCGGCGCGAGGAGCTCGTGCAGCTGGAGGTCGGTGACTTCGAGCCGGCCTACTCGCTGATCCGGCTCCGCGCGGTCACAACGAAGTCGAAGCGGTCGCGGGAGGTCAGCTACGGCTCGGCCACCGCGCAGCTGTTCATGCAAAACCTCGCGGTCCGACGGCAGTTGGTCGGACGGGCCGGCGGCCGGCTGCTGCTGAGCACATCACGGCGGAACCGGGCATCGCCGCTCGGACCCTCCAGCTGGTCGAAGATCGTGACGGGGCTGGCACGGCGTGCCGGTGTCCACCGGTTGTCACCGCACACGTTCCGGCATCTGCGCCTGACCGACCTCGCCCGCGCGGACTGGACGCTGGACCAGATCGCCCAGTACGCCGGTCACCAGGACCTGTCCACCACGCTGCGCTACATCCATCTCAGCGGCCGTGAATTGGCCGCATGGTTCCACCGCACCTCCCAGTCGATCACCGCCGACCGGGAACGGCTCCTGGCCTCATTGGTGGCGGCCCGATGAGCCAGCGGCGCCAACTTCAGCCTCCCGGCAATTGCCCTCGGCCAGCTGCTCGGGCATCACCGCCGCCTGCACCACCACGCCAACGCGGTCGAGCTGCGCCAGCTCGCCGATCTGGTCTTCGGCGTCGGCGTCGCGCAGGCCGCGATCGACGAGGTGCGCACCACGCTGGCGGCCTGGGAGGCGTCGCAGGCGTTTCCCGGGCAGATCGTCAACACCGTCGTCGACCTGCTGCTGACCAGCGGCAGCCCCCGGCTTCGCGACGTCACCGAGGAAACGGTGTTCGCGGTGCTGTCCGACAACCCGACCCCATCGAGATGCTGCGCGCCCTGGTCGGCGTCTGGCTGTTCGCCGGCTGTCGTATCGACGAGATCCACCGCCTCGAACTCGACTGCATCGTCTGGGACGCCGGCACCGACCCGGACACCGGCGAACAGTTCACCAGCTGCCTGCTGCGGGTCCCGGCGAACAAGACCTCCGGCCCGTTCACCAAACCGCTCACCCTCGCCGACCTGTAGCAATGGCTTGGTCACAAACACGCCGCCAGCACCCGCTACTACGGCGAAATCCTGCAACGCACCCTGAGCGCCGCCTACCGCAAGGCCGACTACTTCACCCGCAACGTCGCACCATCCAGGTCCTCACCGACGACGAACGCGCCGCACTCGAAGGCGACCGAGAGGCCCTGACCGCCCTCGCCAACCGACTCGCCGACGTCGCAACTCCATCCGGCCCAACACCGAACGAACTCGGCAACGGCACGGCCTTCATTCCGCTCACCGCCCTGCGCGCCAGCCTCCGGGAGGGCCCTCCGTGAGGGGAGCGCTGCGCACAGAATCTCGGACGCCCCGTGCGGCCGACCTGCACGGGGTGCCAATGTTGCCCTTCAATCAGCTCCCCAGCGGGGACACGGGCGCTCTGCTGAATCCAACCGCCACTGGTCGAAGCGATTCACCGGACTCGTTGGGCGATCCTCAGCTCAGTCAGGTAGCGCTTGACAATTTGACCCCCGTAGTCCACATCGATCAGCCGCGCGATGGAGTTCAGCAGCGCGCTCCGCTGCACGTCCGGCAAGGCACGGTGTCCGGAGTAGGTCAACAGCAGATCCAGGTAGTCAGCTGTCGAGTACGGCAGCTCCCACTCGTATCGGTAGAACTTCGCAGGCCCGAATCGCCCAGACGAGGTGAGCTCCCGATCGTCTTCGACGATGTCACGAGCCGTCTCAAGACGCAGGCCCGGTGGGGTCGACGGATCGAAGCGCTCGTAGCACTTCTGGGTCTCAACGAAGAATGCCTCGGTCCAGCTGCCGCCAGCGATGTGGTGGGTTCCCACGGTGGCCAGCAGGCCACCGAGACGCAAAGCGTCAGCAGACTTCGACACCCGCACCGCGGGGTCGATCCAGTGAAACGCGGTAGCGGAGAACACCACGTCGAACGGTTCACCGGGCAACGGCCACTCCTCGAACGCCGCCGTAACGACCTCCACCGCGTCGAACGCGGCAAGATTTCGCCGAGCCACAGCCGCCATGTCCGTGCCCAACTCGACAGCCACGATGCGGTAGCCCCGCTCGGCCAACGGCACGGTCGCCTGCCCAGTGCCACAGCCGATCTCCAGCACTCTTGCCCCAGGCACTACCCCGCCCGCAGCGAGATCATCAAACATCTGCACCGGGTACCGAGGGCGGGCGCGGTCATACCGGGCAGCGTCCTCGTTGAAGGTCTCTCGCAACCTCACGTAGTCATTGCTATCGCTCACCAACAGAGAGTACGAGCGCAGCTCCTACGGCAGGCACCCAATTCCCGATGCCAGGCACGGCAGGGTGCTGCCGCTCGCTCGCCCACCGATCGTTACCGGAAATTCGCAATAACGTGCCTGTTACAAGGAAGGGCGGGTCCTGACCGACCCGAGCCCCCGCGACCTGGCCACGGCCGTCGGGCTCGACCTGTGCGGGCTGCCCGAGGGGGCGCGGTGCGACCTGCTGGTCGTCGGTGCCGGTCTGGCCGCCGCCGTCTACGGCGCCTCCGAAGGCCTCGACGTCGTGGTCGTCGAGGACGTCGCCCCCGGCGGGCAGGCCGGCACCTCGTCGCGGATCGAGAACTACCTGGGCTTCCCGCGGGGGATCGCGGGCGCCGAGCTGGCCCGCTCGGCGATGCTCCAGGCCGTCAAGTTCGGGGCGCGGCTCGTCTCGCCCCGCTCCGTCACCGGCCTGACCCGTGACCCGGACGGGTTCCGGGTCAGGCTCGACGACGACACCGACGTGGCCGCCCGCCGTGGTGGTCGCCAGCGGGGTCCGGTACCGGCGGCTGACCGTCCCCGGCGTCGCCGACCTCGAGGGGCGCGGCGTCTCGTACGCGGCCACGGAGATCGACGCGCGCGCCTGCCTGGGCCGCGACGTCGTGGTGACCCGCGGCGCGTTCGAGACCTCGGTGCCGGGGCTGTTCGCCGTCGGCGACGTCCGGGCCGGGTCGGTCAAGCGGGTCGCCTCCGCCGTCGGCGAGGGCTCGGTGGTGGTCTCGGCGGTGCACGCGTACCTGGCGGCCACCGGCTGATCGTGGCTTGACATCGATCGCAGTGGACCAGAGACTGCGTGACAACGTTGACATTCGGAGGGGGACCGATGCCGGCGACGATCTACGACGTGGCCCGGGCGGTGGGGGTGTCCGCGTCGACCGTGAGCCGGGCGCTGTCCGTGCCGGACCTGGTCAGCGCGGCGACCCGGGAGCGCGTCCGGCAGGCCGTAGCCGACCTCGGCTACCGGCCCAACCGCGCCGCCCGCGGGCTGATCACCGGCCGCACCGGCAACGTCGGCCTGCTCGTCACGGACCTGACGAACCCGTTCTTCCCCGGCGTCGTCAAGGGCGTGCAGGCCGGCGCGAGCGCCGCCGACCTGTCGGTCCTGCTGATGGAGTCCGACGAGGACCCGGACGCCGAGGCCGGCCTGGTCCGGGCGCTGCGCGAGCATGTCGACGGGATCGTGCTGTGCGCGCCGCGGATGAGCGAGGCGGACCTCGGTTCGGTCGCCGGCGACACGCCCGTGGTGCTGCTCAACCGCCGGGCGCGCGGCGTGCCGTCGGTGACGATCGACAACCTCGAGAGCAGCCGGCTGGTGACCGCCCACCTGCGCGAGCTCGGGCACCGGCGGGTCGCGTACCTGGCCGGGCCCCGCACGTCGTGGTCCGACCGGGAACGGCTGCGGTGCCTGCGGATCGGCGCGTCGGCGGCCGGGCTGGACCTCGTCGAGCTGCGCTCGGCCGCGCCGACGTTCGACGCCGGGGTCGACGCGGGGGACCTGGTCCTGGCCGCGGGCGTGACGGCCGTGATCGCCTACAACGACCTGATCGCGCTCGGGCTGCTCAACCGGTTCCGGGCGCTGGGGGTCGCGGTGCCCGCCGACGTCAGCGTGGTCGGGTGCGACGACATCGCCTTCGCCGGGATGGTGAGCCCGTCGCTGACCACGCTCGCGCAGCCGAAGGAGTCGCTCGGCCGGGCCGGCGTCGACCTCCTCCTGCGGGTGCTCGACGGCACCGCGCCGATCCGCGGCACGGTGCCGTCGCGGCTGATCATCCGCCAGTCGACCGGCCCGTGCCGGCCGGGCGCCTGAAAACGTTCTCACAACCAGCGTCAGCCATTGACCGATGTCGTTGTCGCTGGCAGAATTCGGTCCCCGCGCCATCCCTTCCGCCAGGGGGACCGCCATGAGACTGGCCCTGCTCGCCACCGCGCTGCTGACATCCGGGTTGGTGCTGAGCACCCCGGGCCCCGCCCACGCCGCCGCGCCCACCGGGCGGTACGTGGCGCTCGGGGACTCGTACACCTCCGGGCCGCTGATCCCGGACCAGGTCGACCTCAACTGCGTCCGCTCCAACCGCAACTACCCGTCCCTGGTCGCCCGCGCGATCGGCTCGGCCGCGCTCGTCGACGCCAGCTGCGGGGGCGCCACCACCGCCGACATCCTCAACCCCGGCAAGGGCACCCTCGGCCTGCCCGTCCCCGCCCAGATCTCCGCCGTCACCGCCGCGACGGCGCTGGTCACGATCGGCATCGGCGGCAACGACATCGGCTTCACCGGCATCGTGACGGCGTGCGCCCAGGACGGCGTCGGCGACCCCTTCGGCACGCCCTGCCGCGACCGGTACACCGCCGGCGGCACCGACCAGCTCCAGGCCCGGATCGCCGCCACGGCCCCGAAGGTCACGGCCGTCATCCAGGCCGTGCGCGCCGCCGCGCCCGCCGCCCGCATCGTCGTCGTCGGCTACCCCGCGATCGTGCCGGACCGCGGCTACGGCTGCTGGCCGGTGGTGCCGTTCGCGTTCGGTGACGTGCCGTACCTGCGCACGGTGGCGAAGTCGCTCAACGCGATGCTCGCCCAGACCGCCGCGTCGAACGGCGCCGAATACGCCGACACCTACACGCCGTCGGTCGGCCATGACGTCTGCCGCTCCAAGAGCGTCCGCTGGGTGGAGGGGGTCGTCCCGGAGAACGCCGCCGCCCCGTTCCACCCCAACGCCGCCGGCGAGCAGGCGATGGCCACCGCCGTCACGACCCGCCTCGCCTGAGCGTGCCCCCGTCGTTGCCCATATGCTCGGCAGCATGACGATCAAGCGCATGGACAACGTCGGCATCGTCGTCGACGACCTCGACGCCGCCGTCGCGTTCTTCATCGAGCTCGGCATGGAGCTGGAGGGGAGGATGCCGATCGAAGGCAGCTGGGCGGGGAAGGTCGTCGGGCTCGACGGCATGCGGAGCGAGATCGCGATGATGCGGGTCCCGGGCGCCCCGGGCCGGCTCGAGCTGGCGACGTACCACAGCCCGAAGTCGATCGTCCCCGAGCCGGCGGTCACCCCGTCGAACACGCTGGGCCTGCACCGCGTCATGTTCGCCGTCGACGACATCGAGGACACCCTCGCCCGCCTCCGCCCGCACGGCGCGGAGCTCGTCGGCGAGGTGACCCGCTACGAGGACGCCTACCTGCTGTGCTACCTCCGCGGCCCGAGCGGCATCATCCTGGCGCTGGCCGAGGAGCTGAACTGAGCTGATCTGGGCTGAGCCGCATCAGCCCCGCAGGGTGATCCGCAGCATGACCCGGTCCCGCCGGCCGAGGGTGGCGAGCCGTTCGACGAGCATCACCAGGCGGTACTCGAGGCCGTACTTGCGCCGGACCAGGCCCGTCAGGCGGGCGGTCTCGCGCGGGTCGGTGACGATCTCGGCGGTGCCCTCGACCTGCGGGGTGCTGGCGTGGACCTTGCCGGTGCGGGTGCAGGGGACCAGCCGCACGCGGTGGTCGCGGCGCAGGCGCTTCACCTTGTAACTGGCGGCGAGGGTGGTCACGACGAGGGCGTCGCCGTCCGGGGTGATCCACACAGGCGTGGCGACCGGGGCGCCGTCCTTCCTGAACGTGGTGAGCGAGACGAAGCGCTGCGCGCCGAGCGACGCCGTCGTGGAGGCCTGGGTCATCCTCTTCGGGTACCCGGAGAGGACCGGGTGATGCGCGTCGCCGCGGCGGGGATCAGGTGGGGCTCAGTCGCCGGCCGTGGGCGATGACGGGGTGGACGCCGGCGAGGGTGAGGTCGTCGCGGAGCTCCGAGCGGACCCGGGCGTCGACGAGCAGCAGCGCCCCGGCGGGCATGACCTGGTGCTCGCCCCGCCGGTGCCACGCGGTGTGGTCCGCGAAGCAGACGACCCGGTCGGTGACGGGCAGGACGGCGCGGTTGAGCTCGGCGGTCTCCCCGTCGACGTTGGCCGGGACGCCGGCGTCGTCGGTGCCGTCGAGCTCGATGAACGCCGTGTCGAGGTGAAACGCGTGCAGCGTCCTGGCGGCGAGCGGGCCGGTCAGCCCCTGCGTGCCGGTGACCACGCCGCCGGTGAGGACCAGGGTCTGGTCAGGGCGCTGGTGCTCCTGGAACGCCTGGGCGACCGGCAGCGAGTAGGTCACCACCGTCAGGTCCGGCACCGTCGCCAGGTGGTGGGCGAGCAGCGCCGAGATGGGCCCGGCCGGCAGCGCGACGGTGGTGCCGGGCGCCACCATCCTGGCCGCGTCGGCGGCGATCGCGGCCCGGGCGAACTGCCGCGCCATCACGGCCGAGCGGAGCGGCTTCTGGCCGTGCCCGGCCGCCGGGCGGCGGACGGCGCCGCCGTGGACGCGGGCGACGAGGCCGGACGCGTCGAGCATCGTGAGGTCGCGGCGGATCGTGCCGGTGGAGACGCCGAAGAGGTCGGCGAGGCGGCGCAGCTGCGCGCCGCCGTCGCGGTTGACGATTTCCAGGATGGCGAGTTGCCGTGTCGAGGCCAGCATCGATGCGACCCCCAGGGTCCGAGGTGTGGCAACGTTGTCAGGATCGGGTGGAAGGTAGGACTAGCGGTGCAGGGTGGTGCCGCGGGCGATCAGCCGGGTCGGCAGGATGACCCACCGCGGCGGGCCGGTGTAGCCGTCGAGACGCTCCAGCAGCAGCCGCGCGGTCTGCCGGCCCATGTTCTCCGCGTCGTGGGCGATGACCGTGACGCCGAGGATGTCGCCCATGTCCAGCTCGTCGAAGCCGACGAGCGCCGGCGGCGACGGGTGCCCGTGCAGGGCGCGCAGCGCGCCGGTGGTGATGCGGTTGTTCGTGGTGAAGAGGGCGGTCGGCGGCCGGTCGCGCCGCAGCAGCGCGGTCACGGCATGCTGCGCGGTGTCCACGTCGTGGGCGCCCTCGACCAGGTGCTCGCGCCAGTCCGGGACGCCGGCCGCCGCCAGCGCCGCACCGAACGCGGTGACGCGCTCCTGGTGGGTGCTGAGCCGGGACCGGTCGCCCACGATGCCGATGCGGGTGTGCCCGAGCTTCAGCAGGTGCGCCGCCGCCTGCCGGGCGCCGTCGCGGTTGTCCAGCAGGACCGCGTCCGCGGACAGGCCGACGGGCGGGCGGTCGACGAAGATGAACGGCGTGCCGTGGCGGCGCTCGAGCGCCAGATGGTCGTGCGTGGGCAGGGTGGAGGCGAGCACCAGCGCCCGGACGCGCCGCTCCAGCAGCGCCTCGGTGAGCTGGTGCTCGGACTGCGAGTTCTCGTCGATGTTGACGGTGACCAGCTGCAGGCCGTGCGCCCGGACCTCGCGCTCCAGCCCGCCGGCGAGCTGGGAGTGGAACGGGTTGCCCAGGTCGCCGGCGAGCATCCCGATCAGCGTCGAGGTGTTGCCGCCGCGGCGCAGCTCCCTGGCCATGCCGTTGGGCCGGTACCCCAGCTCGCCGGCGGCCCGCAGCACCCGCTCGCGGGTCTCGTGCGCGACGTGGCTCTCGCCGTTCAGCGCTCTCGATGCGGTCTTGATCGACACACCCGAGAGCGCCGCGACCTCCACCAGACCGGGGCGCCCGGACCGAGCGGCGTCCTCCGTCATGGCGCCGAGCATGCCAGCGCACCTGCGGTGGGCAGCGGGGATCCACCGGCATCGGGACCTCGGTCACGGGACAAGCCTTTCAGCCCTTGGTCGAGCCGAGCGCCAGCCCGGCGATGAACTGTTTCTGCAGTGCGACGTACACGATGAGGGTCGGGATCGCGGCGATCAGCGCGGCCGCCGCGATCATGTTCTGGTTGGCGACGAACTGGCCCTGGAGGTTGGCCAGGGCCGAGGTCACCGGGCGCTTGTCGCCGGTGGAGATGAGCGTGATGGCCCAGAAGAAGTCGTTGTAGATCCAGGTGGTGAGCAGCGTGGCGAGGGCCGCGAGGGCAGGCCGGCACAGCGGCAGGGTGAGCCGCCAGAACCGGGTCCACACGGTCGCGCCGTCGACGACCGCGGCCTCGTCGAGCTCCTTCGGCAGCGTCCGCATGTAGTTGCTGAGGACGAAGACGCAGAAGCCGAGCTGGAAGGCGACGTTGATGGCGATGAGTCCGAGGTACGAGTTGTACATGAGGCCGCTCTCGCTGACCCAGTGGGGGAGCGGGATGGCGAGGTACAGGCGGAACAGGGGCGTGATGATGACCTGCTGCGGCAGCAGGTTGCCGGCGGTGAACAGGATGAGGAGGGGGATGTTGAACCGGAAGAGCAGTCTCGACACCACGTAGGCGAACGAGGCGGCCAGCAGGAGCGTGAGCAGCACCGCCGGCACCGTGATGATCAGCGAGTTGAGGAAGAAGTGCCACATGTCGGACTGGTTCCACGCGGCCTGGAAGTTGGCCAGGGTCAGGCTGCGGGGCAGGGACACGTAGCCGTGCTCGTTGGTCTCCGCGATCGGGCGGAGCGCGATGTACAGCGCGAACAGCACCGGCGTCACCCAGAGCGCCAGCATGACGAGCATGAACGCCTGCGCGGCGACGCTACCGAGCCGGGAGGGCTTCATCGCGGGGACTCCTCACGGCGGAACGCCTGGTGGAGAAAGATCGTGATCGGGATCAGGGAGATGACGAGCAGGATGACGCCGAGCGTGGAGCCGAAGCCGATGCGTTGGGTCTCGCCGACGATGTTCTGGGTGACGGCGACGGACAGCAGTTCGAGGCCCTTCAAGGGGTTGCCGCCGGAGGTGATGTAGACGAGGTCGAAGGCGCGCAGGGACTCGATCACCGTGACGACCATGACGACGATGTTGATGGGGCGCATGGCGGGGAAGACGACGCGCCAGAACGTCTGCCAGGCTGACGCGCCGTCGACGAGGGCGGCCTCACGTAGGGCTGGATCGACGGCTTTCAGCCCGGCGAGGTAGAGGATCATGACGTAGCCGGCCTGCCGCCAGCTCGCTTCGACGAGCAGGGCCCAGAGGTTGAGGGACGGGTCGCCGAGCCAGTCGATGAGGTTGTCGTCGCCGGTGCGGTGCAGCAGCGAGTTCACCAGGCCGAAGTTGGGTGAGTAGATGAGTTCCCAGATGATGCCGATGAGGGCGAGGGAGAGCATCACGGGCAGGAACAGGATGCTCTGGTAGATGCGGGAGCCGCGGATGCCGCGGTCGATGACGACGGCGAAGAGCATGCCCAGTGGGGTGGCGAAGCATGCGAAGACGAGCAGCCAGATGATGTTGTGCTGCACGGCGGGCCAGAAGTCGGGGTAGGTGGTGAACGCCTGCTCGTAGTTGCGGACGCCGTTGAGGCAGCCGGGCTGCGGGATGCCGGGCACGGACGGCAGCGAGTCGCAGGACTGCAGCCGCACCCCGCCGACGCCGGTCCACTTCGTGAACGACAGCCCGACCGAGGCGAGCGCCGGGCCCCAGATGAAGACGACGTCGATCAGCAGCGGGATGCCGAGCATCGCCGCGACGACGAAGCCGTCGCGGCGGGCGAACGCGTTCACTTGGTGAAGATCGTCTTGGCCTGGTCCTCGGCGCTCTTCTGGATCGACGCGATCGTCTCAGCGGTCGGACTGTCCACAAAGGTCTGGATGAGCTTGATGACGGCGGTGGCCATGTCGGGCACGGTGTCGCGGTCCATGAACTGGGACACGTTCTTGCACTTGGCGATCTCGGCGACGGACTTCTTCTGGATCTCGTTGTAGGTCGGCGCGACGAGACCGTTGGCGAGCCCGACGTCCCAGTGGTCGGTCTCCAGGAACTTGGTCTCGGCGGCGGCGGTGCCGATGTACTCCAGGACTGCCTTGGCCGCCGCCGTGTTCTTGCCCTTCTTCGGCAGCATGAAGCCGTCGGTCGGGGCGTCCATGTAGTACTGGCCGTGCTCGGGGTTGATCGCCGGGTAGGGGAAGAAGTCCAGGTCGGCGAGGTTCGCGGGGGCGTAGTTCGCGGCGACCTGGTTGGAGCCCTGGAACATCATCCCGGCCTGCTTGTTCTCCAGGGTCTTGGCCGCGTCCTGCCAGGTCCGGCCGTTGGCGCCGTTCTGCAGGTACGGCATCAGCTCCCGCCACTTGTCGAACACGGCGGTGACGCCCGGGTCGGTCCACGGCACCTCGTGCTTCATGAGCCGCATGTGGAAGTCGTAGCCGTTGACGCGCAGGTTGATGATGTCGAACGTGCCCAGCGCCGGCCAGCCGTCCTTCTCCGCGAACGCGAGCGGGATCAGCCCGTCGGTCTTCATCTTCTTGCACAGGTTGATGAAGTCGTCCCAGGTCGCGGGGACCTGGTAGCCCTTCGCGGCGAAGACGCTCTTGTTGTAGAAGACGACCCACGGGTAGTTGTACAGCGGCACGAGGTAGTGCTTGCCGTCAATGCCCTTGGACAGGTTGCGGGCGGCGTCGTTGAAGTTGCCGCCGATCTTCTCCCACACGTCGTCGATCGGGGTGAGCAGGCCCTGCGCGGCGAAGAACTGCAGCCGGTAGCCGGCGAACCAGGTGGCCAGGGAGTCCGGCGTGCCCTGCAGGTAGCTGCTGATGTTGTTCTGGAACGTGTTGTGGTCGGTGGTGTTGACCGTGATCGGCACCTTCGTCGCGGCCGTCGCCGCGGACATCAGCGCGGCGAACGCCTGCTTGGTGGCGTCGTCGGAGTAGTTGGACCCGAACGTGATCGGGTCCGTGGCGGAGCCGGTGGCGGCGGGCGCGTCCGCGTCGTCGCCGCAGGCGGACAGCAGCGTGGAGGCGCCGAAGAACGCGGGTGCCGCGGCGAGGCCCCGCAGGGCGGCACGGCGGGACAGCCGGAAGTCGGTCATGGGACTTCTCCAGGGGTGAGGGGGTGTTGAAACCTGAGACGGGCATTCAACAAGTTCCAACTCGGAGACTCAAAAGTCACCACAGCAAATCGACAACATGTCATCGTTGTCAAGCGGTCGGCGAAGATCGGCTTCGACGAATTTTGCGTGGCAAAGCCGATCCTTGACACCATCATGATCAAGATGTTCAATGTCCGCAGAGTCGCGCATGTATCAACGTAAGTCAACGCCGCCATGGTTGACAACGTTGACATCTGCAGTGACGACAGCTCGCCCCCGTCCGAGGTTCCGCCAACCCCTTCCGGAGGACGACCCCCATGCGACATCACAAGTCCCTGCTCCGCGGCACGCTCGTGCTCGCGGTGCTGACCGCCGGCATCGCGTTCGCGACGAAGCCCGCGGCGGCCGCCACCAGCTGGACGGTCACCGGACCGTCCGCCGGCTCCCCGACGTCGGCCCAGGTCACGCTCAACGACAACGGGACCCTGAGCTTCTCCGTGGCCAACCAGGGCCGCACGATCCTGTCCCCGTCGGCGATCGGCATCGTGACCGGCGCCGCCGACCTGACGAAGGGCCTGACCTTCACGACCCGCACGAACCGGACCGTCACCGAGGCCTACTCGATGACCACCGGCAAGCAGCGCAACCGGTCGACGACCTACTCGGAGTCGACGCTGTCGTTCACCGGCGCCGGCGGTGCCCGGCTCGACGTGGTGGTCCGGGCCTCCGACACCGGCGCGGCCTACCGGTACGTGCTGCCCGGCTCCGGGTCGGTGACCATCCAGCGGGAGGCCACGTCCTGGTCGGTGCCGACCAACACCAACAGCTGGCTGCTCCCGTCGCACCGCGAGGACCAGGGTTACCCGGTGCAGGCGACGGCCGGCGCCGCGGCCACCGGAACCTTCCGCAACCCCGCGCTGTTCGATGTCGCCGGCACGTTCGCGCTCGTCGCCGAGGCCGACCTCGACGGCCGGTACGCCGCGATGAGCCTGCAGCACCAGAACGGCTCCGGCACGTTCACCGCGATCCTCGACAGCGGCTCGATCACCGCCAACCGGCCGTTCTCCACGCCGTGGCGCACCGCCGCCGTCGGGTCGCTGAACTCCGTGACCACCTCGACCATCGTCGACGACCTGTCCGCGCCGTCGCGGGTCAGCAACACCTCCTGGGTCAAGCCCGACACCGTCACCTGGTCCTGGCTGACCGAGCACTCCAGCCCGTCGGACCAGAACCGGCAGCGGCAGTACATCGACTTCGCCGCCCGCAACGGCTGGGGCTACGTCCTCATCGACGAGGGCTGGCAGTCCAGCTGGGCGCCGAGCGTCACGCAGTACGCCAGGGACCGCGGCGTGCAGGTCATCCTGTGGTTCAACTCCAACCAGCTGTGGACCGCCGCGCAGCGCGAGCAGTGGCTGCCGCAGATCAAGAGCTGGGGCGTCGCCGGTGTCAAGGTCGACTTCTCCTACGAGTTCACCCAGCCGACCCTGCAGTGGTACGACGCGATCCTGGCCCGCACCGCCGAGCTCCAGCTGATGATCAACTTCCACGGGTCGGCGACCCCGCGCGGCATGCAGCGCACCTGGCCGCACGTCATGACCGCCGAGGCCGTGCACGGCGCCGAGCAGTACCTGCGAGCCCAGAAGAACACGATCCTGCCCTTCACCCGCAACGCGATCAGCAGCATGGACTACACCCCGGTCATCTTCAGCCCGTACAACCGCGACACCACCCGGGCGCACGAGCTCGCCACCGCGATCGTCTTCGAGTCCGGCTGGCAGCACCTCGGCGACAACCCGGAGAGCTACGAGTCGCAGCCCGAGGCGATGCGCATCCTCAACCAGATCCCGACCGCCTGGGACGAGACCCGCCTGCTCGGCGGCCGCCCTGGCCAGGAGGCGTACTTCGCCCGGCGCAACGGCGGCACGTGGTACCTCGGCGGCATCTCCGCCATCGCCGCGAAGACGTACCAGACGCCGCTGAACTTCCTCGGCGCCGGCCAGTGGTTCCTGGAGACCGTGCGGGACAACGGCGGCAACCTGCTGCGCGAGACCCGGACCGTCTCCAGCGCCGACACCCTGTCGGTGCCGCTGCTGGAGCGGGGCGGGTTCGCGTCGGTGGTCTGCCCGTACACCGCCGGCATGACCACCTGCGGGACCCCGCTCAGCGGCTCCGTCATCCGCGGCGTGCAGTCCGGACGCTGCGTCGACGTGCCCAACAACACCACCACCAGCGGCACCCCCGTCGCGCTGTGGGACTGCAACGGCGGCGCCAACCAGCGGTGGGTGGCGACGGGTTCGCGGCAGCTGCAGGTGTACGGGACCAAGTGCCTGGACGTGGTGGGCGCGTCGACCGACGACGGGGCGGCCGTGCAGATCTGGGACTGCAACGGCGGCACCAACCAGCAGTGGACGCTCAACAGCAACGGCACCATCGTCGGCACCGGCTCCGGCAAGTGCCTCGACGCGTACGACAACGGCACCGCCAACGGCACCAAACTGATCATCTGGCCGTGCAGCGGCGGCACCAACCAGCAGTGGACGAGGAGCTGACCTCCCCGTCCCGACCCCGGCCGGGCCACCACCGGCCCGGCCGGGATCGCCGCGGGCCCGTCGGCCGGCCGGCTCAGCCGGTGTACGGCGGGCCGGCGGTCATGCGGACCGTGTAGCCGGTCGCGGCCCGGTGGAGCGTGATGTGGCTGCACGACTGGTGGGCGATCCACAGCCCGAGCCCGGCCGACGTGGTGCTGCTCGTCGGCAGCAGGCCGGCGAACGGGTTCCTGGGGCCGGACCCGCCGTCCTCCACCGAGACGACCATGCGGCCCCGGCCCGCCCAGATCCGCATCCGGACCGGCGGCAGGCCGTGCACGTACGCGTTGGTGACGATCTCGCTGACCGACAGCACCAGCTCATCGACCGGCCGGCCGGTAAGGCCGTCGCCGGCCGAGGCGGCGGCGGTGCGGACCGCGGCCCGCGCCTCCAGGGGCCGCGGGTCGAGCAGGTCCGCGACCGGCGGCGCGTGCTCGATCGGGTCGGTGACGGCCGGCCGGTCCTGGAGCAGGAACTCCTCCGGGGAGACGTACTGCGGGCTCGGCACGTGCCGGTCGTGCGGCAGCGCGGTGCGCGGGTGGGTGCGGGCGACGTCGGCGAGGACGGCCGGCGGGGTGGTGCGCTCGTCGTAGGCGCACATGCTCCACAGCGGGAACTCGTCGTAGGCGTGGTTGATCGCCGACTCGTACCGCGCCCACGCGTCCCAGGTGGCACCGAACTGCGCCGCGGACAGCTCGCCGACGATGCGGATCTGGCCGGCGCCGGCGCCGACGTGCTCGGCGAGGAGGTTGCGGTAGGAGCGGATGGCCCCGACCGGCCGGGCGTAGACGTCGCCGCCCTCGAGGAACGTCACCGGGCACCCGGCCGGCAGTGCGGCGCGGACCAGCTCGGCGTTGCGCTCGCCGAAGGCGACCATGGTCGGCTCGCCGGCGGTGACACCCCCGAGCAGGAACGGCAGCACGACCGCCAGGAGGTGCTCGTCGGAGTCGTAGCGGATCGCCTCGTGGAAGTACCCGGAGTGCCCGGCCGCCGCGCCGGTCCTCACTGGACCCGCTCCACCCGCACGCGGCCCGCGCCGACCATGGCGGCGAGCTCGGTGACGGTGCCCAGCGACGTGCGCAGGACCGCGTCGGCGTCGGCGGCCTCCGCATACCGGTGCAGCTGCAGCAGCGCGCGGTGGTCGATGAACCGCAGGCCGGCGGCGTCGAAGACGATGGTCCCGCCGGTCGGCTCGGGCCGGACGTGGGCCAGGGCGGCCGGGAACAGCTCCTCGGCGGCCACGTCGAGCTCGCCGGCGAGGATCGCGGCCGGCCCGTCGGGCGGTCCGGCCCGCAGCGTGAAGAACACGCCGCCGGCGTTGCTCGCCGGGTGGAGGCAGGCCAGCTCGGCGATCGCCCGGTCGCCGAGGACGCCGCGGTCGAACCCGCACACCGCGTGCACCGGGGCGGTCGCGATGAAGCGGTCGACGAGCGCCTCGTAGGCGGCGAACACCGACAGCAGGCCGGGGGCGGCGACGAGCGGCGTGCACTCGGCGACGACCCGCAGCCCGGCGAAGCCGTCGGCGACCGCGGTGGCCGACGCGACCGTGAAGGTGCCGACCTGCGCCGGCGGGTCCAGCGGCTGCCCGACCTGGTACGTCTCCTCCAGCGGCACGAACCGGACCGCGCCGGGGTGCGCCCGCGCCGCCTCGTCCAGCCAGCCGCCCAGCCCACCCGGGCCGTCGGCCCGCGCGTACCAGATCCGCTCACCGGCGGCGAGACCCTCGGCGAGGAACGTCCTGGCGGACGTCTCGAACTGCCGCCGGTCCTCATACGACCAGCAGGAGTGCTTCGCCGCCGCCACCGCCGTCACCGGGTGCGCCGCCCAGGTCTCATTCCCGAAGCATAGCCGCTGATCAGTGACGCGCTCGCCGGCGATGAGCGACCGGCACCTTCGGCCGAGGCGCCACAGGTGATCGGGCGGTGCCGCTGTCGTCCCACCGGGTGACCTGCCCGCCGTCCCGCGGCGACCTGCCGGCGACGGCCTGGTGGCGGATGGCTCACGGGCGGGCGTGGTGGGGGCAGGCGTGGTGCTTGAAGTCGCCGACCTCGTCGAGGGTGATGACGTGCGGGTCCGCGTACGCGCGGCGCAGGAACTCCAGGGAGTTGGCCTGGCCGTCGGTGAGGAAGCCGCCGCCCCACGTGACGAAGTAGTTCCAGTCGGCGTGGTAGGCCCGCGTCAGCGCCGGGTCGGGGATCGAGCCGACCTCGCCCAGTGCGACGAGCTTGCGGCCGCCGCCGAGGCCGCGCAGCCGGTCGTAGACCGCGCTCACCGGCCCGTGGTCGCCGGCCTGCGGTCCCGGCCGTAGTGCCCGGTGAGGTACGCCATCAGCGACCGCGCCTCGGGGGTGGCCCGGCGGTCCGTGAGCGCCCCGGTCACCTGGTGCGGCGGTGGCGGCGGGGCCGGGGCGACCCGGATGGCGTCGATCTCGTACCAGCCCCAGTTGCTCTGCGGCGCGACGGTGTTGTCGCCCGCGCCGAGCAGGACCCGGCCCGCGCCGACCTGGACCCGGCCCGCGCCGACCTCGGCGAAGGTCTCGGTGCCCGGCAGCAGCAGGTCGCCGGCCGGCGCGCTGTTGAGCAGCAGGCGGGTCTGCTTGTCGCCGAACGGCGACCGGTACCGCACGCTCAGGTCGAACAGCCCGCCCGACCCGCCGGGCACGGCGATGGTCACGGTGTCGGCCGGGTCGTCGAAGCCGGCCACGTATCCGGTGCCGGAGAACCCCGGCACGGTGTCGGCGACGGTGACACCCTGCAGGGTGCCGCCTTCCGCCTCATAGGTGGTCGACGCGGTGGCCGCCGAGGCGGGCGGGCCGGCGACGGCGACGGTGGGCAGCACGAGGGCCGCGGCGAGCACGATCGAGATATGAGGCCGCACAGAACGCTCCCGAGATCCGACACCACCGAGCAGAATCGATCGGGGTCGAACCGTATGGGTGAGTTTTCCGGACGGTCAAGGTGGGCGGAAGGATGGTTCGAACCGCCGCACGGATCGCGTGAAAGTTGCGGGGATCGATACATTCCGGCCGTGGCGACAGCGGGTGGCTGCGGCCTTGATGTCGACGCGACTCGTCGCGTTCAACCGGCCCTCATCTCGCCGGCGCACTGTACGCGCATGTGGCTGCGGGAGTGGCGGCGTTGGCTGGGGGTCGCCCTCACCGTGGCCGCGGCGGCGGTGGCGTTCGTGCTGCTGCGCGGGTCCCTGCCCGCTCCGGGCACCGTGCTGCGGTCGCTGCTGGCGGCGCAGTGGTGGTGGCTCGTGCCGGCGCTGCTGGTCCAGGCCGGTTCGGTGCTCATGTACGCGGTGCAGCAGCGCCACCTCCTGGCCGCCTACGGCGGCGCGATGTCGACCGGCCGGGCGGTGGGCGTGTCGCTGGCCCGCACCGCCCTGTCCACGGCGATGCCGGCCGGGGGCCCGGTGTCGACCGCGTTCGCCGTCCGCCAGTTCCGCGCGCACGGCCTGACCAGCGCGGCCGCCCTCGCCACCACGGTCCTGGCCAGCATCCAGGCGAGCGCGGCGATCGTCCTCGTCTACCTCGCCTGGTGCGCGGTGGCCGTGTCCACCAGCGCGACCGGCCTCCTGGTGGTGTCGGCCGCCGGGGCGCTGCTCGGCGCGGCCGCGGTCGTGCTCCGCCGCCGGCTCCGCGGCGCCGGTCCGCGCGCCGTGCCGGAGCCCGCCGACGCCCGTCAGGCCGGCGGCGGGCGGGCCCTGATCCACACCCTGGTCCGCCTCGGCGTGGACACGACCCGGGCCTGCTGGTCGCTGCCGGCCAGGTGCTGGCTCACCGCGGGCGGCGCGGCCGCCGTGCGCAGGGTGTGCGACCTGGCGTGCTTCGTCGCGGTCGCCCAGGCGTTCCGCCTCGACACCGGCACGATGGCGCTCGTCGGCGCCTACCTGACCGGGCAGCTCGTCCGGCAGATCCCGCTCGTCGCCGGCGGCGCCGGCCTGGTCGAGGCGAGCCTGCTCGCGTCGCTGGTCGCCGCCGGTGCCGGCGACACCGCGGCCGCGGCGGCCGCCGTCCTGACCTACCGGCTGCTGTCCTGCTGGCTCATCGCGCTCGTCGGGCTGCCGGTCGTGGTGGGCCTCAGCGCGACCGGGCAGCAGCCGCCGGGCCTCCGCGGTCGCCTTCCCAGAACCAGAGGGCGAACACGATGACGTTCGTCAGCCAGATCGCGGCGGCCCACAGC
>NZ_JBFANF010000086.1:0-44373 GCF_040674675.1 Dactylosporangium sp. NPDC049742 | reverse complement strand
ACCGCCCCACCCTACCCCCGGGCGGCGGCGCCCCCCGCCCCCGCGCGGCCCCCGGGCCGGCCCGGGCCCCACCCGGGGGGGGCCGGGGGGACCCCCCCCCCCCCCCCCACGCCGTCACTGCCGCCCTACGGGCGGGGTGTGCCTATCGGCGACCCGCATACAGCTGCGTCACGTGCTCGGCGGTGAGCTCGTAACCGTACAGGCGGAAGTCGTCGATCAACCCGTCGAACCTCGGATCGCCCCAGCTGGTCCCGCCGATGTAGTTGGCGGTGGTGTTGCCGCCCACGCCGACGTTGCCGATGTTGATGGTGAAGTCGGTGCGGGTGGCCTTCAGGACGCCGTTGAAGTAGATCTTCCCGACCGACCCGTTCTGCGTGAACACGACGTGTGTCCACGCGTTGAGCGGCAGGTCGTTGCCGGCGCCGAGCAGGAGCCGTTCCTGGGTGGCCACGCCCGGTGCCTTGAACGTGGCACCGAACCCGGTGGTGTTGCCGTTGGTGGCGGACTGGAGCAGGAAGAACGTGTCCGTGCTGCTGCCGATCTGCACCAGCGGCACCCAGTTGGGCAGGGTGTCCGGCCGGGCCCAGAAGGACACGGTGAACTGCGTGTCCAGCCCGGCCTCGATGTTGTCGGGCAGCCGGACCTGGTTGCCCGAGGCCGCGTCGCCGCCCGGCAGGTTCACCGCGGGGCCGTACTTGCCGGACGCGCTCCACGACGTGGTGCCCGTCAGGGTCGCGGCGCCGATCGAGGACTTCGCCCCCGTGTTCGCGGCGGCGGTGCCCGTGTTCTCGTCGAAGGTGTACCGGACCGAGACACCTTCGTTGTACATCGCGGCCACGTCCGCCGAGGTCAGCGCGGACGTGTAGATCCGGACGTCGTCCATCAGGCCGTCGTACGCCGCGTCCCCGTAACCGTTGCGGCCCAGCCAGTTGTTGGTCGTCGGACCGATCTCGGTCATGCCGATGGTCAGGTCGGTACGGGTCGCGATCACCTGACCGTTGAGGTACAGCGTGCCGATCGAGCCCTGACGGGTGAAGGCCACGTGGTTCCACTGGCCGGCGACCACGTCCTGGGCCGGACTGGCGTAGACCCGCTCCTCGGGGCCGGTCTTCGCCTTGAAGGTGACCGCGAGCCCGGTGCTCCCGCTCGCCTGGGTCTGCATCTGGATCTGGTAGTAGCTGCCGGCGGAGCCGAGCCCGTCACCGATGTGGAACAGGCCGGTCCAGTTGCTCTTCGTGTCGGGGCGGACCCAGAACCCGGTGGAGAAGTTCGCCGCGCCCTGGAGCAGGTTGTCCGGCAGGTCGACCGCGTTCGCGGTGCTGGCACCGGGGAAGTTGATCGCCTTGCCGAGCACGCCGTTGGTGGACCAGCCGGTGGTCCCGGTCAGGACCGCGGCCCCCACCGAGCCGACGGAGCCGGTGTTGGCGGCCGTGGTGCCCGTGCCCTCCTCGAACTCGTACCGGATCGGGATTCCGGTGGCCGGCGGCGGCGGGTTGTCGCCAACGATCACCAGGTCGTCGATCATGAGACCGGCGCCGGTCCCCGCGGCCGCCTTCAGGGTGAGCACCTGCGAGGCGGTCGCGGCCGTGAAGGTGCCGACGTACGAGCCGTAGGCGGCCGTCGACGGCAGGGCGGTCGTGGCGGTGAGCGTGGCGTTGAGGTTGCCGATCGTCAGCGTTCCCGTCGCCGCGGCGGTCCCGGACGACCGGGCGTCGCGGGCGTAGCGCAGCGAGATCCGGTACGTGTTACCGGGGGTGAGGTCGCTGACGGCGCGGGTGACGTTGCCCGTGGTGCCCAGGCTGAGCTGGTACCCGGTGAAGCCGAGACCGCCCTGACCGGTGGCGTTGCCGCGCACCAGCTGGACCTGGCTCGCGACGTTCCACGGCGACATCCGGCTGTTGCCGGCGGCGACGTCGACGGTCGCGGGAGCGACGTTGGTGCGCCACTCGGCGGGCAGGCGCGGGTACTCGAACTGGTCGACGACCCGCGGGTTCAGCTGCGTCATGACCACCGCGGGGTCGATCTGCACGATCTTCCCGACCGACGGGGTGCCGGTGTTGTCCCAGACGAACAGCATGTACGACCCGGGCGGGGCGTAGTTGCCGTTGACCGGCGAGGTGATGTTCACCGTGCCGCCCGACTGGCTGAACGCCAGGTCCTGGAAGTTCTGATCGTTGTTGAACCCGTGCGTCACGGAACCGTTGCGGACCAGCGTGACCCGGGAGACCGTGCCGGTCGCGCCGATCTGGAAGTTGCCGTTGTAACCGATCTTCTGCGGCGCGGTGTTGATCACCGGGCGCGGGGCGAGCGCGTCGCCGTTGAACAGGTACCCCGGCGAGTAGTACTCCACGTCCGTGTAGTTGCGCGGGCCGGGAGCGCCGCCGCCGCCGACCATCACCCGGCCGTCGGGCAGGAGCAGGGCCGTGGAGTGGTAGAGCCGGGCGTGCTCGTGCGGGATGACGACCTCGGACCAGGTGTTGGTGGTCGGGTCCCAGATCTCGGGGTTGGTGACGTAACTGCCGTTGCCGTTGTTCTCCCGGCTACCACCGGTGATCAGCACCCGGCCGTCGGGCAGGAGCGTCGAGGTCAGCCAGTGCCGCTGGTACTTCATCGGCGGGATCGCCGTGACGACCGGGTTGGCGGTGCCGCCGGTGATGTCGACGGTGAAGCCGGCGCGGGCGCCGTCCGGGCCACCGCCGTTGCCCCACCAGCCGCCGCCGACCTGCATGATCTTGCCAGGGCGGTACATGACCGCGGTGGACGTGGCGCCGACCGGGTTGCCGTTGGCGCCCTGGTTGGAGATGTTGGTGGGCAGCGTGCCGCGCAGCGTGATCTGGCCGGTGCCGTTGTTGCCGGCCGGGTTCAGCTCGTACATCTGCGTACCGGTGATGTTGAACAGCGTGCCGGTCGTCGGTGCGACGAACGCCCGCGGGTACCACCAGCGGTTCTCGTCGGCACCGGCGTGGTCCGCGCCGCCGTCACCGTACGCGGCCGAGTTGGTGGCGCCGGTGAGCAGCTTCCAGCCCGTGCCCGACTCCGGGGTGTAGATCTCCGGGGTCTTGACGCCGGCCCCGCCGGGGCCGCCGGTGCGGCTGCCGCCCTGGACGACGACGGAGCCGTTCGGCATGGTGGTGCCGGTCGGGTACCACCGCGGGATGTTCAGCGGCGCCTCGGTCTGCAGGCCGTTGTTCGTCGAGTAGCTGGTGACGCCGATCGCGCCGTCGTTCGGGGCGTTGCCGCCCATGCCGTCGTCGCCGCCGACCGTCATGATCGAGTGGTCGTGCGGGCTCTGCACCTGCATGGAGCAGAACAGGTCGGTGTACGTGGTGTTGGGGATGATGCCGGCGCGGAGGTTCGCCAGCGTGCGTGGCGTGGCGGGGTTCCAGACGTCGACCTCCATCTGGCCGCCCTGGGTGACCCCGTCGTTGCCGGTCCAGTCGTACGGCGTGGTGTCGTTGGCCCAGCCGCCGACGCTGCCGAAGGACTGCACCCGGCCGTCGGAGGTCAGCGCCATGTTGATCGGGACCAGCGGCCACGGCGTGACGCCACTCCAGGCGCCGGCCGAGTCCTTCCGCGGCGGCGAGCAGTCCGCCGCGAGGAGCTTCGCGGCGTAGGCGAGGCCGTTCTTCATCTGGGCCCGCATGTACGCCTCGGAGTACGCGGTGCCCTCGTGCCCCATGGAGGTGTACCAGGACCGGCCGGAGTCGATCGTCTGGCACCAGGTGAGCGGGTGCTTGGAGCCCTGCCGGCCCATGCCGTAGGAGGCCTCGTCGGCCTCGACCAGGGTCCGCACGTTGGGCGCCGGGTTGACGACCCAGTCGTACCATTCGTCGCTGCGGGTGATGCTCGTCGTCACGCCCGCGACGAGCGGGTGCGTGGCGTCCGAGACGAACACCCGGCCGGGGCGCACGCCGGGGTTCTCCGGGTGTCCCTCGGAGGCGGCACCGACGAGGCGGGCGTAGAACGGGTTGACGTCGTGCTCGCTCTCACCGACCGACCAGCCGGTGTAGTGCATGCCCATGAACCCGCCGCCACCGCGGATGTAGGCCTCGAGCGCGGAGCGCTGGGCCGCGTTGAACAGCACGCCACCGGTCTGCGCGAAGACCACCGTGTCACGGATGGCGAGGTTCGCGGTCGTGAACGCCGCCGGGTCGTCGGTCTCCTGGATGTCCACCGGCTGGTTGTACTGGGTGCCGAGCTGGGTCGCCAGGTCACGCACGGCCTGCCGGGCCTCCACGTTGGAGGCGTGGAAGTTGGGCTTGTAGAACAACAGCACGCTGAGCCGGCCGTCGTCGGCGGGGGCCGCATGCGCCACGGCGGGAATCGCGACGGCGGCGGCCGATCCGGCGATCAGCGCCAGGGCGGCGGTCGCGGCGGCGGCCCGGCCGGACAAATACGTTGAGAGGCGGAAGTGAGCTGACCTGCGGGGCACTTTCATAAGAGATCCCTTGAGGTTCGGCGGACGTGGCGGCATGGCGGACACCAACCACGGAGAGCCTGAACGTAGGGCAACAAGAATACGTCGTCAAGAACTGCGTCTACGTACGTGAACCGAGTTTTTCAGAGATTCCCATATGCGAACCGTGTCCGGACGCGACGCAGGCCCCCGGAATCCGTTCCGGGAGCCTGCGTCGGCGTTGCCTATCGCAGCTCGGCGATGACGGTCTTGAGCTCCGTGTAGTCGTCGAGGCCGAACGACCCGAGCTCACGGCCCCAGCCCGACTGCTTGAAGCCGCCGCGCGGCAGGGTGACGTCGTCGGCGTGCCACGTGTTGAGCCACACCGTGCCGGCCCGCAGGCGGGCGCCGACCCGGTGCGCCGTGCCGATGTTCTGCGACCACACGCCCGCGGCGAGCCCGTACACCGTGTTGTTCGCGGCGGCGACCACCTCGTCCTCGGTGTCGAACGGAATAGCGGTCACGACGGGACCGAAGATCTCGTCGGTCTGCACGGCCATCTGCTCGTTCACGGAGGTGATGAGCGTCGGCTGGACGAAGTAGCCGCGGTCGCCGACCGCGTCGGCGCTTCCCGCGTTCAGCACGGCGCCCTCCTGCACCGCCCCGCGGATGTAGCCGAGCACCTTCTCGTGCTGCTCCCGGGAGACGAGCGGACCCATCTGCGACGCCGGGTCGAAGCCGTCGCCCACCTTGATCGCCGCCGCGGCGGCCGCCACCCCCTCGACGACCTGGTCGAAGACGCCGCGCTGCACGTACAGGCGCGAGCCGTTGACGCAGCACTGGCCCTCGTTGAAGTAGCCGCCCAGCACCGCACCGGCGACAGCGGCGTCGAGGTCGGCGTCGTTGAAGATGATGTTGGGCGCCTTGCCGCCGAGCTCGAGGGAGACCTTCTTCAGGTTGCCCGACGCCGCGGCGGCGATCTTCTTGCCGACCTCGGTGCTGCCGGTGAAGGCGACCTTGTCGACGCCGTGGTGGTCGACCAGCGCGGCCCCGGTGTCACCGAAACCGGGCACGACGTTCACGACGCCGGCGGGCACGCCCGCCTCGAGCAGGAGCTCGCCGAGGCGCAGCGCGGTCAGCGGGGTCTGCTCGGCCGGCTTGAGGATGACGGTGTTGCCCGCGGTGATCGCCGGGACGATCTTGAAGCAGGCCATGAGCAGGGGGAAGTTCCACGGCACGATGCCCGCGACGACGCCGACCGGCTCGCGGCGGGTGTAGGCGTGGAACTCCCGGCCCGGCACGGACATCGGGATGGACGTGCCTTCCATCTTGGTCGCCCAGCCCGCGAAGTACCGGAAGAGCTCGGCGGAGATGGCCACGTCACCGTCGCGGGCCGCCTCGACCCGCTTGCCGTTGTCGAGAGCCTCCAGCTGGGCGAACTCGTCGGCGTGGGCGTCGATGAGGTCGCCGATGCGCCACAGCAGGTGGGAGCGCTCGCGCGGGGTCATCCTCGACCACGGGGAGCGGTGCTCGAACGCCGTGCGGGCCGCCACGACCGCGCGGTCCACGTCGACGGCGGACCCGTACGCGACCTCTACCAGCACCTCCTCGGTCGACGGGTTGACGGTCTCGAACGTTCTGCCGTCCTTCGCGTCCACCCACTCGCCGCCGATGAGCAGCTGCTTCGGTGAGGACAGGAACGACCGGACGGCGGGCAGGAGCGCTGGGTTCTCGTGGGGCATGATGGCCTTCCGTAGGTGCCGGGATCGGCTATTTGATGATCGAGATCTTTGAATAGTCGAGGGTGAGCGCGACGGCGACGACGATGACGACGCCGTAGAGGATCTGCTCGTAGGCCGACGGCACGCCGACGATCGGCAGGCCGACGCGCAGCAGCGTCACGACGAGCGCGCCGGCGAGGCTGCGCCACACGCTGCCGTGGCCACCGGTGATCGCGGTGCCGCCGACGACGATCGCCGCGACCGCCGGCAGCAGCAGGTTGTCGGCCATGGTGGGGCCGCCGCTGTACTGGCGGGAGACCAGCATGACCGCGGCGAACCCGGCGCAGGCGCCGGAGACGCAGAACACGCCGATCTTGACGAGGTCGACGGGCGTGCCGGCGAGCCGCGCGGCCGACTCGGAGTAGCCGGTGGCGGAGATCCAGCTCTGCAGCGGGGTCACCTTGAGCAGCAGCGCGATCACGGCCACGACGACGATCGCCATCGCGGCCGACATCGGCACGTAGCCGGCGACGTACAGCTCGAGCCACTTGACCGTCGAGTCGTCCACGACCCGCACGGTGCCTGCGCCGGACACGACGAGGGCGACCGCGGACAGGATGCTCATCCCGCCGAGGGTGACGACGAACGACGGGATCCGCAGCAGCACGTGCGCCGCGCCCTGCACCGCACCGATCGCCGCCGCGACCAGGATGACCATCGGCGTGGCCAGGCCTCCGAGTTCCGGTAGCCACA
This sequence comes from Dactylosporangium sp. NPDC049742, assembly GCF_040674675.1. Classification (NCBI taxonomy): domain Bacteria; kingdom Bacillati; phylum Actinomycetota; class Actinomycetes; order Micromonosporales; family Micromonosporaceae; genus Dactylosporangium; species Dactylosporangium sp. NPDC049742. The sequence goes on along the minus strand of NZ_JBFANF010000086.1, from coordinate 37,503 downwards.
GGGCCAGCAGGACCGTCGTCAGCGACGCGAGGGCCGCGATGGACAGGTCGATGCCGCCGCAGAGGACGACGAGGGTCGCCCCGGCGGCGAGCACGATGAGCGGCGCGGCGGTCCGCAACACCGCCGTCAGGCTCCGGGTGGTCAGGAAGTCGGGGTCGGCGATGGTCAGGGCGGCCACCAGCGCCACCAGGGCGATGAGCGGCATGAACCCGGTGATCCGCCTGGCCTGGCGGGGCGCCGCGGTGCCGGTCGCGGGTTCGGCGACCGGCTGCATGGCAGCAGAAGTGCTCATACCATCTCTTTCACGAGGTCGAGCGGGCTCGGCTTGCCGCCGCTCGGGCAGGCGACCTCGGCCGCGACCCGCCCGTCGTTCATGACGAGGATCCGGTCGGCCATGCCGATGGCCTCCTCGAGGCTGTCGGCCAGCAGCACCGTGGCGACACCGGTCGCGGCGAGCTCCCGCATCAGCCGGTACACCTCGGAGCGGGCGCCGATGTCCAGCCCTCGCGTCGGGTGGTCCAGCAGGAGCAGGCGGATGTCGCCGCCGACCAGCCACCGGGCCAGGACCACCTTCTGCTGGTTGCCGCCGGACAGCCGCTGGATGGCGGTGTCGCGGCCCGGCGTGCGGATGGACAGCCGCTCGATCCAGCGGTCCACCAGGCCGGCCTGCTTCTTCGGCGCCACGAACGGGCCGGCGCAGCGGGCCTGCTGCTTGGCCAGGGTCATGTTCTCGGCCACCGACATCGGGCCGACCATTCCCTCGATCTTGCGTTCGGCCGGCACGTAGCCGATGCCGGCGGCGCACGCGGCGCGGGTGCTGCGCAGGTCGATCTTCGTGCCGTCCATCCGGATCTCGCCCGCGGTCGTCGGCTCGGCGCCGAACAGCGCGCGGCAGACGTCCTCGCGACCCGATCCGTGGACCCCGACGATCGCCACGATCTCACCGACCCCGACGTCGAGGTCGACGTCGCGGAACGTCTTGCCCGACAGCCCGCGGACCGACAGCCGGGGCTGCTCGGCCGTGACCGGCGCGGCGGCGTTCTCGTGGTAGTGGTCGTCGGACCCGGTCGACCCGATCATCATCCGGTGCAGCTCGCGCGGGACGGCACCGGCCGTGGCGACCTCGCCGACCGACTGGCCGCCGCGCAGCACGGTGACGCGGTCGCACACGTCCAGCACCTCGTCGAGACGGTGCGAGACGAAGACGACCGAGGCGAACTCGCGCAGCCGGCGGATCTGCGCGAACAGGGTTTCGATCTCCTTGGACTCCAGCACCGAGGTCGGCTCGTCCAGGATGATGACCGGCGGGTGCTGGCTGCGCTCCTCGATGCGCAGCACCTTCGCGATCTCCACCATCTGCCGGTCGGCGAAGGAGAGCGTGTCGGTGCGGGCGAGCGGGTCGATGTGCGAGCCGATCTTGTCCAGCTGTTCCTGGGCGAGGCGGCGCATGACGTCCCAGCGGTAGACGCCGCGGCGGACCGCGCCGCCTTCGCTGCCGAGGAGGATGTTCTCCGCGGCGGTCAGGTTGGGCACCAGCGACTGCTCCTGGAACACCATCCCGATGCCGTGGTTGGCGGCGTCCACGACGCTGCGCAGCTTGACGGCCGCGCCGCGCACGTAGATCTCGCCGGCGTCCGGGGTGACGAGGCCTACGAGGGCCTTGAGCAGCGTGGACTTGCCCGCGCCGTTCTCCCCGGCCAGGCCGAGGACCTCGTGCTGGTTGACCACGAAGTCGACGCCGTCGAGCGCCTTCACGCCCGGGTAGTGCTTGACGAGGCCGCGCACCTCCAGCGCCGGCACAGTTGGGGTGCTCATTTCGTCACCTGGTTTCTGCGGCGCTGCGGGATGACGGCGGCGGCGACCGCGGTCACGACGATCAGGCCCTCGACGCCGCCCTGCCAGTACGGGCTGACGCCGACCTGCACGAGACCGTTGGTGAGCACCACGACGAGCAGGACACCCACGGCCGAGTGCAGGATGCCGCCGCGGCCGCCGGTGAGCAGGGTGCCGCCGACGACCGCGGCGGTGATGGCCGAGAAGTCGTACCCGTTGCCGGCCTGGACGAGGCCGGCGCCGAGCTGGCTGGTCACCATCACCCCGCCGAGGCCGTAGAAGGCCCCGGCGAGCGCGAAGACCGCCACCTTGTACGGCTTCACCCGGACACCGGAGAGCGCGAGCACCTCCTCGGCGCCGCCGATCGCGAAGGCGTACCGGCCGAGCCGGGTGTAGCGCTGGATGAGCCAGCCCACCAGGACGCACGCGGCGGCGATCCAGGTGAGGTAGGACAGGCCCAGGAAGCGCTCGATCGCCCAGCCCTTGAGCATGGCGTCGGAGATGTTGGGCTGGACGCCGGCGAACATGAGGGTCGCGACGCCGAGCCCGACGGCCGAGACCCCCAGCGTCGCCATGAACGACGGCACCTTCAGCAGTACCAGCGCCAGGCCGCTCAGGCAGCCGAACGCACAGCCCAGCACGACGGCGACCAGGATGCCGAACAGCCCGAAGTCGTTGTCGTTGCGATTGTTGGCCACCAGCAGTGACACGGTCAGGGCGGCGGCGCCCATGACGCCCGCTGAGGACAGGTCGATGGACCCCATCATCAGCACGAACGTGATACCGCAGGTGACGACCGCGAGCACCGCGGCGGCGTCCATGATGTTCTGGGCGTTGCCGATGCTGCGGAACTGCGGGCTCAGCGCGGCGAACACCAGCCAGATGACGACCAGCGCGACCGGTGGGCCAGCGTCTCGGAACGACGCGCCTCGCCGAGAGCTACGGCGAGGCGCTGTGACGACCTCGGCTGCCATGGTCACTTCAGGGGCCCGGCCACACGCTTGAAGACGTTGCCGCACTCGAAGTCCGACGGGTCCGTCTTCGGCGCGGCGAAGTCGGCGGCGTTGGCCTTCGTGATGAGGAACTGCTTGGCGAAGAACGCCCGGTTGTCGGCCGCGATGTCCTTGACGGCCAGTTTGCCGGTGGCCACGCAGTAGCCGATCGCCAGGCCGATGCCGCCCTGCCAGGCACCGTCGCTGGAGACCGTGGCGGTCATCGTCCCGCCCTGGACGGCCTTGACGGCGTCCGGGACGGCGTCGATGCCGACGACGGCCACCTTGCCGGAGAGGCCTGCCTGCTGGAGGGCCTCCAGGGCGCCGAGCGCCATGTCATCGTTGGCAGCCCAGATACCCTTGACCTTGTCGCCGTGCTTGGTGAGCAGGGTCTTGGTCACCGTGAGCGCCTCGGCGCGGGAGAAGTTGGCGGCCTGCTGGTCCAGCAGCTGGACGCCCGGGTTCTTCTTCAGCGACGCCTGGAGGCCGGCGAAGCGGTCCTTGGCGGCGGCGGTGTCCAGGATGCCCTGCAGCGCGATGATGCCGCCCGTGCCGCCGATCGCCGTGGCGAGCGCGTCGCCGATCTGCTGGCCGGACTCGACGCCGTCGTAGGTGATGTGGCTGACCCACGTCTTGTAGTCGGCCGGCTTCAGGTCGGCCGGCTTGTTCCACTGCGTGACGAGGTAGGCACCGACCTTGTCGGCACCCTTGACGATCGGCGCGGTGTCCGAGTCGCCGTTGGGCAGCACGTTCATGACCAGGCACTTGGTGTTACCGGCCAGCAGCTGGCTGATCTGCTCCTGCTGCTTGGTGGAGTCACCGCCGTACGTGAGCCGCTCCTGGGTGAGGCCGACCGACTTGGCGAAGGCGTCGCCGCCACCCAGCCACGCGGCCTCGTAGGGGTTGGACTCGTTACGGACCTGACCCACCAGCTTCACGTCGGCCGGCTTGCAGCCGCCCGCGTCGGCGGCCTTGTTGTCGCCGGCCGCCTCCTCGCTGCAGCCGGCCAGTACGGCGGCTGCCAGTGTCAGGGTCAATAACGCTGCGGCGGGACGAGGGGTGATCGTCATTGTTGATCCTCAATCTCTTCAGTGCCGGTGGGAGCCGGCGGGGTGGCACAACAGAGAGGAGTCGTCTGATCCTGCTGGTTTGGTGCGCTGAAGGCCAGGGTCAGCGGGCCATCCAGCCTCCGTCGACGACCAGGACGTGGCCGTTGACGTAGTCGGCGGCGGCGGAGCTCAGGAAGACGGCCGCGCCGGCGATGTCGGCTGCCTCTCCCCAGCGGCCGGCGGGGATGCGTTCGAGGATGGACCGGGAGCGGTCCGGGTCGGCACGCAGCGCGGTGGTGTTGTCGGTGGTCATGTAGCCGGGCGCGATGGCGTTGATCTGCACGCCGAGCCGCGCCCACTCGTTCGCCAGGGCCTTGGTGATGCCGGCGACGGCGTGCTTGCTGGCGGCGTACGACGCCACCCGGAGCCCGCCCTGGAAGGACAGCAGGCTGGCGACGTTGACGATCTTTCCGTGCCCACGCTCGGTCATCGGCCGCCCGAACGCCTGGCAGAGGAAGAACAGGCCGCTCAGGTTGGTGTCCACCACGCGGTCCCACGACTGCCGGCTCACGTCCACCGAGTCCTGGCGGTCGATGATGCCGGCGTTGTTGACCAGAATGTCCACCTGACGTCGGCCGTTGACCTCGGCCGCGACCCGGACGACCGCGTCGTGGTCGCTGACGTCGAGGTCGACGACCTCCACGTCCCGGCCGAGGCCGGCCACCTGCTCCCGGGTGGCCGACTGACTGCCCGGCCGGCCCAGCAGGACCAGGTCGGCGCCCGCCTGGGCGAGCCCGAGCGCGATCGCCTGCCCCAGGCCGCGACCGGCGCCGGTCACGACGGCGCAGCGGCCGGTCAGGTCGAACGGCGAGGTCACAGATCCTCCAGCGGCACCGGGGTCAGATCGGTGTAGTCGTTGTTCTCGCCGCCCATCGCCCAGATGAAGGCGTACGAGCCGGTGCCGACGCCCGAGTGGATCGACCACGGCGGCGAGATGACGGCCTCGCGGTCGCGCACGACGAGGTGGCGGGCGGCGCCGGGCTGGCCCATCAGGTGGAAGACCCGGTCCTTCTCGTCCAGGTCGACGTACATGTAGACCTCGGTGCGCCGGTCGTGCAGGTGCGGCGGGAACGTGTTCCACACCGAGCCGTCGGCGATGACGGTCACGCCGAACTGCAGCACCGAGGTCTGCAGCTCCTCGCCCCAGGCGTACTTGTAGAGGTTGCGCTCGCTCGCGCCCTGCGCCGTGCCCAGCTTGATCGGCTCGATCGCCGAGTGGCTCAGCAGGGCCGTCGGGTACGCCGCGTGCGCCGGGGCGGAGACGAAGTAGAACGCGGCTTCGGGGCCGGTGAAGACGACCTCGTTGCCGCGGCCGACGAACAGCCCGTCGAGGTGGCGGAGCTCGAACTTCTCGTTGTTGACCAGCACGTGACCGGACTGGCCGACGTTGACGATGCCGAGCTCGCGGCGCGCCAGGTGCGACGGCGTGCCGAGCACGTCCCAGGCCGGCAGCTCGAGCTGGCCGTCACCGGGAACCGCGCCGCCGACGACCAGCCGGTCGTCGTGGGTGTACACCCCGTGCACCTCGCCGGTACGGAACAGGCGCTCCACGAGGAAGTTCTTTCGCAACTCCGCAGTCGTTGCCGTCTCAACCGTGGACGGCGATGCGGAGTACCTCACTTCGATCAAAACTTTCTCCTCGTTTGTGAACCGCGTTCCGCTACGTGAACTGAGGCGACGATACCTATGGCTCCGATCACAGGTCAAGGGGCTGAAGTCTGTTCTTCTATGTGAACTGTGGTTTAGTGTTGGACGCCGGGCGCACACGCACCGTTGATGAGGAGGCCTCGGGTGGACACGGACAAAACGGCTGCAACCTCGCAGGTGAAGTCGGCTGCACGGGTCCTCGACGTCCTGGACGACATCGCCGCCCACGGCCCCGGCACCCAGCTGCAGCTGGCCACCCGTCTGGGCATCCCGAAGAGCAGCCTGCACGCGCTCCTGCGCACCATGTGCGCCCGCGGATGGCTGGACACCGACCAGACCGGCAGCGTCTACCGGCTCGGCGTGCACACACTCACGGTGAGCTCCGCGTACATCGACGGCGACCCGGTCCTGTCGCGCGCCAGTGCCGTGATGGACGAGATCGCGGCCGCCACCGAGGAGACCGTGCACCTGGGCCGCCTGGAAGGCGCCGAGGTCATCTACACCGCCAAGCGCGAGTCCAAGCATCCGTTGCGCATGTACTCGGCGGTCGGCCGGCGCCTTCCCGCCTACAGCACGGCCCTCGGCCGGGCGATGCTGGCCGAGATGCCCGAGGACGTCCGCGAGCCGCTCGTCCCCCATCAGATCAAGGCCATAACCACCCAGACGACCACGGACCGGGACGCCCTGCTGGCGATCATCGACAAGGCCGCCCAGGTCGGCTACGCGGAGGAGAGCGAGGAGTCCTGCCTGGGCGTGCGCTGCTTCGGTGTCGCGCTGCCCTTCTCCCGCCGGTCGGTCGACGCGCTGAGCATCGCGGTCCCGATCAGCCGGCTCAAGCACGGCCGGGAGGACTTCATCATCGAGACGCTGCTGAGCGTGAAGGCCCGCCTGTCGGCGATGCGCGACAACCGGCTGGTGCGCTGACGCACTCCCACACACGACGATGGGGCCGACCCGGCTGCGGGTCGGCCCCATCGCGTATGAGCAGCGGCCTCAGCGACCTCGGCGATCTCAGCGCTTCTCGAGCGCGGCGACCACGCCGGCGCGGGAGGCGTCCTCACTGGCCAGGACACCCCCGTTGGCCACGTCGTCCGCGGTGATCTCGGTGAACACCATGCGGACGTCCTGCAGACGGGCCCCGAGGATCTCGACGGCATTGTCGGCCACAGCGCGGGCGAAGGCCCGGCGCTGCTCCATGGATCGGCCCGCGAGCAGCTCGACGGTGATGTTCGGCATGGTGCCCCTCTCCTACCAGCTGTCCATCATATGGACTTGAGTTCACTAGTGTGAACGCACACTACCGTGCGGCCCGGATCACCACAATGCGATGCCCGCATCAGTTCACATACTTGACATCGGTTCTGCATGTTGGTCGAATCTCTGCAACCCACACTCGTCCTGAGGCGCGAGGATGCGACATGCGGCGCAATGAGATCGGACCTGCCCGGACCCCGGCTCGACCGTGGTCGCGGCGCGCCGCGCGGGTCGGCGCCGCCGCGCTGGTCGTCGGCCTGGTGGGGATCGCGTCCCCGGCGGGCGCGCATGTCACGGTGACGCCTTCCACGACCGCGGCCGGCGCCCACGCCCTCCTCCAGTTCGCCGTCGGGCACGGCTGCGGGGACTCACCGACCACCAGGATCACCATCCAGATCCCGGCGCAGATCACCTCGGTCACCCCCACCCGGACCGCGCTGTGGAAGGTCACGAAGCAGACGGAGACCGTCGACCCGCCCGCGGTGGACGCCCACGGCAACAAGATCGTGCAACGGGTCGCCTCGGTCACGTTCAGCACGGACACCCCGCTCCCGGACGGCTACCGCGAGGTCTTCGAGCTCACGGTCCAGCTGCCCGAGGCCGGGACCAGGCTCGTCTTCCCGACCATCCAGACCTGCGAGCGGGGCGAATCCGCCTGGACGGAGGTCCCGCAGGACGGGAAGGACGTCGGCGAGCTCCAGCTGCCCGCCCCGAGCTTCGTCGTCGCCGCGCCCCTCACCGGCACTGACGGCACGGCCGGCGCGCACAACCACACGCTCACCGGCAACTCGGCCGCCACGCCCGCGCCGGCCAGAAACGACACCCTGACGCTCGCCGCGCTGGCGGCCGGCACCCTCGGCGCGCTCCTCGGCGGCGCGGCGCTCGTCCGACAGCGCCGCCGGGCATGACCGGCCGAGGACCGCGACGGGTCGGGGCGACGGCACTGCTGGTCCTGCTCTTCGTACCGGCGATGCTGCTCGGACTCGCCCAGCCGGCGCACGCGCACGCGCACCTCACCCGCAGCGACCCGGCCGAGGGCGCGGTGCTGCAGGCCCCACCCGACCGGGTCCTGTTCACGTTCGACGAGGCCGTCCGCGGCGTCCCGGGCGGCGTGCAGGTCTTCGACGCCCAGGGTGCGCTGGTCGAGGCGAGACCGGCCGTCAAGGGCACCGAGCTCGAGGTCGGCCTGCCGGGACGCCTGGGCGACGGCACGACCGTGATCACCTGGCGGGTCGTCTCCGAGGACGGGCACCCCATCAGCGGCGCCCTCACGTTCTCCGTCGGCGCGCCCACCCCCGTCAAAACCCCGGCCCCGAGCGACTCGGACAGCGTCCCCGAGGCCCCCTGGGCGCTGACCTTGGCCCGCGGGGTGGGCTACGTCGGTCTCCTGCTCGCGGCCGGGCTCGTCGCGTTCGCCGCCGTGTTCCTGCCCGCCGGCCCCGGCGTCGACCGCCCGCGCCGCCGCCTGGTCGTCGCCGCGCGCACCGCCGCGGCCGTCGCGGCCGTCGCGTGGCCGGCCGCGTTGCCGATCACCGCGGTATACCTGCTCGGCGGCGGGCCGGCGCTGCTCACCGAGGGCGCGACGTGGACGTCGCTGCCGCTGATCGAGTACGCCGTCGCCGCGGCCGTCACCGGCGGGCTGGCGCTCGCCGTGGTCCTGCTGGGTCCCGGGCCGGCCGCGCGGCGGCGGCGCGTCGCGGCGGTGACGGCCGCCGCGGTCGCGGTCGCGGCCCCCGCGCTGGTCGGGCACACCCGCGCGGCGAGCCCCGAGCTCCTCGCCGTCGGCGCGGACGCGCTGCACCTCCTCGCCGGCGGCGTCTGGCTCGGCGGACTCGCCGGCCTGGCGCTGACCCTGCCGGCCCTCTCCGGTCGGGGCGCCACCGCGGCCGAGGTGCTCGCCCGGTTCTCCACCGCCGCCGCCGGCGTCCTCGCGGCCCTGGTCGCCACGGGCTCGCTGCTCGTGTGGCGGATCCTCGGGTCCTGGACGGCGCTGGTCGACACCACCTACGGCCGGCTGGTCCTGGCCAAGATCGCCATCGTGCTGGTCACCGTCGCCATCGCGGCGTGGAACCGGTGGTCGCTCCTCCCCCGGCTCCAGCGGGCAGCGAACAAGACCAACCGGGAGGCGCGCTCCCGCCCCGTCGTGCGCGCCACCGCGATCGAGGGCACGCTCCTCGTCGCCGCCCTGCTCGTCACCGGCTTCCTCGTCGACACCAGCCCCGAGGGCGGCTCCCAGCCCGCGAGCGTGTCGGCCGAGGCCGCCGCCGACACCCACACGACCGCCCTGGGCGACATCACGGTGCGGGCCTCCCTGACCCCGCTCACCCGCGGCCCCAACACCGTCACCCTCCGGCTGAGCTCCGCGGCCGGCGAACCCGCCGAGGGCGTCGCCCCGCCGGTGGTCCGCCTGTCCACCGACGGGACGACGCTCGGCGACATCCCGCTGACCCAGGTGTCGGCGGGCCACTACACGGCGCAGGTCGTGCTCCCGGTGTCCGGGACGTGGCGGATGCAGGTGTCCCTGCGCGTCACCCAGTTCGCCAACCCCGTGGGCGAGCTGGAGTTCATCGTCAGAGGCTGACCGCGCCGGTCGTCCTTCAGCTCGACGTTCACCCCATGAGGCCCGGCCCGCCCGGACCGTGGTCGCCCGGGCGGGCCGGACCGTGGTCGCCCTGGCGGGCCGGGCCTCACGCGAGCGCGGCGGCGACCGTCTCCGCGGCGACCAGGCCGGTCACGAACGCGTGGGCCAGGCCATTGCCCGGCAGGTAGGTGCCGGGGCCGTCGCCCGAGATGCCGGCGGCGGCGCCGCCGGCCGCGAACAGGCCGGGGATCGGGTCGCCGCCGGTGCGCACGACGCGGGCGGCGGTGTCGATGGTCAGGCCGCCCTGGGTGTGCACCAGGCCGCTGGAGACGGCCGAGGCGTAGTACGGCGGGTGCAGCCGGCGCCGGGGGGCGGCGCGGCCGAGCCAGCAGGGCCCGTCCGCGGCGGCGTTGTAGCGCTCGACCTCGTCCGTCAGTGCGGCGGCGGGGAGGCCGAAGGTGTCCGCGAGCGCGTCGAGGGTGGTGAAGGTCGCGACCACGCCGGCCGCGAATGCCTCGGCGTAGGCGCCGTTGGCCAGCGCCCGGTGGTGGATCGGCTCGTCGAAGATCTCGACGCCGCGCCCGCCGGGCTGGGCGGCCAGCGACGCGGCGAACCCGGAGTTGGAGATGTCCTCGCGGGCGAAGCGGCGCCCGTCGGTGCCGACGATGATGCTGCCCAGGGCCGGTAGGGCGCCGCCGAGCCGGGTGCCGTACTTCGGGTTGAGGTGGCTGTGCCCCTCGTAGGCGGTCAGGTAGGCGGTGCCAGCGCCCAGCCGCAGCCCGATCTCCAGGCCCGTGCCGGTGCTGTTCTCGGAGCCGATGAAGTGGCTGTCGGCGGCGGCGTCGCCGATGTAGCGGCGCAGCAGGGCCCGGTTGGCGCCGAAGCCGGCGGTGGCGAGCAGGACGTGCCGGGCGCGCAGCCGGTCGTGGCCGGTCCCGCCCCGCCGGACGGCCACGTCGAGGGTGCCGTCGTCGGCGACGTTCACGTCGACCACCTCGGCGGCGTCCACGAAGTCGACGCGGTCGAGGCCGCGCACGTACGCCCGCAGGCCGGCGGTCAGCTCCTTCCCGGTCTCGGCCGGGGTGCAGTGCAGGCGCCGCACCGAGTGCCCGGCGTACGTGACGGCGTCGATGTGCAGGTCCAGGCCGACGGTGTCGGCCAGGGTGTGCACGACGTCGCGGGACCGGTCCGCCACCAGCTCGGCGACGGCGGGGTCGCACCGGCCCCGGTTCTGCCGCAGGATGTCGGCCAGCAGCGTCGCCGGCGAGTCGTCGATGCCGGCGGCCTCCTGGAACCGGGTGCCGGCGCCCTGGACCAGCCCGCCGGAGAACTCGGCGTTGCAGCCCCGCCGCAGGTCCTTCTCCAGCAGCAGGACGTCGACGCCGGACTGTGCCGCGGTGAGCGCGGCCAGCAGCCCGGCGGCACCGGCGCCGGCCACCACGAACGGCGCCGCCGGCTCGGTCATGACCTGCCCGCGATCTCGTCGGTGATCGCGGTGAAGAACCAGCTGTGGTGCTTGCCGTCGAACAGGTCGGAGCGGGCCGAGATCCACGGCTTGCGGCCGGCCGCCAGCGCCTCCGCCCGCTCGGCCCGCTGGGCCCGGATCGCGGCCTGGGCGTCGGCCAGCTTGCCCTCGGGGATCGTGTAGATCACCAGGTACTTCCAGGTCGCGCCCTCCTCGACCTGCTGGTCGGCGAGCTTGAACCGCTGCGCGGTGGCGAAGCCGTCGAGCTCGTCGACGACCTCGTGCACGTGGACGTCGCTGTACCAGGCGTTGAACTCGTCCTCGACCTCCGGGCGGGTGTTGCTGAGCACGATCATGACATTCGATGGCATCGAAGGTTTCTCCGTTCCCGGGAGGGGTGGTCGGTCAGGGCAGGTCCGCGGGGCGCGGCTGGTCGCCGTGCCAGCGCACCCGCAGGTGGTCGGCGAAGCCGGCGGCGAGCTGGTCGACGGGCATCGCGTAGATGAAGTTGAGCGACCGGCGCTGGAAGAGCCACCGTCCTTCGGACTTCACGTAGAGGTCGTGGTAGCGGTAGGCGGCGACGTGCAGGATCCCGGACGGCACCAGCTCGGCGTGCCCGGAGACCCGGCCGGCGACCCGCTCCCGCGGCGAGGCGCCCTCGACCGGGTCGAGCACCTGGCCGTGGTTGACGTGGTTGGTCAGGTCGTAGCGGCGCATGGAGCCGAGGAAGAACTCCCGGATGCCGTCCGCCCCGTCGACGACCCGGCCGGCCCGCTCGAACTGGGCGTCCGGCGCGAACAGCGAGATCAGCAGGTCGATGTCGCGGTCGTCGCGGGCGAGGGAGTACCTCGCGATCAGCTCCTGCAGGAGCAGGCGGTCCTCGACGGTCACGTCGAGCGGGGTCATTGCCTCACCTCACCAGGAAGAACTTGTCACGCAGGCGCATGACGAGCAGCACGACGGCGCTGGCGACCACGGTCATCAGCACGCCCAGGGCGGCCAGCTTGGGGAAGCTGCCACCGGTCCACATGTCGAGGATCACGAATCCCACCACCGGCGTGTGGGTGCCGGCGAGCATGGACGACGCCGTGATGTCGCCGGTCATGAGGACGAACAGCAGCGACCAGCCGGCGATCAGGCTGGGCGCCATCAGCGGCAGGAGGATCCGGCGGGTCGTGGTCGCGTCGCTCGCGCCGGCGACGGCCGACGCCTCCGTCAGCTGCGGGCCGATCTGCTGGTGCGCCGCCGAGGCGTAGAAGGTCGCCTGCGGGATGTAGAGGATCACGTACGCCAGCCCCAGCAGCAGGCTGGTGCCGGCCAGGTCGAACGGCGGACCCGCGAAGGCGACGATGAACGCCACCGCCAGCACGACGTGGGTCAGCGTCGACGGGATCTTCACGATGCCGTCGACCGCGCTGGCGGCGAGGCCGGCCCGGCGGGTGACGGTCTGGGTGACCAGCACCGCGAGGAGGACGGCGACGGTAGCGCAGACGACGGCCAGCACGAGGCTGTTGCGCAGGCCGCTCCAGACCAGCTCGTTGTCGACCAGGTACTGGTAGTTGACGAAGGTGAGCTTGTCCCACTGGATCCGGGCGCCCCAGAACCGCTGCAACGACACCAGGACCAGCCCGCCCAGCGGCAGCACCGAGGTCAGCAGCAGGAACCCGACCATCGTCAGCCGGGCCACCCACTTCCAGCGGCCGAGGGGCACGGCGGCGCTGGCGCTGGACCGGCCGGTGATGGTCGCGTGGGACTGCAGCGCGACCATCCGCCGCTGCACCAGCCAGCAGGCGCCGACGACGAGGATGACCAGGATGGACAGGCCGAGCGCGCCGCCGGTGTCCCGGGGGTAGTTGTGCGTCATGAGGTTGACGATCTCGACCGGCAGGATGTCGATGCCGGCGGGCGTGCCGATCACCAGCGGGATCGAGAAGATGGCCATGCCCATCGTCGCGATCACCAGGATGCTCGCCCCGATCGCCGGCCGCAGCGACGGCAACGTGATCCGGCGGAAGGTGGTCAGCGCGCCCGCCCCCGAGGACCGCGACGCCTCCTCCAGCGCCGGGTCGAGCGACTGCAGGCCGCTGGAGATCGTCAGATAGGCGTACGGCGTCAGGAACAGCACGTACGCGAAGATCAACCCCGGCCACGAGTAGATGTCGATCGGGCCCTCGGTCACCTTGACCCCGAACAGGTCCAGGAACTGGCGGATCCAGCCGTTGAGGAGCCCGGCCCGCGGCGAGGCCAGGAAGACCCAGCCGATCGCGCCGGCGATGGACGGCACGAACATCGGCATCAGCGGCAGCATCCGCGCCACGAAGCCCATGCGCGCGTCGGTGCGCTCGTTGATCCAGGCGAAGACCGCGCCGATCGCCAGCGCCAGCGACCCGCCGACGGCGACCGCGAGCACCGTGTTGCCCGCCATCCGCCAGGTTCTGCCGGCGGTGAGGACCTCGACGATCCTGTCCGCGGTGGAGTCGCCGCCGACGCCGAACACGCCGAGGACCGTCCGGCCGAGGGGGTAGACGATGACGAAGACGATGACGACCGTCGCGACCACGCCGCTGTACCAGAGAACTCCGCGACGGCGTGGGCGCGTGGCCGTGGCCGCGGCCGGCGCCGGCCGCATGCCGAGGTCAGCCGCCATCGGGCACCACCCACGCGGCGTCGGCGTCGAAGCCGGTGACGACGCCGGCGCCGGGCCCGCCCCACTCGTGGTAGCGGTCCCAGATCCGCACCGTGAGCTCGCCCACCTCGACCAGGTACTCGGTGTAGGCGCCGAGCAGGTGGCGGGCCTTCACCACGCCCTTCCACCCGTCGCGGGCCGACGTGTCCTGCGGCTGGAGCCACCAGTCGTTGGCCCGGGTCATCAGCAGCGCCGCGGGGCCGATGCCGGGCGGGCCGGGCACGTCCACCCGGCCGAGCACGGTCTGCAGGCCCACCCGGTCGGCCGACTGCGACAGCACCGTGCCCGCGATGAGGTTGCTCGTGCCGACGAAGTCGGCGACGTGGCGGGACATGGGCCGGAAGTAGATGTCCTGCGGGGTGCCGGTCTGCACGATCCGCCCGTGGTCCAGCACGACGATCTGGTCGGCCAGGTCGAGCGCCTCCACCTGGTCGTGCGTCACGTAGACCGCGGTGAACCCCCACTCCTCCTGCATGGCCTTGAGCTCGGCCCGGAGGTTCTCCCGGATCTTCGCGTCGATGTTGGACAGCGGCTCGTCGAACAGCACGACGCTGTTGCCCGCGACCAGCGCCCGGGCCAGCGCGACCCGCTGCTGCTGGCCGCCCGACAGCTGCCCGATCCGCCGGTCGGCCAGGTGCGCGATCCTGGTCTTCTCCAGCACCTCGGCGACCCGCCGCTGCACCTCGGCCTTGGCCGGCCGGGCACCCCGGGGGCCCGTGGTCAGCGGGTAGGCGACGTTCTGGGCGACGTTCATGTGCGGCCACAGCGCGTAGCTCTGGAACACCATCCCGACCGGACGGTTCTGCGTCTCCAGCACGACCCGGCCGTCGAGGACGGCGGTCTGGCCGTCCACCAGGATGGTGCCCGCCGTCGGCGTCTCGAGGCCGGCGATGCACCGCAGCAGGGTCGTCTTGCCGCAGCCGCTCGGGCCGAGCAGCACGCAGAACTGGCCGGCCGGCACCTCCAGGTCCACCTCCTGGAGGGCCGTCACCTCGGCATGCTTGGCGTCCCGGAAGACCATGTGCAGGCCGGAGACCCGGACTCCTGCCTGCACGGTGCCGGGATTACGGTGGAGCAGGTCAGGTGCCTGTATCACGAGGAGAGTCCCACGGCAGCGAGCAGCCGCGACTTGTCGGCCTGCATGGCGGCGGTGTCGGTGGCCCGGTAGTCCTTGGGCATCGGGATGCTTCCCGGGATGCCGGACAGCGGAGAGGCGGCGTAGCCCCGGTTGAGCTGCTCCTGCCCGGTGCGGGTGAGGAGGTAGCCGAGCAGCAGCTTGGCGGCGTTCGGGTGGGGGCCGTCGACGCTGGCCGCGGCGTACTGCTCGACGCCCACCGTCGGCGAGGGGGTCACCGTGGCCACCGGAGCGCCGGCGTCGACGACCTCCTTCACCCCGGACAGCACGTTCGGCACCATGAGGACGCGCTCCCCCGCCGCCAGCTGCTGGGCGCCCGGGACGGCGCTGTCGGTCACCGTCGGCTTCAGGGCGGCGAACCTGGTGAGCACGTCGGGCCCGTACTCGGTCTCCATCAGCTTCAGCCACGACAGGTAGAACGGGGTGTTGGCCGGGTTGACCAGGACCACCTTGTTCTTGAACTTGGGGTCGACGATCTTCTGCCAGGTGTCGACGTCGCTCTCCTTGACCTGGTCCTTGTTGTAGGCGATGCCGATCGGCTGGGTGTTGATGAGCGTGTACTGGTCCTTGTGGACGAGATCCTTCGGCCAGCTCGCGAGCATCGGCGCCTCCGGCTCGGTCAGCTTCGACCACCAGTTCTTCTTGACGCCGTCCTCGAAGAAGGCGGTCTGGGCGACGTTGATGACGTCGCCCTTCACCGCGCCGGCGTCCCGCTCGGAGGCGTAGCGCTGCATGAGGGTCGTCGACGTCAGCCGGACGACCTCGACGTCGATGCCGTAGGCGGCCTTGAACCCGGCGGCGACCTCTTTCACGGCGGCCTCGGGGATGGAGGTGTACCACACGACCTTGCCCTCGGCCTGGGCGGCGGCCTTGATGCTCGACTCGGCCAGCCCCTCCGCCTGCTCGGGCTTCTGGCCGACGGTCGAGTCGGCGGCGCCACCGCCACCGCAGGCGGCGAGCAGGAGGCCGGCCGCGGCGGCGACGGCGGCGAGACGGAATGAGGGCCGACGCCGCGACGATCTATAGGACGTCATTGATTCCACCTTCTCGAGTGGGTGAGCGGTGCCGGTCCTCGGGGTGTTGACCGCGCAACAGATTTCATGCTCACCATTTCAATGATTAGGCACAATCTACAGATGGGTGGCCGCCGTCACAACAGTCGACGTGCCTGGATTTCGGACCGCCCCCCGGTCATGGGAGTTCGAGCAGCGTGGCGTTGGCCATGCCGCCGCCCTCGCACATCGCCTGCAGGCCGAACCGCTGCCCCTCCCGGCGCATCCGGTGCACCAGGGTCGTCATCAACCGGGCGCCGGTCGCGCCGAGCGGGTGGCCGAGCGCGATCGCGCCGCCCTGCGGGTTGAGCCGCGCCGGGTCGGCCCCGGTCTCGGCGAGCCAGGCCATCGGCACGCTGGAGAAGGCCTCGTTGACCTCGTAGGAGCCGATCTCGGCCAGGGCGACCCCGGACCGCTCCAGGAGGGCGGCGGTCGCGGGGATCGGCCCGGTCAGCATCGCGACCGGGTCGGAGCCGACCACGGCCAGCGTGTGCACCCGCGCGAGCGGGGTCAGGCCCCACCGCAGCACCGCCCGCTCCGAGGCGACCAGGACGGCGGCGGCGCCGTCGGAGATCTGGCTCGCCAGCGCCGCCGTGATGCGGCCGCCCTCCCGCAGCGGGGCGAGCGCGGCCAGCTTCTCCGCCGTCGAGTCGGGTCGGGGCCCCTCGTCCCGGCGGAGACCGTGCACCTCGACGATCTCGGCGTCGAACTCGCCCGCCGCGGTCGAGGCCAGGGCGCGGCGGTGGCTCTCCAGCGCGTACTCCTCCATCGCCGCACGGGACAGGTCCCACCGCCGCGCGATCCACTCGGCGCCACGGAACTGGGAGATCTCCTCGTCGCCGAAGCGCTCGGCCCAGCGCCGGCCGCCGCGGGGGTGGGCCATCCCGCGCTCGACCCCCATCGTGGTCGGCGAGGCGATCGGGACCTGGCTCATCACCTCGACCCCGCCGGCGACCACGAGGTCCTGGGTGCCGGACATGACCGCCTGGGCGGCGAAGTGCACCGCCTGCTGCGACGAGCCGCACTGGCGGTCGATGGTCGTGGCGGGCACCGAGACCGGCAGACCGGCGGACAGCGCCGTGGCCCGCCCGATGTTGGACGCCTGCGGGCCGACCTGGCCCACGCAGCCCCAGATCACGTCGTCGACGGCCTCGGGCGGTGCACCCGTACGCGCCATCAGCTCCGACAGCACGGCCGCGCCGAGGTCGGCCGGATGGACGCCGGCCAGCGCCCCGTTGCGGCGCCCGACGGGCGACCGCACGGCGCCCACGATGAATGCCTGGAAGACCACGCGACTCACCTTCCCTTCCATTGCTCTCATAACTATGATGAGCATAGATTATGCCGATCGATCGGGGAGTTGTGTGAGACTCGGAGTGATCCTGGGCGATGTCCGGAAGAGCCTGCCGCCGGCGGAGCACCTCGACGCCCTGCTGCGCCAGGTCGAGGCGGCGCAGCGCAACGGCTTCTCGCACATCACGATGGGCCAGCACTTCCTCTACGGCGACCTGCGCTGGCTCCAGCCGATCCCGACGCTCGCGCGCCTCGCCGCCGAGCTGGACGAGCACGTCACCCTGGCCACGACGATCGTCCAGGCGCCGCTCTACCACCCGGTGATGCTGGCCGAGGACCTGGCCACGCTCGACATCCTCACCCGCGGCCGGCTCGTCGTCGGCATCGGCGCCGGCTACCGGCGGGACGAGTTCGACGCCCTCGGCATCGACTACACCCAGCGGTTCCGGATGCTCGAGGAGAGCATCACGATCATGCGGCAGGTGTGGACGCAGGACGAGGTCTCCTACGCCGGCAGGTACTGGACCGTGCGGGACGGGCACACCCACATCCGGCCGTTCCAGAGCCCGCATCCGCCGCTGTGGCTGGGCGCCATGGGCGAGCAGGGGGTCCGGCGGTCGGCCCGGCTCGGCGACGGCTGGCCGGTCACGCCCGAGATCCGGGGCCCCGAGCTGGTCCGGCTGATGTCGCTCTACGAGGACGAGCGGATCCGGCTCGGCCGCCCGCTCGTGCGCAACCCGCTCCGGCGCGAGATCATCCCCGCCGCCAGCACCGAGGCGGCCTACGAGCGGTTCGAGGCGATGGCCAAGGAGCGGCTGCTCGCGTACGCCAACCGGCAGCTGGCCACCCGCGACGCCGGCGAGCTCGACCGCGAGTTCCGGGAGGTCGCCCGCAAGGAGACCTTCATCGGCACGCCCGACGAGTGCGTGCGCCAGATCGCCGAGTTCGCGCGGGTCTTCCCGGTCGACCCGATCCTGGTCCGGGCGCAGTGGCCGACCATGAGCGGCGACGACGTCGTCGCGTACCTCGACGACCTCGGCCGCGACATCGTGCCCGCGGTCGCCGGGCTCACCTCGGTCGACCGGGTCGTGCGGGTCTGAGTTCTTCCCAACGTCACGAAGGAGGTTCGCAGTGGTCGCTCGGCAACCCGCGGCGGTCCTGAGCATCGGCTCGGGGTCGGCGTACGCGGACGACCGGCTCGACGCGGTCGCGGCCATGGCCGACAGCGGGCGGGTCACCTATCTGGGCTTCGACTGCCTGGCCGAGCGCACGCTCGCGCTGGCCCAGATCCGGCGGATGGCCGACCCGGCCGCGGGACACGACCGGCGGATCGGCGCGCTGCTGCCGCTGCTGCACCGCTACCTCGCCGCCGGCGGCCGGGTCGTCGGCAACTTCGGGGCGGCCAACCCCGGCGCCGCCCGGGACGAGTTCGCCCGCGGGCTGGCCCGGCTCGGCCTGCGCGGCGTGCGCATCGGCACGATCCACGGCGACGACGTGCGCCACGTGCTGGCCGACCACGACGTGGAGCTGCCCGAGCTCGGGGTGACCGTCAAGGAGCTCGGCGACCGGGTCGTGTCGGCGAACGCGTACATCGGCGCCGACGGCATCGTCGACTGCCTGCGCCAGGACGCCCAGATCATCCTGGGCGGGCGGCTGGCCGACCCGTCGCTGTTCGTCGGACCGATCTGCCACGAGCTGGGCTGGGCGCTGGACGACTGGGACCGCGTCGGGCTGGCCACCCTGGCCGGGCACCTGCTCGAGTGCGGCGTCCACTCGACCGGCGGCAACTTCGAGGACCCGCCCTACCGCGTGGTGCCCGACCCGCACAACCTCGGCTTCCCGATCGGCGAGATCACCGACGGCGCGGTGACCATCACCAAGCTGCCCGGCACCGGCGGCCTGGTCGACGCCATGACGATGAAGACCCAGCTGTACTACGAGATCCACGACCCGGCCACGTACCTCACCCCGGACGTCACCGCCGACTTCAGTGCCGTCGACGTGGACGACCTCGGTGGGGACCGGGTCCGGGTCACCGGCGCCAGGGGCCGGGCCCGGCCCGGCACCCTCAAGGTGCTCGTCGGCGTGGACCAGGGCTGGCGCGCGGTCGGCGAGATGTCCTACGGCGGGCCGGGCTGTGTCGCGCGGGCCCGCCGGGCCGAGGAGATCGTGCGCCGGCGGCTGGAGCCGTACGCCGCCGACATCGACGAGCTTCGCATCGACCTGCAGGGGGTGGATTCGCTGTACGGCGACCAGCTGCGCGGGGGATCCCCGAGCGAGGTGCGGCTGCGGCTGGCGGTCCGGTCGCGGTCGCGCGAGGTGGCGGCGACGGCCGCCCACGAGACCGAGCTGCTGTATTTCGGGCCCGCCGGCGGTGGCGGCAACACGACCTCGATCGTCCCGGCGATCGGGGTCACGCCGGCCTACCTGCCGCGGGAGCTGGTGCCGGTCGAGGTGGAGGTGAGCGAGTCGTGAGCACCGTCAAGCTCCGCGAGATCGCGGCGAGCCGGTCCGGGGACAAGGGCGACGTCAGCAACATCTGCGTCTTCGTCTACGACCCCGCGCACTATCCGGCGCTGGTCCGGGAGCTGACCGCCGAGCGGGTCGCGGCGGCGTTCGGGCCGATCGCCCGCGGCCCGGTCACCCGCTACGAGCTGCCCCGGGTGCACGGGCTGAACTTCGTGCTGCAGGAGGCCCTCGGCGGCGGGGTCTCGATGACGCTGCGGGTCGACCCGCACGGCAAGGCGCTGCAGTCGCTCATCCTCGACCTGGACATCGACCTGGACATCGACCTGGAGCCGACAGCGTGAGCGGCCCGGAGCGCAGCGGAGGGCCGCGAACCCATGGGTGCAGTGCCTGGCTCGCGGCGGCACCGGAGCGAAGCGGAGGTGACGGCGTGAGCGGAGTGGTGTCGCCGCGCTACCTCGGGCTCGACGTGCGGTGGCTGGTCGAGACGTGGGCGCGGCGGACGCCCGACCGGCCCTTCCTCACCTGGGCGCCGTTCGACGGCGAGGCACGGACGTGGACGCGGCGGGAGTTCGCCCACGACGTCGACCGGGTCGCCGGCGCCCTGGCCGCCGCCGGCCTGCGCCCGGGTGGGCGGCTCGCGATCGTGCTGCCCAACTCCCCGGCCTTCCTGATCACCTGGTGCGCCGTCACCTCCCTCGGCGCGGTCGCGGTCTGCCTCAACCCGAAGTCGTCCCGCGACGAGCTGGCGTACGCGCTGGGCCACAGCCGCTCCACGTTCGCCCTCACCACGGCCGACCGGGCCGGCGACGTCGCCGCCGCGGGACCCCGCGTGATCGTCGACGGCGACCCGGGCCCGGACGGCTTCGCGGCGCTGCTGGCGGCCGGCCTGGCCGCGCCGGCGGTGCGGACGGACTGGTCCGACCCGGCCAGCGTGCAGTACACGTCGGGCACCACGGCCCGGCCCAAGGGCGTGATCTGGTCCCAGGGCAACTGCCTGTGGAGCGGCCAGACCGGCACGGCCCACCAGCGGCTGTCCCCCGGCGACGTCAACCTGGTGCACCTGCCGCTGTTCCACACCAACGCGCTGTCCTACTCGTTCCTGTCGTCGCTGTGGTCGGGCGGCTCGCTGGTGCTCCAGCCCCGGTTCTCCGCGAGCCGGTTCTGGCCGGCCGCGGTCGAGCACGGCGCGACCTGGACGTCGGTGGTGAGCTTCTGCCTGCGGGCACTGCGGGTGCACGAGGTGCCCGAGCGGCACCGCTTCCGGGGCTGGGCCAACAGCTCCGTCGTCGACGCCGGCCCCGCCACCGGCGGCGTCCCCGTCATGGGCTGGTTCGGCATGACGGAGACGGTGTCGCACCCGGTGGTCAGCGACCCGCACCACCCCGTCGCCGCCGGGTCGATGGGCCGGGTGGCGCCCGAGTACGACGTCGCCGTGCTGGCCGAGGACGGCTCGCGGGCCCCCGCCGGCACCGCCGCCACCGGCGAGCTGCTGGTGCGCGGCGTGCCGGGCGTCTCGCTCTTCGCCGGTTACCTCGACGCGCCCGAGCTGACCGCGGCGGCCTTCGACGCCGACGGCTGGTTCCACACCGGCGACCGGGTCCGGGTGGCCGAGGACGGCAGCGTCTGGTTCCTCGAGCGGGACTCCGACGTGCTCAAGGTCGGCGGCGAGAACATCGGCGCCCCCGAGGTCGAGCGGGTGCTGCTCGGCGTCCCCGGCGTGAACGAGGCGGCGGTGGTGAGCCGGCCCGACCCGATGCTCGGCGAGGTCCCGGTCGCCTTCGTCACCGCCCGTCCCGGCGAGGAGGTGTCGGTCGCCGCCGCCGCCCGCCGCTGCGAGGAGCTGCTCACCCCGTACAAACGCCCCCGCGAGATCCGCGTCGTGGCGGAGCTGCCGCGGTCCACGTTGGACAAGGTGGCCAAGGCGACGCTCCGCCGCCAGCTGCTGGCCGAGGCGGGCACCGATGAGTAGCGGACCGCTGAGCGGCGTGCGGGTGGTCGAGCTGGCCGGCATCGGCCCGGGGCCGTTCGCCGTCATGCTGCTCGCCGACATGGGCGCCACCGTCGTCCGCGTCGACCGGACCGGCGGGCCCAACCCCGACTACACGCCCAACCCGGTGATCGAGCGGGGACGGCAGTCGATCGCGGTGGACCTCAAGACCGGCGCCGGCCTCGCGGTCCTCCTCGACCTGGTCGCGGCGTCCGACGTCCTGGTCGAGAGCTACCGCCCGGGGGTGGCCGAACGCCTCGGCTTCGGCCCCGACGTCTGCCACGCGCGCAACCCGGCCCTCGTCTACGGCCGGCTCTCCGCCTGGGGGCAGAGCGGGCCGCTGGCCCAGGTCGCCGGCCACGACATCAACTACATCGCCATGTCCGGCGCGCTGCACAGCATCGGACGCGCCGGCGAGCCACCCGTCCCGCCGCTCAACCTGATCGGCGACTTCGGTGGCGGGGCCGCGTCGCTCGCGTTCGGGATCGTCTGCGCGCTGTGGGAGGCGAGCGGCTCGGGGCGCGGGCAGGTCGTGGACGCCAACGTGCTGGAGTCGACCGCCGGCCTGATGGGGCTCGTCCACGGGCTGCGGGCGCAGGGACGCTGGTCCGGTGAGCGGGCCTCGAACCTGCTCGACGGCGGGTGCCCCTACTACGACGTGTACACCTGCGCCGACGGCCGGTGGATCTCCTTCGGCGCCATCGAGGAGCGGTTCTACCGCAACGCCCTCGAGGTCCTCGGCGGAGGGGATGACGCCGAGCTGGTCGACGCGCACAAGGACCGTGCCCGGTGGCCGGCACTCCGGGCCTTCCTCACGCGCGCGTTCGGGTCCCGGACGAGGGACGAGTGGGTCCGGGCGTTCGAGGGCGTCGACGCGTGCGTCGCCCCGGTGCTGGATCTCGACGAGGCCCGCCTGCACCCGCAGAGCGTCGCCCGGACGTCGTACGTCCCGATCCCCGACAGCGAGTATCACCAGCCGAGCGTGGCGCCGCGCTTCTCCAGGAGCAGGACGCCCGTCCCGCCGCGCGGGTCGCGTCCGGGCGCCGACACCAGGAGCGTGCTGACGGGCCTCGGCTATCCGCGGTCGAGGATCGACCAGCTGCTGGCCGGCGGGGCCGTCGCCGAACGGTGAGCGCGAGGTGCCCCGTGCAGCTTGGCCGCACGGGGCACCGACCGGTCATCGGCGGCGCAGGGACCACATCTGCGCGGGGCGTTCGAGCTCGACGGCGACGTCCCACGGCACCCCGCCCGGCGCCGTCTCGCGGCGGAAGTTCGCGACCATGCGCCGCGCCAGCTCGGGGTCCCGGGCCACGCGCCGCGCCATGGTCAGGGCCTGCTCCTCGACCTCGCCGTCGTCGTACGCCGCCCAGGCCAGCCCGAGCGCGACCGCGCGCTCGCCGTCGACCTCGTCGCCGAAGAGGCCGAGCGCGGACGCCGCCTCGCGGCCGGCCACCCGGGCGAGGAGCGTGTAGTGACCGCCGCCGGGGTGGATGCCGATCTGGGCGAAGCCGGGCAGGAACCGGGCGGTGCGGGAGACGATGCGCAGGTCGGTCGCCAGCGCCAGGTTGAGGCCGGCGCCGACGGCCGCGCCCCGCACGGCGGCGACGGTCGGCACGCCGACCGAGCCGACGGTCGTGAACGCCTGGTAGACCGTCTCCAGGTTGCGGTAGGCGCCGTCCTCCGCCGGGTCCCGGCCCGCGTCGGCGAGCACGCTGCGGACCGCGCCGGCGCAGAAGTGGGCGCCGCCGGTGAGCACGATCGCGCCCACGGACGGGTCGGCCTCGGCGGTGCGTGCCGCGTCGGTCAGCTCCCGCGACATCTCGACCGACAGCGCGTTGCGCCGGTCGGGGGCGTCGAGGGTGATGCGGGCGACGCCGTCGCCGACCTCGTAACGGATCTCGCCCGTACGCGAACTCATGCGCGAACCTCCTCGGGTTCCTGGCCGGAACGGCCCGTGGTGATCAGTGTCCACAGCCCGTCGTGGCCGGCGGACGCCGCCAGGTGGGTGATGGTCTCGTCCCAGTGGTGCACCGATCCGTACTCGCCGCGCCGGACGAGGATCGGCAGGGTCAGGGTGTGCAGCTCGTGCTCCAGGGTGGTGCCGATGGCGCCGACGACCTGGTGCGCCCCGCGGACGACGACGGAGGAGGCGTGGCCCGCACAGGACTTGGCCGCGCCGACCGCGAAGAGCATCCCGGGGTCCCGCCAGTCCGACGCCACCGCGCGGGCGACCGCGGCGTCCGTCGCGGCCCGGGCCAGCGCGGTCTCCGCGGCGATGTCCGTCACGAGGTGCTGCACGGCCTGGAACCTGCCGATCGGGCGGCCGAACTGGACCCGCTCGTTGGCGTGCGCCAGCACCACCTCCAGGACCCGTTCCATCGCGCCGACGACCTGCGCCGTGCGGGCCAGGGCGCCGCGCAGGCGGAACTGCTCGGCGACCGGCGGCGGCACCTCGACGCCCGCCGCGAGGTCGGCGCGGTCGAACCGCACCGTGTCGGACGGCTCGCCCGCGAGGTTGCGGCGCTCGTCGACGGCGAGCCGCGCGGCGGGCACGTCGGCGACCAGCCACCGGTCCCGGTCGTCCCGCCAGAGGGCCACCACGGCGTCCGCGGAGCGCGCCCACGGCACGTCGGCGGCGGCGCCCGCAAGGTCGGGCCGGCACACCGTGCGCAACGCGCCGTCGTGGGGCAGCCCGGCGGTGTCGAGCAGCCACGCGCCGAGCACGTCGTGCTCGGCGAGCGGCACCGGCGCGGCGGCGCCCGCGGCGACCGACAGCAGGGCGGCGGCCTCGGCCCAGCTCGCGCCGCTGCCGCCGCTCGCCTCGGGCGCCGACAGCCGGGTCAGCCCGAGGTCGTCGAGCTGCCGCCACAGGTCGCGGTCCAGGTCGGCGTCCGCCTGCCGGGGCGACCGTTCCTTGCGGTACCGGCCGAAGATGTCATTGAGCAGCGCGACGACGTCGGGGTCCGCGACCACCGGCGTCACGAGCTCGGTCGGGCGATCGGTCATCAGCGCAGCCCCAGTCCTCGTGCGATCACACCGCGGAGCACCTCGTTCGTGCCGCCGCGCAGGGTGAATCCGGGCCGTTGCAGCACCGCCGAGCGCAGCAGCCGGGCCAGTTCCTCGTCGCCGGGCGCCCGGCCGGTCCCGATGAGCATGTCGACGTAGTCGGCGATGTCGCCCTCCCCCGTCGTGCCGAGCACCTTGACCAGCGCGGCGGCGGTGTCGGCGTCGGCGTGCTCCTCCAGCGCGGTCGACACGGCGAACGACATCTGGTGCAGCACGGCCGTCCGGGCGACGTGCCGGCCCAGTCCGGCGTCGCGCGGCAGCCGCCCGTCGGCCATCGCCGAGGCGGTCGCCGCGAGCAGGCGGTACGTCGACAGGATGCGCTCGGGCCCGCTGCGCTCGAAGCCGAGCTCGGAGGTCACCTGCCGCCACCCGTCGCCGATCGCCCCGAGCACCCGGTCGTCGGGGACGAAGACCCCATCGAGGTGGACCTCGTTGAAGTGGTGGTCGCCGCCCATCGAGACGATCGGCCGGATGTGCACCTCGGGCGCGTGCAGGTCGACGATGAACTGGGACAGGCCGTCGTGGCGGCGTGCCGGGTCCAGCGGCGCGGAGCGGGCCAGGGCGAAGAACGCGTCGGCGTGGTGCGCCCCGCTGGTCCACACCTTCGTGCCGGTGAGCCGCCACCCCCCGTCGACCCGCTCCGCGCGGGTCCGCACGCTGGCGAGGTCCGAGCCGGAGTCGGGCTCGCTCATCCCGATGCCGAAGAAGATCTCGCCCCGGCTGATGCCCGGGAGGAAGGCGTGTTTCTGCTCCTCGGTGCCGTACTTCAGCAGCGACGGGCCGATCTGGCGCTCGGCGATCCAGTGCGCGGCGACCGGGGCACCCGCGGCGAGCAGTTCCTCGGTGACGACGAACCGCTCGAGGAAGGTGCGTTCCTGGCCGCCGTACCGCCTGGGGATGACCATGCCCAGCCAGCCGCGGGCGGCGAGCCGGCAGGTGAACCCGACGTCCCAGCTGGTGACCCACGTGTCGACGCGCGGCACGAACGCCCCGGTGGCGATCTCCTCGGCGAGGAACCGCCGCACCTCGGCGCGCAGTTCGGTGAGAGCCGGCCCCTCGATGCCGCCGGCGGGAACGAGGCTCATCCTTCGGCCGGTGGGCGGCGCATGATCATGCCGGTGCGCTTGCAGAGGCAGACCACCTCGTCGCGCTGGTTGTAGCCGCGGTGCTCGAACCACACGATGCCGCGGGTCGGGTCGCTCTTCGACTCGCGCTTGTCGAGGATCGTCGTCTCGGCGCGCAGGGTGTCGCCGTGGAAGACCGGGTTCGGGAACTCGATGAGCGTGTACCCGAGGTTGCCCAGCGACGTGCCGAAGACGAGGCCGGGCACGGTCATGCCACCGATGAGCCCGACCGTGTAGAGGCTGTTGACCAGGCGCTGGCCGTACGGCAGCGTCTTGGTGTACTCGGCGTCGAGGTGCAGCGGCGCGACGTTCATCGTCAACGACGTGAACAGCACGTTGTCCATCTCGGTGACCGTGCGGGTGAGCTCGTGCTTGAACTCCGCCCCGATCTCCATCTCCTCGAAGTACAGACCCTTGAGCGTCATGCGTGCTGCCCCTCTCCCTCGGCGGTCGGTGCCGCGTCGAACTCCGTGACCTGCTCGGCGCGCGCCAACCATTCGGTCGCCTTGTCGACGTGCGCCTTGTCGATGTGGCGGCCGCGGTAGACGGCCGCGCCGCTGCCGGCGTCGGCCGCCGCCCGGTACGCCTCGACGAGCCCGCGGTAGAAGGCGATGTCCTCGGCCGACGGGCCGAACGCCTGGTTGATGACGTCCACGTGCGACGGGTGGATGGCGATCTGCCCGCGGAAGCCGATCTGGCGGCCCTGGTCGCAGAAGGCCCGCAGCCCGTCGAGGTCGTGGATGCGTTCCCACAGCCCGGTCATCGCGTGCACCCCGGCGACGCGGCAGGCGAGCAGCACGCGCGCGCGGTGGGCGAGCGTCTCCAGCCCCTGCGGGGTCCACTCGAAGCCGATCTCCCGCGCGACGTCGGCGTGCTCGGCGGTCGAGCCGAGGATGATCCCGATCCGCGGGGTCGACGCGGCGATCGCCTCGACGTTCGAGAACGCCTTCGCGGTCTCCATGGGGATCGCGAGGCCGACGCCGCTGACGCCGTTGCGCCGCTCGAACCACTCGACGAGCGTGTCGAAGCGCAGCGCGTCGGCGGCGTCCTCGATCTTCGGCGCGAAGATCCCGTCGACGCCGGGCACCATCACCGCTTCGAGGTCGAATCCGGTCATCCCGGTCGGCAGGCCGTTGACCCGCACGAGGACGCCGACGCCCGGCTTGAGCCGCTTGGCGCGGCCGACCGACTCGGCGACCACGGCCCGCGCCGCTTCCTTCTCCGCCGCCGGGACGGCGTCCTCCAGGTCGAGACAGATCGCGTCCGCGCCGGCGCGGATCGCCTTCTCCACCCACGTCGGGCGGTGTCCCGGCAGGAACAGCATTGATCGGTACGGTCGCAGCATCGTCGGCTGGGCTCCCTACATCGTCCCGCGCCCGGGCGTTCCCAAGGCGTCGACCGGACGGTATGCTACGTATCATAATCATGAATTGCCAAGTTAGGGAGGTCGCCACGTGGTCGACATGTTGAGCGCCGAGGCCGAGCGGGACATCCGCGAGGGCGTGCGGGCGGTCCTGAAGGACTTCCCGGACGAGTACTGGATGCGCAAGGACACCGACCACGAGTTCGCCTGGGACTTCTACCACGCGATGGCGAAGGCGGGCTGGCTCGGCATCTGCACCCCGGCCGAGTACGGCGGCGGCGGCGCCGGCGTGCAGGAGGCGGCGCTGCTCATCGAGGAGGTCGCCGGCAACGGCGGCGGTCTCAACGCGGCGACGATGGTCCAGGTGGCGCTCTTCGGGCTGGAGCCGGTCGTCAAGTACGGCAGCGACGCGCAGCGGCAGCGCTTCCTGCCCGCCGCGGCGGCCGGTGAGCTGCAGGTCTGCTTCGGGGTCACCGAGCCCGACGCCGGCACCGACACGACGAGCATCACGACGTTCGCCAAGAAGGTCGACGGCGGCTACCTGGTGAACGGCCGCAAGATCTTCATCTCCCGCGCGGAGCAGGCCGACCGCGTGCTGCTCATCACCCGTACCACGCCCAAGAAGGACGTCGAGAAGTCGACGCAGGGCATGACGCTCTTCCTCGCGCCGATGGACCGCGCGCACATCGACGTCCAGCCCATCCCGAAGCTGGGGCGCAACGTCGTGTCCACGAACACGCTCTTCATCGACGACCTGTTCGTGCCCGAGGAGGACCGCATCGGCGAGGAGGGCCAGGGCTTCAAGTACCTGCTGGCCGGCCTCAACGCCGAGCGCATCATCGTCGCCTCGGTCTGCCTCGGCATCGGCCGCGCCGCGCTGCGCCGCGCGGTGGAGTACACGAAGGAGCGGGTGGTGTTCGGCCGCCCGATCGGGATGAACCAGGGCGTGCAGTTCCCCCTGGCCGACTCGCTCGCCAAGCTCGACGCGGCCGAGCTGCTGATCCGCAAGGCCGCCTGGCTCTACGACAACGGGCTGCCGTGCGCCAAGGAGGCGAACGAGGCCAAGTACCTCACGTCGGAGTGGGCCTTCGAGGCCGCCGACCGGGCCATCCAGGTGCACGGCGGATACGGCTACACGAAGGAGTACCACGTCGAGCGCTACTGGCGGGACGTCCGCATCGAGCGGATCGCGCCGATCGCCAACGAGCTCGTCCTCGCCTACCTGGGCGAGAAGGTGCTCGGCCTGCCCCGGTCGTACTGAGGAGGCGGCGTGCTGAGCGAGATCTACCTCTGCGCCTCGATGGTGAACGAGGCGTCCTTCGACGAGCGCCTGGCGGCGGCCTCCGCCGCCGGGTATCACGGCATCGGGCTGCGGCCGGCCCACGTCAAGGAGGACCGCGCCGCGGGCCGCACCGACGCCGACCTGCGGGCCCGGCTGGACGGGCACGGCCTCGAGGTGATCGAGGTCGGCTTCGCGGCCGACTGGTGGGCGGACGGCGAGCAGGGCGCCCGGGCGGTGGCGCACGAGCGGGCGCTCTACGAGCTGGCCGAGGCCGTCGGCGCCCGGCACGTCCTGTTCATCACCGGCGCCGTCGACCTGCCCCCCAAACAGGCCATTGAGCTGCTCGCCGAGCGGTTCGCGGCGGTCTGCGACCGGGCCGCCGGGCACGGGCTGAAGGTCGCCCTGGAGTGCCTGCCGTGGACCGGCGTCCCGGACCTCGGCCTCGGCTGGGAGCTGGTGCGGCAGGCCGGCCGCGGCAACGGCGGCATCGTGCTCGACACCTGGCACCTGCGGCGGGGCGGCACCACCGACGACATGCTGCGGGCGATCCCGCCCGAGCGGATCCTCACGATCCAGATCAGCGACGGCCGGCACGAGGTCGTCGGCGGCCACCTCGACGACACGTTCCAGCGCCGCGAGCTGCCCGGTGAGGGCGAGTTCGACCTCGCCGGGCTGATGCGCCTGGTCGAGTCGCTGGGCGTCACGGCGCCGGTCGGCGTCGAGGTCCTCAGCGAACGGATGCGGGCGCTGCCGGTGCCCGACCGCGCCCGGCTCGGCCTCGAGGCCACCCGCGCCGTGCTCGCCGCCGCCCGCGACGGCGGCGCCGCGCACTGAAGCCGCCGCCCGGCGCCCTTCCTGTCAGGGGCGCCAGGCGGCGACGGCGGTACCGAGGTCGGTGATCGCTGCGTTCCGGGCGGTGCCCTTCGGGGCGGCGGGGGTGCGGGCGAAGCGGGGCGACGGCGCCGGCTGGACGACACCGTCGACGGTCACGAACGCGTCGCGGGCCCGCGCCTGCGGGTGGGCGGCGGCCTCGGCGAAGGACAGGACGGGCGAGACGCAGGCGTCGCGGCCCGCGAAGATCTCGACCCACTCGTCGCGGGAACGGGCGGCGACGCGGCCGGCGATCCGGGCGCGCAGGGACGGCCACGTGGCCCGGTCGTGCTGGTCGCCCTCGGCGGCCAGGCCCAGCCCGTCGAGCAGGGCCGCGAAGAACTGCGGTTCGATCGCCGCCACCGCCAGGTAGCGGTCGTCGGCGCAGCGGTACACGTCGTAGAACGGCGCGCCGCCGTCCAGGAGGTTGGACCGGCGCTCGTCGGCCCAGGTGCCGGCGCCGCGCATCGCCCACACCTTCGCGGCGACGACGCCGACGCCGTCGACCATCGCGACGTCGACGACCTGCCCCCGGCCCGACACCGCGCGCTCGACGAGGGCGGCGAGGACGCCGGTGAGCAGGAACATCGACCCGCCGGCGTAGTCGCCGAGCACGGCCAGCGGCACCGGCGGCGCCGCACCGGGCTCGCCGAGCGCACCGAGCACGCCGGTCAGGGCCAGGTAGTTGAGGTCGTGACCGGCGGCGTCCGCGAGCGGGCCGGTGCGGCCCCAGCCGGTGACCCGGCCGTAGACGATGCGCGGGTTCGCCGCCGTCACCGGCTCCGGGCCGAGCCCGAGGCGCTCCATGACGCCCGGGCGGAAGCCTTCGAGCACGACGTCGGCGGCGGCCAGCAGCGCCAGGACCGCGGCGCGGTCGCCGGCCGACTTGAGGTCGGCGACGACGTGCGTGCGCCCCCGCAGGACCGGGTCGAACGCGCCCGCGAGCGGCGACATGGCGCCGCCGGGACGGTCGACGCGGACGACGTCGGCGCCGAGGTCGGCGAGCATCATCGCGGCGTGCGGGACCGGCCCGAGCGCGGCCATCTCCACGACGCGGACGCCGCGCAGCGGCCCGCTCACGACCCTTCCCGCTCCGCGACCACGGTCAGGTGCACCGACCCGTCCGGCCGTTTGACCGTCGCGCTGAGCGTCGGGCCGTCCTCGCTGATCGCGTAGGAGAGGACGTCGCCCGGCCAGGCCGTCGACTGGAACCGGATCCGCAGGCGGCGGACGGCGGCCGTCCCGGCCAGCTCGGCGATCCGGTTCGCCGCGACGCCGGCGGCGAGCATCCCGACCGCGAACGGCCCCGGGTAGCCGGCGGCCCGGGCGAAGCCGGGGTCGTGGTGGATCGGGTTGAAGTCGCCCGACGCGCCCTGGTAGCGGACGAAGTCGGTCAGGGTGAGCGGCGGCTCGTCGCCCGCGGCGGGGGCGGCGACCGGCGCCGCGGCGGCCGGGCCGGCGGTCGACTCCACGGTGATCGTCACCGTCCGCATGTCGGCGACCGGCTCCGCCTCGCCGGTGCGCCAGAACCGGGTCACGACGTCCGTGAACCGCATCGTCCCGCCGCGCCGACCCTGCTTGTCGTAGGTCCGCTCGATGAACTGCCGGGCGGTCAGCACGTCGCCGGCGCGCAGCGGCCCGGCGTGGAAGACGTACTCCTGCTCCCCGTGCAGCACGGAGCGGAAGTCGCGCTCCACGCCGTGCCACGCGCTGTGCTCCGGGGCCATCCACAGCTGCGACGCCGTGAGGAAGGTCAGCGGTGCGAGCGGGTCCTCCGGCCGCAGGTGCTCCGCGCACCGTGACCGGGTCGCCCGGGCGAACTCGTGGACCTTGCCCTCCTCCACCACGAACCGGAACGGGGCGCCGGCCGCCACCGGGTCCTGATCCGTCAGCCGGCCGGAAGCGCTCGACTGGCTCGACATGTCCACCTCCGTCGGGGCCATGGCTCCGGGCGGCTCGACGGCTGCCACCGGGGCCGATCGGTGTAGCGGGAGGGCCGCCCGGCGGACGGCCCTCCCGGTCTCTCAGGTCGCTCAGGCGAGAGCGTCGTACGTGTCGGGGGTGACCCCGGCCTGGCGCAGCACGTTCTTCTGGACCTTCTCCGACGGGGTCCGGGGCAGCGCGTCCACGACCCGGATGAAGCGCGGCACCGCGAACGCCGGCATCCGGCGGGAGGCGAACTCGCGGATCTCGGCGGGGTCGGCCGCGCCGGTGACGACGACGCAGGCGAGCACCTCGTCCTCGCCGGCCTCGACCGGCGCCGGGACCGCGACCACCGCGCACTCGACCACGCCCGGGTGGGCGAGGATCGCCTGCTCCACCTCGTAGCTGGAGATGTTCTCGCCGCGGCGGCGCAGGGCGTCCTTGTACCGGTCGACGAAGTAGTACCACCCGTCCTCGTCGCGCCGCAGCGCGTCACCCGAGTGGAACCACAGGTTGCGCCATGCCTCGACGGTCTTCTCCGGCATGCCGTAGTAGCCGGAGCTGAGGGTCCACGGGTACTTCGACCGCACGACCATCTCGCCGACCTCGCCGACCGGCACCTCCTCGTCGGTCTCCGGGTCGACGAGCTGGATCTCGAACCAGTCCGAGACGAGCAGCCCCGCGGCGCCGGGCGGGCGCTCCACCCCGTACGGCGAGAGGATCGGCATCGACGTCTCGGTGAGGCCGAACACCTCCACGAACGCCTCGACGCCGAACCGCTTGCGGAAGCCGTCGAGGATGCTGCTCGCGGTCGGGGCCGCGAAGATGCACCGCAGCGCGTTGTCGGCGTCGTCCGGCCGCTCCGGCTGCTTCCAGACGAAGTCCATCATGACGCCGAGGAAGTTGGTCACCGTCACGCCGCTCTCGCGCACCCAGTCGACCCACCGGCTGGCGCTGAACTTGCGGCGCAGCACGAACCGGGCGCCGGCGACGAGCGCCGGGTAGGCGGCGAGCCACTGCGCGTTGCCGTGGAACAGCGGCGTCGTCACCATGTACACGTCGTCGGCGGTCAGCCGGGTCAGCGCGACGTTCTCGCACGCGTCGAAGTAGAACTGCGAGTGCGGCATCGCGACGCCCTTCGACGGGCCCGTCGTGCCCGACGTGAAGAAGATCGCGCCCAGCTCGCGGCCGCGCGGCACGGGGAGCGTGACGTCGCGGCGCTCCAGGAGGTCGTCGAAGGGGTCGGCCTGCCAGCCGGCGCCGCGCAGGGTGGCCAGCGCCTCGTCCAGGTGGCCGGTGTCGATGACCCAGTAGCGCGTGATGCCCGCGCAGGCGTCGGCGACGTCGACGAAACGCTGCGCGAACACGTCGTCGACGACCGCGCAGCGCGGGTCGCTCGTGCGCACCTGGTGGGCGAGGAAGTCGTACTCGTACGCCGTGTTGATCGGCACCTCGACGAGCCCGCCGACCATCGACCCGAACCAGGTGAAGACCAGCTTGGAGGAGTTGCCCGCCTGGATGAGCACCCGGTCACCGACGACGAGCCCCGCGGCGAGCATCGTCGAGGCGACGCTCTCGCTGATGTCGAGCACCTGGGCGTACGTCCAGGTGCGCCCTTCCTCGGGTGCGTCGAGGTAGACGGCGTCCGGCCGCTCGGCCGCCTGACCTCGCAGCACGTTGGCAAGTGTCCAGTCGCCCGGATCCTTGATCGGGATCGTCAGGTCGTTGTAGGTGAGCACGCGTCCTCCCTCGTGCGGTTGGGGTGTGGAGGGCCAGGCCCTGTGCTACGGCTGGCCGCCGTCGACGGCCAGCAGCGCGCCGGTGGTGTAGCTGGCGGCGTCGGAGGCGAGGTAGAGGGCCGCGCCGACGATCTCGTGCGGCTCACCGCCCCGCTTCGCGGCGAACGTCTCCGCCCGCCGCGCGAATGCCTCCATGTCCCACGACCGGCTGATGTCGGTGAGGAACGTGCCGGCGACGATCGCGTTGACCCGCACGGTCGGGCCGAAGGCGTGCGCGAACCCGGTGGTCAGCGCGTTCAGCGCGGCCTTCGCGGCGGCGTACGGCAGCAGCCCGGGGCGGGGACGGGTGGCGGCCGCGCTGGAGATGTTGATGACGCTGCCGCCGCGGCCGGCGGCCATCCGGGTGCCGACCAGCGCGGTGAGCCGGAACGGGCCCTTGAGGTTGACGTCGAGGACCTTGTCCATCAGCGCCTCGGTGACGTTCTCGACGCCGTCGTAGAGCGGCGACATGCCCGCGTTGTTCACCAGCACGTCGACCTGGCCGAACTCCTCGTAGACCCGGTCGACGAACGGGGCCAGGTCGTCCCACCGGCCGACGTGCACGCCGAGCCCGAGCGCCCGGCGGCCGGTCCGCGCGGAGAGGTCCGCCGCGTAGTCGGCGCACGCCTGGCCGTCGCGGCTGGCGATGACGACGTCGGCGCCAGCGGCGGCGAACGCCTCGACCATCGCCCGCCCGAGGCCGCGGCTACCGCCCGTGACGACGACGACCCGACCGGTGAGATCGAACTGCTGGTGCATGGTGGACCACCCTCCGTCAGCGGGACACGTATCCGCCGTCGACGGACAGGACATGACCGGTGACGCCGTCGCGCGGGCTCCTTCGGCGCCACGGGGACTCGCCCCCGGGTCGATCTATGTATATCATGCGCCTAGTAATTCAGTGAAGGAGCGTGGTCAGGTTGGCAGCACCGCTGGCAGGAGTGACGGTTGTCGAGCTCGGGTCGATGTACGCGGCGCCCACCGCGGGCCGCATGCTCCGCGACTTCGGCGCCGACGTCATCAAGGTCGAGGACCCCTCGGCCGGGGACTTCGCGCGGCAGTGGCAGCCGGCGCACCTCGGCCAGTCGATCGGCTTCGCGCGGCTCAACTCCGGCAAGCGCTCGGTCGGCGTCGACCTGCGCGCCCCCGAGGGGCGGGAGGTCGTCAAGCGGCTGGTCGCGAACGCCGACGTGCTCATCGAGAACTTCCGCCCGGGCCGCATGGAGGCGTGGGGCCTGGGCTTCGCCGCCCTCCGCGAGATCAACCCGCGGCTCGTGATGTGCCGGGTCAGCGGCTACGGGCAGGACGGCCCGAACCGGGAGCGACCCGGCTTCGGCACGGTGGCGGAGGTCATCGCCGGCTACGCGTTCCTCAACGGCTGGCCGGAGACCCCGCCCACCGCCCCGCCGTTCGGCTTCGCCGACTCCATCGCCGGCATCTCCGCCGCCTACGGCACGGCGATGGCGCTGTACCGGCGCGGCATCACCGGCGAGGGCTCCGAGGTCGACATCGCGCTCTACGAGCCGCTCATGTTCATGCTCGGCGACGCGGTACTGAACTACACCGCGTCCGGCGAGATCATGCGGCGACAGGGCAACTCCTCGGGCGCGGCCTCGCCGCGCGGCATCTACCAGGCGGGCGACGGCGGCTGGCTGGCCATCGCGGCGTCGAACCAGACGATCGCGATGCGCCTGTTCGACGCGATGGGCCGCGCCGACCTCAAGACCGACCCGCGCTACGCGACGAACACCGCACGGATGACCAACAACGAGAGCCTGCAGAAGATCGTCACGGCGTGGATCCAGGAGCACGGCCGGGACGAGGTGCTGGCGATCCTCGAACGGCACGAGGTCGTCGCGGCGGCGGTCAACGACGCCGGTGACATCGCCGGCGACCCGCACTTCCGCGAGCGCACCCTGCGGCCGCTCACCGGCACCGTCCTCGGCGACGTGGTCGTGCCGGGCCCGATCCTGCACATCGACGGCTACGACGGCCCGGCG
Organism: Dactylosporangium sp. NPDC049742; assembly: GCF_040674675.1. NCBI lineage: Bacteria > Bacillati > Actinomycetota > Actinomycetes > Micromonosporales > Micromonosporaceae > Dactylosporangium > Dactylosporangium sp. NPDC049742. The sequence continues at coordinate 2,594 of NZ_JBFANF010000086.1, read as the reverse complement.
TACACCGGCGTCCCCGGGGTGGGCGAGCACACCCGCGAGGTGCTCCTCGACCGCCTCGGCATGAGCGAGGAGGAGCTGGGGCTGCTGCAGGCTGCGGGCGTCGTGTCGGCACCCGCCGCCGCATGAGCGCCGGGGACCACGGCGTGCACGGCGTGCGCGCCGTGCGGGTGACCCGCCTCGACGGGCCCGCGGTCCTCGAGGTCGCCACCGTGCCCGCGCCGGTCCGCCCGGAGGGCCACTACCTCGTCGACGTGCACGCGGTCGGCCTCGCCTTCCCCGACCTGCTGCTCAGCCACGGGCGCTACCAGCTCAAGCCCGACCTGCCGTTCACGCTGGGGATCGACTTCGCCGGCGTCGTGCGCGAGGCCCCGCCCGGCGCCGGGATCGCCCCCGGCGGCCGGGTCGCCGGCTGGCTGCCCGTCGGCGCCGCCGCCGAGGCCGTCACGGCGCCGGCGACGCACGTCTTCCCCCTGCCGGACGCCGTGTCGTTCGCCGAGGGCGCCTGCCTGCCTCTCAACTACCTCACCGCCCACTACGCGCTCGTCGTGCGCGGCGAGGTCCGGGCCGGGACCCGGGTGCTCGTGCACGGCGCGGCGGGCGGCGTCGGGACGGCGACGGTCCAGGTGGCCAAGTGGCTGGGCGCCGAGGTCGTCGCCGTGGTGTCCAGCCCCGGCCGGGCCGGGGCGGCCCGCCGCGCGGGCGCCGACCACGTCGTCGAGGCGTCCGACTTCCTGCGCCGGACCCGCGACATCACCGGTGGCGCCGGGGTCGACGTGGTCGTCGACACCGTCGGCGGCGACGAGGTCGCGCTCGACTCGGTGCGCTGCCTGGCCCCGCTCGGGCGGCTGCTCGTGCTCGGCTTCGCCTCCGGCTCCATCGGCGCGCTGCGGCTCAACCGCCTGCTGCTCGCCAACGTGGACGTACGCGGGGTGGCGTGGGGCCCGTACACCCGCCTGCACCCCGAGTTCCCGGCGGCCCAGTGGGCCGCGCTGACCCCCGGCCTCACCGGCGGGACCCTGCGCCCGCAGATCCACGCCACCTACCCGCTCGACCGGGCGGCCCGGGCCCTCCTCGACATCGAGGAGCGCCGGGTCGCCGGCAAGGTCGTGCTGCTCACCCGCTGACCACCCACACCCCTCGGAGGACGCTGTGACCGCCGATACCGTCGCCACCGCGAGCCGGCCCGCGCTCGACCTCGCCGGGCTGCTCGCCCCGCGCTCCATCGCCGTCGTCGGCGCCTCACCGGGGGTCGACCGGCACCCGGGCCGGGCGATCGCCAACCTGCTGCGCACCGGCTACCCGGGGCGGATCGTCCCGGTGAACCCGAAGTACCAGGAGGTGCTGGGGCTGCCGTGCGTCCCGTCGATCGCCGACGCCGGGCCGGTCGACACCGCGTACGTCCTCGTCGGCGCCGACCGCGTGCTCGACGTCACCCGGCAGTGCGCGGCCGCCGGCGTCGCGCACGTCGTCGTCTGCACCTCCGGCTTCGCCGAGGAGGGCGCGGCCGGCCGGGCGGCGCAGGCCGAGCTGAGCCGGATCGCCCGGTCGACCGGCACCCGGATCGTCGGCCCCAACTGCATCGGCGTGCTCAGCCCCGTCGACGGCGTCATCGCGACGCCGACCCTCAACATCGCCCAGCACCTGCTCCCCGGCTCGGTGACCGTGGTCAGCCAGAGCGGCGGGATGGGCGTCAACGTCGTCAACCTCGCCACGGCCCGGGGCCTCGGGACCCGCGCCCTGATCAGCGTCGGCAACGAGTGCGACGTCGACGTCGCCGACCTCGTCACGGCGCTGGCCGGTGACCCGCACACGTCGGTGATCGCGCTCTTCCTCGAACAGGTGCGGCGGGCGGACGCGTTCGTCGCCGCCGTCCGCGCCGCGCGCGACGCGGGCAAGCACCTCGTGGCCCTCAAGGTCGGCGCGAGCGACGCGGCGGCGCGCTCGTCGCTCGGGCACACCGGCGCGATGACCGGCTCGCACGACGTCTTCCGGACCGTCATGGCCGAGGAGGACGTCCACGTCGTCGACTCCCTCGAAGTGCTCGTCGACGTCGCCGACCTGCTGTCCCGCGGCGTGCTCCCGCACGGCGCCCGCCTGCTCGTCGTGTCCCCCTCCGGCGGCGAGTGCAGCTACGCCGCCGACCGGGCGGAGGCGGCCGGGCTGTCGGTGCCGCCGCTGGACGCCGAACGCACCGACCAGCTGCGCCGGCTCATGCGCTTCGGCACGCCCGGCAACCCGCTCGACCTCACCGGCGCCGTCATCGGCGACCCGGCGCTGCTGCGGCGGATGCTCGACGAGGCGACCGCCGGCGACGCGTTCGACGCGGTCCTCGTCGCGCTGCCCACCTGGAGCGCGCACGACGCCGAGCGGCTGCTGCCGGTGATCCTCGACGCGGCCGCGGCGACCCGCGTGCCGACCGTCGTCTCCAGCTGGTCGGCGGGTGCGATGACGGCCACCGTCGAGCGGCTGCTGCAGACGTCGCGGGTGCCGACGTTCACCGACACGGACGCCGCCCTGCGCGCCCTCGGCGTCGTCGCGCGCCCGCGGCGGCCCCGCCGGCCCGCGCCGCCGCCGGCCGGCACCGCACCGCCGCC
>NZ_JBFANF010000085.1:0-44653 GCF_040674675.1 Dactylosporangium sp. NPDC049742 | reverse complement strand
GCCGCCGAGTCGACGTCGACCGCTTTCTCCGCGGTCCAGTCCGGCGATATCTCGTCCTCACCGTCGATCGGGCCGAAATTGAAGAGACGACTCGGCCGCGATCGCGGCGCTCCTGCTGGGTCAGGGCATCGGGCCCGGCGACGTCGTCGGCGTGTGCCTGCCGCGCGACCACCGGATGCCGGCGACGCTGCTCGGGGTGTGGCGGGCCGGGGCGGCCTACCTGCCGCTGGAGCCCGAGCTGCCGGCCGGGCGCCTGGCCTGGCTCACCGCGGACGGCGGCGCGAAGACCGTGCTCTGCCGGTCCACGACCGCCGCCGCGGCCGGTACAGGCGCGCTGGACCTGGACCTGGAACTCGACCGGGCGCCGGCCGTGCCCGCGGCCGACCTCCCCGCCGTCGGGCCCGGCGATCGGGCCTATCTGCTCTACACCTCGGGCTCGACCGGCAAGCCGAAGGGCGTGGCCGTCGCGCAGTCCAGCGTCGCCGCGCTCACCGAGGCGCTGCGCTTCGAGCCCGGCTTCGGGCCCGGGGACCGGATGCTCGCCGTGGCCACGCTCAGCTTCGACGTCTCGTGCGCGGAGATCTGGTCCTCGCTCGGCGTCGGCGCCTGCTGCGTGGTCGTCGACCGCGACAGCGCGGTGGACGGGTACCGCCTCGGCCGCCAGATGGCCGAGCACCGCGTCAACGTGATGAACGTGCCGCCGACGATCCTGCGCACCCTGCTCGCGGCGGGCTGGACCGGCGGGGCGGACCTGCGCGTGTGGGCCGCCGGCGAGACGCTCGACCCGGCCCTGGCCCGGGAGCTGCTGCCGGTGGTGCGGGAGCTGTGGAACACGTACGGCCCGACCGAGGCCACCGTGCTGTCGACCGCGTACCGCGTCCTCGAGGTCGGCGACGCCGTGCCGATCGGGCACGCGATGCTCGGCGAGCGGCTGTACGTCATGGATGCGCTGGACCGGCTCGTCCCGGCGGGCGTCGTGGGTGAGCTCTGGATCGGCGGCGCCGGGCCGGCCATCGGCTACCACAACCGGCCGGACCTGACCGCGGCCGCGTTCGTGCCCGACCCCGTCGTGCCCGGCGGGCGGTGTTACCGCACCGGGGACCTGGTCTACCGCCGGCCGGACGGTGAGGTCGTGTTCTGCGGCCGGCGCGACCATCAGCTGAAGATCCGTGGGTACCGCGTCGAGCTCGGCGAGATCGAGGCCGTGCTGCGCGCCCACCCCGACGTCGAGCACGCGGTCGTCACCGCGCGGGGCCAGGGTGCGGAGGCGCACCTCATCGGCTACGTCGCGGGCCCGGTCACCGCCGGACAGATGGCCGCCCACCTGCGCGCGAGCCTGCCCGCCTACCTCGTGCCGCACCGGTGGGTGGTGCTCGGCGCGCTGCCGATGACGCCCAGCGGCAAGGTCGACCTGGGCGCGCTGCCCGAGCCCGGCGAGGACCGGCCGCACCGGCCGGCCGAGTCGATGATGGAGCAGCTGGTCGCCGACGTCTGGGCCCAGATCCTCACCACCGATCGCATCGGCGCCGACGACAGCTTCTTCGGTCTCGGCGGGCACTCGCTGGCCGCGACCCGGGCCGTCGGCCGGCTGCGAGAGACGCTCGGCTGCGCGATTCCCGTGCGGCTGCTGTTCGACCATCCGGTCCTCGCGAACTTCGCGGGGCAGCTCGAGCGGCTTGTCATGGACGACATCGTGGCCGAACCGGCCACCGGCAAATAGAAAATTGGGAAGTTAACTATGACTATGTCTGACCAGGACAACTTACGGGCCATCATGGAGCGGCGGGTCGCGGCTGCCCGCGCCGCCGCCCGGGTCGACGCGGAGATCCCGCGCCGGTCCGACCCGGCCGCGCCGCAGCCGCTGTCACCGTCGCAGGCCCGGCTGTGGTTCAACGCGCAGTTCGAGACCAACACGTCGATCTACCATGTGCCCACGGTGCTGCGGCTGACCGGTCCGCTCGACGCCGACGCGTTGCTGGCCGCGCTGCGCCAGGTCGCCGCCCGGCACGAGGTCCTGCGCAGCGTCATCGCGCCGCCCGGACACGCCGTCGCCGGCCCGGCCGACCGGATCGAACTGTCCCTTGTGGACATCGACGAGCCGGCGCTGGACGCGGCGCTGCGGACCGAGGTGAGCCGGCCGTTCGAGCTCGACCGCGAGCCGCCGATGCGGGCCGTGCTCTTCCGGCTCGGCGCCGAGCACCACGTGCTGGCCCTGACCGTGCACCACATCGCCACCGACGCGTGGTCGCAGGACCTGATCCTCGACGAGATCGGCGCGTTGTACGCCGCCCGGCTCGGTCAGGGCGCGCCGCCCGCCCCGCCGCGGCTGCAGTACGCCGACATCACCGAGTGGCAGGCCACGCGGACCGCGGACGACCACGTCGGCTGGTGGGTCGAGCGGCTGGCCGGGCTCGCCCCGGTGCTCGCGCTCCCCGTCGACCGGCCCTACCCGGCGGTGGCCGACTGGAGCGGCGGCTACCTGCCGTTCAGCCTGTCCCCGGCGCTGGCCGAGCGGGTGCGCGCGACCGCCCGGGAATGCAACGCGACACCGTTCATGGTGGTGCTCGCGGCCTGGCAGGCGCTGCTGGGCCGGCTCTGCGGCAGCGAGGACGTCGCCGTCGGCGTGCCCGAGTCCGGGCGCCACCACCGCGCGACCGAGGGCGTCGTCGGCTGCTTCATCAACACGCTCGTGATGCGCACCGACCTGTCCGGCGACCCGACCGGCCGGCAGCTGCTCGACCGCGTCCGGGAGACCACCATCGAGGCGTTCGCGCACGCCACCGCGCCCTTCGAACGGGTCGTGGAGGCCGTGGCGCCCGAGCGCTCCACCGCCACGACGCCGATCTTCCAGTCGATGCTGTACCTGCTCGAGACCACCCAGCGAGACCCGGTGCTGCCGGGCGTGCGCGCCGAGCGGCTCGACGCCCCGCTCGACTTCAACAAGTTCGACGTGAGCCTGTCGCTGGAGGCCGAGGGCAGCGGCTACGAGGGCGAGCTGCACTACCGCCGCGACCTGTTCGACCGGGCGACGGCCGAACGCTGGGCGCGCTGGCTGCTCGCCCTGCTCGACGGGATGCTGGCCGAGCCCGACCGCCCGCTCTCGCAGCTCGACCTGCTCAGCGACGCCGAGCGGTCCGACCTGGTGGCCCTCGGCACCGGCCCCGGCCTGCCCGCCGGCGCGCCCGCCACGGTGCTCGACGCGGTCCTCGCCCAGGCCGACGCCCGCCCGGCGGCCGTCGCCGTCGACGCCACCGACGGCACCCTGAGCTACGGCGACCTGGCCTCGGCCGCGGCCCGGATCGCGACCGCACTGCGCGAGCACGGGGCCGGGCCCGGCGCGCCCGTCGGGATCTGCCTGCCCCGCGACCGGCACCTGCCCGCCGCGCTGGTCGGCGTCTGGCAGGCCGGATCGGCGTACGTGCCGCTGGAGCCCGACCACCCGGCCGAGCGGCTGCGGTACCAGCTCAGCGACTCCGGCGCCAAGGTCGTCCTCGCCGCCGCGGAGACGCTCGACGTGGCCCGCCCGCTCGTCGAGGGCACCGGCGCCGTCCTCGTCGACCTGGCCGACGCGCTCGCCGCCGAGCCCGGCGAACTCCCGGCGCCCGGACCGGACGACCTCGCGTACATCCTCTACACCTCCGGCTCGACCGGCCGCCCCAAGGGGGTGGAGCTCAGCCACGGCGCCGTCGCGGCGTTCGTCGCGGCCAACTGCGAGCTGGTGCCGGTGACGCCCGACGACGTGATGCTCGGCCTGACCGCGCTCTCGTTCGACGTGGCCGGGATCGAGCTGTGGTGCGGCCTCGGCAACGGCGCCCGGCTGGTGCTGCTGGAGCGCGGCGTGGCCGTCGACGGGCACCTGGTGGCGCAGCGCATCGCCGAGTCCAAGGTGACCGTGATGACCGCGACCCCGACCACGTTCCGGATGCTCGTCGCGGCCGGCTGGCAGTCACCGGAGGTACGGGGGATCGCCATCGGCGAGGCCCTCGACCCCGCGCTCGGCCGCGAGCTCACGGCCCGGCTCGGCGAGTGCTGGAACGGCTACGGTCCGACCGAGACCGCCGTGGCGTCCACGATGTACCGCCTCACCGCACCCGTCGGCGACACCGTGCCCATCGGCACCCCGATGGCCGGGGAGTGGGTGTACGTGATGGATGGCGCCGGCCGCCTCGCGCTGCCCGGGACCATCGGCGAGCTGTGGATCGGCGGCGCCGGTGTGGCCCGCGGCTACCACGGCCGGCCCGACCTGACCGAGGCCGCGTTCGTCGCCGACCCGGTCCGGCCCGGTGAGCGCTGCTACCGCACCGGTGACCTGGTCCGCTGGCGCACCGACGGCCTGCTGGACTTCCTCGGCCGCCGCGACCACCAGGTGAAGGTCCGCGGGCACCGCATCGAGCTCGGCGAGATCGAGTCGCAGCTGCGCTCGGCGCCGGGCGTGGCCGAGGCGGTGGTGACCGTCGCCGACCCGACCGGCGACGCGCACCTCGTCGGCTACGTGGTACCGCGGCCCGGGTCGACGCCGGACACGCAGGCCCTGGAGGCCCTGCTGCGGGCGACGCTGCCCGACTACATGGTCCCGCGCCGCTGGGTGACGCTGGACGCGCTGCCGGTCAACGCGTCCGGGAAGGTCGACCGCACCGCGCTGCCCGAGCCGCGGGACGAGGTGCAGCAGCGGGTCGCGCCGCGCACCGAGGCGGAGCAGCTGGTCGCCGAGATGTGGAGCGCCGTGCTGAAGCGCGATGAGCTGTCGGTGTACGACAACTTCTTCGCGCTGGGCGGGCACTCCCTGTCGGCGACGCTGGTCGTGGGCCGGCTCCGCGACGCGCTGGACTTCCCGGTGCCGGTCCGGCTGCAGTTCGAGCAGCCGGTGCTGGCGAACTTCGCCGCCGCGCTGGAGGCGTTGCTGCTGGACGAGGCGGCGCAGGCGTGACAGTCACCGACGCCCAGCGCTCGCTGCTGCAGCAGCGGCTGGCCGGGGCACGCCGCAACGCCGCCCGCGCCGCCAGCACCATCCCCGCGTCCCCCGACCGGGACTCGCCGGCGCCGCTGTCGCCGGCCCAGGCCCGGCTGTGGTTCCTGCACCAGCTGGAGCCCGACAGCGGCTCGTACCACGTGACAGCCACCGTCCGGCTGACCGGCCCGCTGGACGTGGCCGCGATGACCGCCGCGGTCCGGGACCTCGCCGTGCGCCACCACGTGCTGCGCACCCGGTACGTGGACCGCGACGGCGAGCCGAGCGCGGTGCTGGGCAGCGCGGACGACGTGATCGTCGAGACCGACGGGGAGATCGACGACGTCCGGCAGCGGGCGTTCCGGCTCGAGGAGGAGCCGCCGCTGCGGGCGCTGATCCGCCGCGACGGGCCGGACGAGCACGTGCTGCTGCTCGTCGTGCACCACATCGCCTTCGACGAGTGGTCCGTCGACCTCGCCCTGCGCGAGCTCGCCGACCTGTACGCCGCCCGCCTCGACGGCCGCCCGGCGCCGGACGCGCCCGGGCTGCAGTACGCCGACTACGCCCGCTGGCAGGCCGGCCGCGAGCCGTCGGCCGCGGCCCTCGACCGGTGGGTCGAGCGGCTGCAGGGCCTGGCGCCGGTGCTGGACCTGCCGACCGACCGGCCCCGCCCGGCGGTGGCCGGCCACGGGGCCGGGGAGGTGCCGGTGCACGTACCTGCGGCGCTGGCCGGCCCGCTCGCCGACCTCGCCGCCTCCTGCGGGGCCACCCCGTTCATGGTGCTGCTCACCGCGCTCCAGGCGCTGCTGGCCCGGGTGTGCGGCACCGACGACATCCCGATCGGCGTCCCGGTCGCGGGCCGGCACCACCCCGACATCGAGAAGATGATCGGCTGCTTCATCGGTACGCTGGTCATGCGGACCGACTGCTCCGGCGACCCGACCGGACGCGAGCTGCTGAACCGGGTCCGCGAGGTGGCGATCGACGCGCTCGCGCAGTCCGAGACCCCGTTCGAGCGGATCGTGGAGCGGCTCCAGCCCGAGCGCACCCTCGGCCACACGCCGATCTTCCAGGTGCTGCTCAACGTGCTGGAGCAGCCGGCCGCGGCGCCGCGACTGCCGCACCTGGACGTGCAGGGCGTCCTGCTGCCGACCCACACCGCCAAGTACGACCTCAACCTCACGCTGTCGCGCGTGGCCGACGGCTACCGCGGCATGCTGGTGTTCCGCACCGACCTGTTCGACCAGGAGACCGTCCGGCGGCTGGTGGACTGGTTCCTGGCGCTGCTGACGGGCCTGGTCACCGAGCCAGACCGCCCCGTCGGAGCGCTGGCGCTGGAGCCCGGCGTGCGGCCCGGGCCGGACGGCCCGCGGGTGTCCTACCCGCTGGACCGGCCACTGCACGAGCTCATCGCCCGCCACGCCGGGTCGACGCCGGAGGCCACCGCGGTGGTCGCGGCGGACGGCCGGCTGACCTACGCGGAGCTGGACCGGCGCGCCGGGGCGGTGGCGGCCCGGCTGCTGGCGGCCGGCGTACGGCCCGAGGAGCCGGTCGCGGTGCTCACCGAACGCGGGACGGCCCTGCCCGTCGCGATGCTCGGCACGCTGAAGGCCGGCGCCGTCTACCTGCCCGTCGACCCCGGCTACCCGGACGGCCGCGTGGCGGAGATCCTCGACACCGCCCAGGCCCGGTTCGTGCTCACCGAGACGGCGTTCGCGGACCGTGCACCGTGCCGTGCCCCGGGCCGCGAGGCGATCGTCGTCGCGGACGTGACCGGCGAGCCGGCCGAGGCCGTGGTGGTGCCGATGGACCACCTCGCGTACCTCATCTTCACGTCCGGCTCGACGGGGCGGCCGAAGGGCGTCATGGTCGAGCACCGCAACATCGCGCACTACCTGCACGCCGTGGCGGACCGCATCGGGCACCGGAAGTCCTACGCCCTGGTGTCCACCCACGCGGCCGACCTCGGCATGACGAACCTGTTCGGGGCGCTCGCCACCGGCGGCGTGGCGCACCTCGTGGACCGCGAGACCGCCACCGACCCGGAGGCGTTCGCGGCCTACCTGGCCGAGCACCCGGTCGACGCGATGAAGCTGGTCCCGAGCCACCTGGAGCTGCTGGCCGCGCACGGCGACCTCGCCGCGCTGCTGCCCCGCGAGCTGCTCGTCCTGGCCGGCGAGCCCTGCCCGTGGGAGCTGGTCGACCGCATCGAACGGGTCCGGCCGGACCTCGAGGTCCAGGTCCACTACGGCCCGACCGAGACGACCGTCTCCGTCTTCGGCTGCGACGTGCGCGAGGTCCCGGCCGAGCGCCGCACCGGCATCGTCCCCATCGGACGCCCGTTCGCGAACGTCGAATGCCGGGTGACCGACCGGGCGGGCCGCCAGGTGCCGGACGGGGTGCCGGGCGAACTGCGCATCGGTGGCCCGAGCGTGGCCCGCGGCTACCTGAACCTCGTCGACGACCGTTTCCAGCAGGGGTGGTACCGCTCCGGCGACCGCGTCCGCGTCGACGCCCACGGCCTCGTGCAGATCCTCGGCCGGGTCGACGACCAGGTGAAGATCCGCGGTTTCCGGGTCGAGCTCAACGAGGTCGCCTCCGCGGTGCGCGGGGTCCCCGGCGTCGGCGAGGCCGTGGTACTGCCCGTCGGCGAGGCGCACACCCGCCGGCTGGCCGCCTGGATCACGCCCGCGACCGCCGACCCCGGGCAGGTGCGGGCCGCGCTGCGCGACCGGCTCCCGGACTACATGGTGCCGTCGGCGTTCGTCGTCCTCGACCGGCTCCCGCTGACCGCCAACGGCAAGGTGGACCGGACCGCGCTGCCCGCACCGCAGCCGCCGGGCGCCGCCACCCGGGTCGCGCCGGAGTCCCCGACGCAGCTGCGGGTCGCCGCCGCCTGGGCCGAGGTCCTCGACGGTACTGAGATCGGGCTCGACGACGACTTCTTCGCCCTCGGCGGCGACTCGTTCAAGGCCGTGCGCGCCGTGCGGGCCATCGACCCGCAGCTGCGGGTCATCGACCTGTTCACCCGCCCGACCGTGCGCGAGCTGGCCGCCTATCTCGACGGCGACACCGGCTCGACCGGGCTGCTGCACCGCCTCGCCGGCCCGGCCGACGCGACCCTGACCGTCGTCTGCGTGCCCTACGGTGGCGGCTCGGCCGCGGCCTACGGGCCGCTCGCCACCGAACTCGCGCAACGCCTGCCGGGCGCCGCCGTGCTGGCGATCGAGCTGCCCGGGCACGACCCCGCCCGGCCCGACGAGCCGCCGCTGCCGATGGCCGAGCTGATCGACCGCGTGGTCGCGGACCTGCCGCCCGGCCCGGTGCTGGTCTACGGCCACTGTGTCGGCTCGGCGGCCGCCACCGAGCTCGCCCTCCGCCTGGAGTCCGAGGGCCGCGAGGTCGCCGGGCTCGTCGTCGGCGGCAGCTTCCCGGCGGCCCGGCTGCCGGGGCGGGTGTCGTCCTGGCTGCACCGGCGCTTCCACGCCACCTGGTTCACCTCCGACCGGGCGTACCGCGACTTCCTGCGTACACTCGGCGGCCTCGACGACGACGAGGGCCTCGACGCCGACGTGATCCTGCGCAGCCTGCGGCACGACGTGGACGAGTCGCAGACATGGTTCACCCGCGAACTGACCCGGCCCGACCGGCGGCGGCTGCGGGCGCCCGTGCTGTGCCTGATCGGGGCGCGGGACCGCTCGACGGAGCTGTACCAGGAACGCTATGCGGAATGGGGCGCCTTCGCGGACCGTGTCGCCCTCGCCGTCCTGCCCCGGGCCGGGCACTACTTCCTCAAGCACCAGGCGGCGGCCGCGGCCGACGAGATCGCCGGCACGCTGCGGGAGTGGAGCGCCGGCCGGGCGCCGGAGGTGGTCAGCACCGCGGTCACCGGCGGCCGCGCCCGGCGCGACCTGCGCGAGTTCTACGTCATGACGGCCGGCCAGACCGCCTCGCTGATCGGTGCCGCGCTCAGCTCGTTCGCCCTGGGCGTCTGGGCGTACCAGCAGAACGGCCGCGTCGCCGACTACGCCCTCGTCACCATGCTGGCCCTGCTGCCCTCGATCCTGCTGCTACCGGTGGGCGGCGCCGTCGCGGACCGGATCGACCGGCGGCGCATCATGCTGGCCTGCAACGGGGCGGGCGCGGCGGTCATGTCCGCCGTGGTCACCCTGCTGGCGCTGGGCCGCCTGGAGATCTGGAGCGTCGGGCTGCTGGCCGGGCTGCTGTCCGCGGTGACCGCCTTCCACCGGCCCGCCTACCTGGCCGCGGTCGCGCAGCTGGTGCCGAAGCCGTACCTCGGCCAGGCCAACGCCCTCGCCAACCTCGGCCCGGGCATCGGCATGCTCATCGCCCCACTGGCCGGCGGCGCGCTGATCACGGCGCTGGGCATGCCGTGGGTGGTCGCGGTCGACGTGGTGTCGCTGCTCGTCGGCGTCGGCACGCTGCTGCTGGTGCGCCTGCCCGACCGGCTCTTCCGCCGCCAGGAGGAGACCTTCGTCCGCGCGATCGTCGGCGGCTGGCGGTTCCTCATCCGGCGCCGCCCACTCATGGTCATGATCGTGTTCTTCGTCGTCGAGAACTACCTCGCGATGCTCGCCCTCGCCGTGACCGTGCCCACCGTGTACGCCTTCGGCGGCACGACGGGGGTCAGCGTCGTCACCGCGTTCAGCGGCGTCGGGGCCGCCCTCGGCGCGCTGGCCATGGTGCTGTGGGGCGGCGCCGAACGCCGCGCCACCGGCATGGTCGGCTTCGTCATCGGCGTCGGCCTCGGAGCCGCACTCGTCGGGCTGCGGCCGTCGACGGCGCTCGCGGCGGCGGGCAGCCTCATCTGGTACGCCTCGCTCACCATCCTCAACGCCCACTGGCTCGCGATCATCCAGGTCAAGGTCGGCCTCGAACTGCAGGGCCGGGTCCTCGCCACGAACCAGATGCTGGCCGTGGCGATGACACCGGTCGCGTTCCTGACCGCACCGCCGTTCACGGAGGCGGTCGCGCCGCTGCTGCGGCCGGGGGGCGCGCTCGCGGACACCGTCGGGCGGGTCGTGGGCGTCGGGGATGCCCGCGGCACGGGCCTGATCCTGCTGGCCTGCGGCGTGCTGCTGGTGATCTGGGGTGCGCTGGGCCTGGCATACCGTCCCCTGCACCGGATGGAGGACGACCTGCCGGACGCCGCAGCGGGCGCCGAGATCCCCGACTCACTGGACGAGGTCCAGGCCCAGGCCGACGAACAGGCGCGCGTGTAGTCCGACGCACCGGGCGGCCGCGACGTTCTCGCCGCGGCCGCCCACGAACAGCACGTGATCGGGGGCCAGGCCGACCTCGCGGCAGCACCAGCGACATGCCGCGGGTCCGGCCTGGCAGCCCGATCCGGCACGAGAAGGCCACCAGTTCGAAGTGGCCGCCCATGTGGATCGGCGCGCTCACCGACGCGTGGGCCCTGCACCGGCACGCCGCCGTCGCGGCCCCGGACGGCCGAACGCCGACGGGTTCGTACGATGACTCGCGATGCCAGACTCCCTGCACGTTCCTGGACGGGACGTGCAGGGATGTGCACGACGATGCCGCTGTCGTTGACCGCCGGTGCCCGGAAGGCCGTACATGGAGCGCACAAGCAGGTTGTCCTACGCGATCGCCAGCGCCGTCGCCGTGCCGACGGCGATTGCCACCGGTGTCACGCTGTGGCTGGTGAGCCGCCCTCAACCGGCGGGCGAGAGCGGCCCGGTCCCTGCGGCCCCGCTGCCGGTGTCCTTCGCGCCACCCGCCCCCGAGCGGGCCTCACAGTGCCAGGCCCTGATCGGACGCCTGCCGGCAAACCTTCTCGAGGCGGCGCATCGTCCGGTCGCCGCGCCAGAGGACAGGTTCGCCGCGGCGTTCGGGGCGCCGCCGATCGTCGTGCGCTGCGACGCGGCCAAGCAGGCCGTGGCTCGGACAGATTTGGTGTATCTGGTCTCCGGCACGTGCTGGGCAACGCGACCGGCGGGCAACTCGACGACCTGGACCACCATCGATCGCGACATCGCCGTCAGCGTCTCCGTGCCGAATCACTACTCGTCTCAGGGCCAGTACATCGAAGGTCTTGCAGGCGCCGTTCGGGAGATCCTGGCCCGCTCGGAAGCAATACCCTCCGGTTGCCGTCCAGAGTCGGGTGTGAGCAGCTACTAGCACTGCGAGGGGTGATCCCATCCCATCGTCCGATCGCCGCCTCGTCTGGCACGTTCGACGTCGTCAAGGGCAGCACCACCGTAGCCGTGACCGGTCGGCCCGGGTGGTCATGACCGCTGCGGCAGGTGGTGGCCGGGCGGGGTTGTTACGGTCTGTGGGTGGTCATGAATGTGCGTGTCACCGCGATCGTGATCGAGGACGACCGGATTCGGCACGGCGGCGCGGTCGGCCTCCAGGGCGTGTCCAGCGGAGAACGTCTCGGTGAACAGCGCACCGGCCGATGAGCCCATCGCGGCGCTGACCGTGCCGCGCTGAGCCGTCTGATAGAAACTATGTTCGTGGATGAAGCACAGGTGCCCGACGGGCAGGACCACGTCACCGAACGGCTTCCGTCCGGCGTGCCGCACCGCCCGGTCCGGGCGATCGGCATCTTCACCGGATCGCCGGTGGACGACGTCGCCGAGGAGTTCCATACCCGGCGTCGTACGCGGCTCGCCCTCACCCTGTCGACCGCTGCGGCGGTGATCCTCGGGTCGTTCCTGCTGGCGCACGACGCCGGGCCGATCGAACTGCCGAGCTCCGCAGGACGCGAACCGGGTGCGGCCGGCACCGCGCAGCCGGATGGGACGGAACCCGCGGTCGAGTCCAGCGTCAGCCCGTCCCCGGGTACCGGAAGCGATCCGTCGGCGGGCAACGGCCGAACCGAGTCGGGCGGCGCGGCCGGACGCCCGGGCAACGCCACGGACGGCGATGGACACACCGACCCGGGGTCCGCCGTCACCACCGCCCCGCCGACGGCCGGCGCGCCGGCCACCACGGCGCCGGTGACGAGCGCCAACCCCGAGGCGACGCCGGCGCTGGTCGCCGTCAGCCTGTCGACCTTCGGCGGGGTCGTGGTCGCCGGCTGCGCCGACGGGAAGGTGCGCGTCCTCGACGTTCGGCCCGCCCCAGGCGCGAAGGTCGCGAGCGTGGACGGCGGCGCCCGTGACACGGCGCGCGTGGAGATCGACCTGCTGGCCGCCAAGCTCCGCCTCAACGTGCGCTGCGTCGCCGGTCTGCCGGTCGCCACCCCGGTCTGAAACCGAGCCGTGCCGGCCAGTGCTGTGCGTCGGTCCGGCGTGCGGTTCGGTAGCGTGCCGACGCATGAGCTATGACCTCACGTTCTTGCTGAAGGACTCGGCCTCGCCGTCCGACGCTGAGGATGTCGAGGATGGCGAGGGCTGGGACGACGATGACGACGACGAGGCGTTGGAGGCGCCGGACGGCGTGGCCTGGGAGCGCATCGTCGAGGAGTCGCGGAGCGTCCTGGGCGACGTCGACGTTCGTCGGCATGACGGTTACTTCGAGCTTGACCACGAGCCCACCGGCATTCAGGTGAGCCTGTACGCGGACGAGGCCGGCGTGACGGTCCCGTACTGGTATTCGGGGGCCGAGGCCGAGGCGATCGTCCGGGTGATGTATCAGATCGGCGAGATCGTGGAACGCTGCACGGGCATGGCCGGACGGGACGAGCAGGTCGGCCTGCCGGTGGCCGACGCTGCTGGCCGGCAGCAGCTCGCGGTCTCCGTCTTCAACCACGTGTCGGGCACGGTTGTCCAGCCCCGAGCTGAGGAGTAGAGCGCCGGGGTGAGCTGTGGTTACCTGCCTCCGGTGATGTGCTGATGACCGGCCGAAGTGGGGTGGTGGCTGCGCATGTCCTGCCCGCCCCACTTCGACGGACTGTACGGTTACTTGCAGCGCCAGAGGACCGGGAGGGTGCCCTTGGACGGGGTCTCCAGGGAACCGGCGGACGCGTTGCCGGCGATGAGCAGGCCGTCGTGGCTGATGCCCTTGGGCACGTCGCGGAGCCGGGCGTCGGTGTGTTCGGGCAGGCGTGGCAGGCGCAGCGTGGCCTGATCGTCGAGGAGCAGGGTCGCGTTGCCGGGCAGGTCGCCGGCGACCATCCAGCCGTCGGTGCTGACGTCCCCGGCAGCGCCCTGGGCGTCCGGGAAGGTCTGCACCTCGCCGGTGCGCAGGTTCCAGCGGGCCGGCACGCTCGTGTGCTGCGTCTCGGCCGCGCCGCTGACCCAGTCGCCGGTGATGCCCGCGGCGGACGCGCCGGTGGCGGGGGCGCCGGCGACGACCGGGAGCGGCAGTTCCCGGCGCGTCCCGTCGGACGTCCAGACGTACGCGTGGCCGGTGCTGGTCTGCGGGTCCCGGATCGTGCCGACGATGGTCCTGCCGTCGGCGGTGATGTCGGTGGCGTGCCCCTCCCAGACCCCGGAGGGCAGCGGGAGGGGTGTCGGCGCGTCCGACGCCGAACGCCAGAGCACCGGGAGCCCCTCGTCCTCGCCGACGATGACGCCGCCGTCGCTGATCGCGGACGGGGACGGTCGACGGCCCGGTAGCGGCCGGGCCGTGCCGCCGTCGTACACCCAACCCTGGCCCTCGGCGGAGCCGACCACGACGCCGCCGGGGTTGACGTCGGTGGGGATCTGCTGCGCGCCCGGCAGGTCGGCGCGGTGCAGGACGCCTCGGTCCCAGATCAGCAGGTCGAAGTTCGACGTGCTGCCGGTGTGCGCCGTCCGGCCGACGACGTACCGTCCGGTCGGCGCCATCGCCATCACCAGCGTCGGCGCGCCGCCGACCGGCAGCGGGAGCCGCTCGACCTCGCAGGCCGTGGGCACCACGGAAGGGGTGGATCCGGCAGTGGGCGGGTCCGCCCGGTGCGGCGGCGCCGAGCGGAGCACGAACGGGGCGCCGGCCAGCAGCAGGACCGTGACGCCGCCGGCCGCCGCCGTCCAGGCGCGCCGCCGGGCGGCCCGGCGCCCCAGCCGGACGACGTCGTCCGCCAGGTGCGGCGGCGAAGCGTCGACCGAACCGGCCCGCCGCTCCAACGTGGTGCTGATGCGTTCGTCCAGCCGGTCCACGATTCGTCCATCAACCCTCCACGCGCCATCGCCGACAACATCGGATGGAAGGACGCAACCTCGCGCCCACCGGTTGTCATCCGCGGCGGACGATTCCAGTCGCGTTGGAGCGCCGCTGGTTGCGCTGTGTCAGCCTGATCGTCCGCTCGGGACACGTATCTTCCGGCGAGCCGCAACAGCGCTCGCAGCTCCCGCCGGAACCGTCCAACTCCCGCTAAGGTCGGCGGGTGGTCGACAACCCGCTGCACGAGCCGGCCGTCTGGCGTCCCTTGGTGGAGGCGCTGCTGCGCAGCGCCCCGCCCGATGTCCGGGAGACCGAGTTCGTCGGCTCCATGTCGTCCGGCGGGTACGGCGGTTCGACCAACTACGACGGCGACCCGGGCCGGGTCGGGCTGGACCTCGCCCGGGGGGAGCGGCCGATGGACGCGCTCGCCCCGATCGCAGACCTGGTCGACGGGGCGGGCGTGGCGATCCGGGCCGTGGCCAGGAGCACCGGCGACGGGATGGTCAGCATCGTGGCTGCGGCGCCGCAGGTCACGTTCGGGATGGGCAATCAGGTCCTGGAAGTGGTCACGCTCGTGCCCGGCGCGGACCCCGAGCCGTTCCGTCGCACACCCGTGCACCACGACGGCGTCACCGTGTCGCCGGGCGCCGACCCGGACGCGGTTACGGCGCTGGTGCGCGAGCTGCTGCCGGAGGCCCGGCCGGCGAGCCCGGCGGCGCTGGCGGCGGCCGAATCGCGGCTCGGTGCGGCGCTGCCCGAGGACGTGCGGGCGCTGTACCTCGCCGCCGGCTCCGGTGAGCTGATCATGCGGCCGCGGCAGGAGGACCGCTTCTACGGGCTGCAGATCGTCGGCCTGGACGACGCGGCGGCCAGGGACTACCTCGAGCCGAAGGCGCGATACCTGTCGTGGACCTACGGCGCGACGGAGGTCGTCCCGCCCGACCCGCATGGGCGGGTCCAGGCGCTCGGGGCGTCGCCGGCCTGGTTCGTCGTCGGCGACGACTGGGGCGGCAATCTGTACGTCGTCGACCTCGCCCCGGGACCGTGCGGCACTGTCGGCCAGGTGTTGTTCGTCGACCACGAGATGAGCGCGGGCGCGCAGTGGGTCGCGCCGTCGTTGACCGAGCTGCTCGTCCGGCGCCCCGTCGACATCGCTGGGCGGCCCTCGGAGGGCGGACTGCTGGTCCGGGTCTCCGGCACGACCCTTGCCGCGGTGGAGCCGGAAACCGAGGTCCTGTACGTGAGGGGTGGACCCGTCGACCTGGCGGCGCTGGCGGGCCACTCGCGGATCCGTACCCTGTCCACCTCGTCCGATGCGGTCACCGACCTGAACGCGGTCACCGGCCTGCCCGCGCTGGAGTTCCTCGAGCTCGACGTCAACGGGTGGCAGCGGCTGCTGCACGCGGGACACGTCCCGCCGACGCTGCTCACCGCCGGACTGCGCGGCCGCGCCGGCTGGCAGGCTACCGTCGACGTGCTCAACGGCCTGCTCACCCTGCGGGGCCAGCCGGTATTGAACGTGACCGACGTTCCGGTCAGTTCACCGCGACGCTGAGTACGCCGAACAGGCCCACCCGGACGGCCGACGGCAGCGACGGGTTCCCGACAACCGGGCGCGGCACCCCGCGTTTCACCCCGCACCGCCCCCGGCACCCGCCGCGCACAGTCACCTCATTCGTCGAACGACGCGAGATGAGGGTGTACCGATGACGCTGGAACTGGATCGCACCGGCTCGGCCGCAGCTGCTCCTGCCGAGGGCACGCGCACGGTGCGGGGCACCGTCACGTTCGCCGGTGGGCGTGGCATCGCCGGGCGGACGGTCATCGCGTGGCACAAGCGGCTGCGCGACGAGTCCGAGCTCGGCCGCACGGTCACCGGTGCGGACGGCGCGTACGAGATCACGTACCCGCCCGGCGGCACGCCGGTGGACCTGCTCGTCCGGGTGTACGCCCAGGACGGCACCACGATGGCGGCCGAGTCGGCGGTGGTCTTCTCCGCGGGCGAGGTCGAGTCCGTGCCGCTGACCGTCGACGGCGGAAAGCCGGCGACCTGGTCGGAGTACGAGCAGATGATGCAGGAGCTGCAGCCCCACCTCGGCGACGTCCAGCTCGCCGACCTCGCCCAGCGCACCGGCCAGCGCGACCTGAGCCTGCTCGCCGGGAAGGTCAGAAGGCCGGCAGAACGGCTGGCCTCGCTCGTCGTGGCGCACAAACTGGCCCGCCGCACCGGCCTGCAGCCGGAGGTGCACTACGGCTACGTCCGCCAGCAGCTGCCGACGAATCTCAGCGCGTTGCTCGCCACCGAGCCCGAGGTCCGCGTCCGGGCGCTGGAGGAATCCGTACGGCAGCGGATCGTCCCCGGCGTCCTGTACGACCGCATCGAGCAGATCGAGGCGGCGTTCCGGGCGGCTGCGGTGAAGTACGGCGCGGGCCCGGCCCCGATCGCGAAACTGCTCGGCGGGGTCCTGGACCAGCCGGCCGACCGCGAGGCGTTCATCGCCAGGTACGCCGCCCACGTCGACGACGCGGCCCGCGATCGGGCCGAGACCGATCCGGCGCGGTTCTGGACCGCGCTCGCCGGCGATCCGCGGCTCGGCCCGAAGGTGCCCGAGTTGCAGTTCACGATGCAGGTCGCGGCGCTCACCGGTGGGCACGCACCGCTGGTGAACCGGCTGCGGGCGATGCGTGCCGGCGGCGAGGCGCCCACGTTCCGGCACTTGGCCAAGCTCGGCGTCGCCGACTGGAAGACGGTGATCACCAGCCAGCCCGTCCCGGCGGCCGACCAGGTCCCGGCGGAGATCACCGGCGCCGACCACGCGACCCGGGTGACCCGCTACGCCGAGACCCTGGAGCGCATCGTCACCGACGCGATGCCGACGCAGGTGCTGGCCTACCGCGCCCAGGCCGACCAGACCCGCTCCGCGGGGCTGCGCGCCTTCTGGACCAACGTCACCAGCCGTGGCGTCGCCTTCGAACTCGGCGCGGTCAAGGTCGAGTCGTTCCTGGCCGCGCACCCGGAACTGCTCCAGGGCATCACCGACGCCGAGGCGGTCACCCGGGAACTGCGCGCCACCCAGCGCGTGTTCAACCTGACCCGCCGCCACACCGAGACGGCAGCCCTCCTCGACGCCGGTCTCACCTCGGCAACCGACATCGCGAAGCTCAACCACGACGACTTCGTCGAGCGCTACGGCCAGATCTTCCCCGACGCCGAGCGGGCCGGGCAGGTCCACGCCCAGGCCGCCACCGTCGCCGCGGCGGCGATGGCGACCGTCGCTGCCTACAGCCCGCAGTACAACACCGTCGACGTCGCGAGCGTGCTGACGCCGGACGCGGTGAACGTGCCGACGCTGACCGACCTGTTCGGGTCGCTCGACGCGTGCGCCTGCGAGCACTGCAAGTCCGTCGCCGGCCCGGCCGCGTACTACGCCGAGGTCCTCGAGTTTCTCAGCCGGCGCGGCGCCGACGCACCGTTCGGCAATGCGCTGAAGGTGCTGCTGGCCCGGCGGCCCGACCTCGGCGACATCGAGCTGACGTGCGAGAACACGAACACCGAGCTGCCGTACATCGACCTGGTCAACGAGGTGCTGGAGCAGGCGGTGGCACCGTTCGCGCCGTTCACCGTGCCCGCCGCGCTCGCCGCCGACCTGGACCTGCGCAAGGTGCCGGACCAGATCCGGGCACCGTTCGCCCAGGCCGGGTACCCGCTCAGCGCCGGCCAGGTGGTGTACGTGGTCCTGAAGGGCCAGCGCTGGCACCTGTCCGACGGCTCGGTGCGTTTCGACCTCGTCCGGGGCGGCACCACGAGCACGACCATCACGGTCACCGCGATGACGTACCAGACGGGCGCGGACGCCGGACGGCTGGCGGCGAGCCCGGAGCACGTGAACACCCGGGCGTACGACGTGCTGCGGTCCTCGGTGTTCCCGCTGGATCTGCCGCTGGACCTGTGGCGGGCCGAGACCGCCGCGATGCTGGGCCACTTCGGCGCCGACCGGGCGGGCCTGCTCACCGAGTTCTCGCCGTCGTCGCCGTGGACCGCGTTCAACCGTCCCGAGGTGATCGGCGAACGGCTCGGGATGGCACCGGCCGAACGGGTACTGCTGACCGGCGGTACACCGGTGCGCGTCGCCACGACGGCGTCGCTGCCGGGACTCTCCGAACTGCGGACCGTCGACGGCGTCGCGCTGACAGCCGGGCAGCTGGTGCTGGTGAAGGACCAGACCGACCAGTCGCAGAACGGGGTCTACACCGTCAGCAGCGCCGCCTGGAGCCGCGCTGACGCCCCGGGCCTGGTGGCTGTCGCGGAGGGCACGGTCAACAAGGTCACGACGTGGCGGTTGGTGCCGGCGGCGACCGGCGGCCACCGCGGTGAACGGGTCATGCCCTGGCACTATTACGGCCTGGCGCAGACCGGCAACCCGGTCGAGGTCTTCAGCGGCTCGTCGATGCCGGTGACCCAGCAGCTGGACTGGCTGTCCGCGCTCACCTGGGTGACGAAGGTGATGGACCGGCTGGCGGTCGGCTACGAGGAACTCGTCGAGCTGCTCACCACCCGGTACGTCAACCCGGACGCGGCCGTGCGGATCGTCTCCGCGCAGTCGACCGACCCGACCACCGGCGAACTGTGGAAGCTGAAGCTGACCGGGGTCACCGAGGCGTTCCTGGCCCGCCTGCACCTGTTCGTGCGGCTGTGGCGCCGGCTCGGCTGGACCACGACCGAGCTCGACGCCACCCTCGCGGTGTTCCAGGGCGCGCCGGCGCAGCCGTTCACGACCACGGTGCTGCGCGGGTGCCTGGCGGTACAACTGCTGGCGACCCGGCTCGGGCTGACCCGCGAGCAGACGCTGACGTTCTGGTCGCCGCTGCCGGTGACCGGCCCGGATCCGCTGTACCAGCGGCTGTTCGCGAACCCGGCGGTCGTCGACCCGGTCAACCCCGCGTTCGTCCCGGTCAACGGTGCCGTGTCCGTGGCGCCCGAACCGCAGGCGAACCGCGCGACCCTCGCCGCCGCGCTCGGCGTGAACGACGGCGAACTGGGCACCCTGCTGGCAGCCCTCGCCCCGACCGGCCCGCTGGACCTGGCCAAGCTGTCGGGGCTGTACCGGCACGTGCTGCTGGCCCGCGGGCTCGGGCTGCCGATCGCGGATCTGCTGACGTTCAAGGCGATGACCGGCCTGACCGACGTGTTCCTCCCGCAGAACCCGCACAACGTGCTGTTCCTCGCCGAGCTTCTGGACCGGGTCGCCGCGGCCGGGACGTCGGTCGCGGAACTGGACCACCTGCTCCACCACCGGGGCAGCGCCGTGACGACGCCCGCCGACACAGCGATCACCGCGGTCCTGGACGACATCCGTGCCGCCGTGCGAGCGCTGCACGAGCCGGACACCGCGGTCGTCGACCGGGAGGGCACGGCGCTACGCTCCCGGCTCGCCGCGCTGGGCTGGCCGGACGAGCTGATCGACGACCTGCTGGTGGCGCTGTCGCCCGACGCGGTGTACTCCGCGCCGCTGGCGAGCCTGCCACCGGGTTTCCAGGTGCCGGCCGACCTGCGCGGACGGGTCGAGTGGGTGAACGGGGTGCTGCGGGTGACCGGGCCGCTGACCGTCGCTGAGCGCGAGTCGCTCAGCGCGGCCGCTCCGACGGCGACCGCGTTCCTGGCCGCGGTCAAGCAGATCTTCGCCGCCGCCCGGTCGGCTGTGACCCGGCTGGCGCTGCGCTGGCCGACGTTCCAGGCCCCGCTCAAGGGGCTCCCGGCCGGTGTGGTGTTTCCCGCCGAGATCAAGGCGCGGGTGTTCTACGACGCGCCGGCCCGGCGGCTGTGCTTCCGCGGCGCGATGACCGTCGCGGACCGCCGGCTGCTGAACTCGCTGTCCACCGACGGGTTCTACCGGGCCGCGGTCGAGGAGCTGTACGCCGCGGTCGCGCAGTACCAGCCAGAGCCCGGCAACGTGTTGGTGTCCGCGGTGGACGCTGCCCGGTTGTTCGACGAACCGGTCACGGTCCTGCAGCGGTACGCGATCGTGCTCGACCGGGTGCTGGCGTTCGTCCGCGTCGAGCAGGGCACCGAGATCGTCATCCAGCACCTGGCCGAGGCCCTTGCGGTGCCGACGCACACGGTCCGGGCGTTGCTGACCGGCACGCTGCACGCCGGGACCGCACCCGAGCAGTTCGCGATCGCCGACCTGCTCGAGCCGGCGTACCTCGGCAGCGAGCCGGAGATCACGATCACCGCCGCCGGGTTCCCGCACCAGTTCGCCACGGTCCGCCGGCTGGCCAAGACGCACCGGCTGACCGGCCTGCTGCGCCTGCAGCCCGGCCAGCTGCACTGGCTCGGCATGCCCGGGGTACCGGTCCGCCCGGCACCCTGGCTCAGCGTCACGCCGGTGCCGACCGGCTGGCTGCACCCGGACGAGCTGGCGGTGACCGAACCGGTGGACCCGTCGCCGGCCCGGTTCGCGGCCTGGCTGCGGCTGGTCGACCTGGCGGCCGCGCGCGACCGGGTCCCCGGTGGCGCGGACACGGTCGAGCGCATGCTCGCCGACGCCAGGGCGACCGGCGCCACGACCGCGACCGTCCTCGGTGGACTGGCCACCCGGACCGGCTGGGTCACGGCGGACCTGACGGCGCTGGCCGCCAAGCCCGTGCTCGACCTGACCGCGGTCGACCGGTTCGCCGACGAGACCGCGCTGGCCCGGCTGATCCCGGCGATCGGCCGGATCACCCGGCTCGGCGCGAGCGTGGCACAGACGGTGGCGTTCACCGCACCGTCGCTGACCGCGGCCGACGCGCGGGCCGCCGTGCAGCTCGTCCGGGCCCGATCCACGGTGGACGAGTGGCCGCGGGTCGCCCGTCCGCTGCGGGACGGGCTGCGCGAGACCCAGCGCAAGGCGCTCGTCAGCTACCTCGTCGCGAACCCCGACCCGGCGAAGGGGCAGCACTGGCGGGACGCGAACGGGCTGTACGGGCACTTCCTCATCGACACCGAGATGAGCGCCTGCGCCACCACGTCGAGGCTCAAGCAGGCGATCGGCTCGGCCCAGCAGTTCGTGCAGCGCTGCCTGCTCGGCCTGGAGACCGGGCCGAAGATGACGAACTCCGGCTGGCGGGACTGGCCGTGGATGAAGCAGTACCGCGTCTGGGAGGCCGCCCGCAAGGTGTTCCTGTTCCCGGAGAACTGGATCGAGCCGGAGCTGCGGGCCGACCGGTCACCGCTGTTCCGGGCCGCCGAGGCCGAGCTGGGGCAGGACGACGTCACCTCCGAGTCCGCCGAGCGGGTCGTCGCCGGGTACATCCACAAGCTCAGCCTGATCGCCCGGCTGGAGATCGCCGGCATCTACCGGGTCGGGTCGTCGGACATCCACGTCTTCGGCCGGGTGCCGGGGACGCCGACGCCGCTGTTCTACCACCGCCGGTTCCTCGGCGGGCGCTGGACCGCGTGGGAGCCCGTCGACCTGGACATCACCGAGCGGCACATCCTGCCGGTGGAGTGGCGGGACCGGCTGTTCCTGTTCTGGCCGGTGTACACCGAGACACCCGTGCCGGTGTACGGCGGTTCCGGGCCGGTCGCGGACCCGTCGCCGAACGAGCTGGACATCCAGCTGGCCTGGAGCGAGTACGTCGACGGCAAGTGGCAGCCCCGGCGCATCACCACGCAGCGGGTGCGGTCCGATCTCGGTGCGGTCGGCCCGCGCGGCGACCACCTGTTCTGGATCGAGAAGGGCTCGACGGACCTGCAGATCTGGTTCGACAGCAAGATCGCCGGAACCCCGCGGGACGGCTGGCGCTTCTCCGGCCCGGAGGGTTTCGTCCAGCCGATCGAGCACGAGCCGATCCGGGTGTACCCGCCGGCCAACACGCACGAGGACGGCAACGACTTCGTCCAGCTGGCCGAGCCGAACGGCTGGGACAACCTGTACCTGCCGAAGGACGACACCGCGTTCCCGGACGCGACGTACACCCTGACGTTCAAGGAGACGCCCGGCCGGTACACCCTGTCCTACCCGCACCAGTATCACGGCCTGCGGCCGGACCGGCCGTTCTTCTTCAGCGACGACGAGCGCACCTTTTACGTCACTTCGCGGACCGTCACGGTGAACCTCGCCGCCGACCCCGTCCGCGTCGACCCGGCGGCGATCGACCGGGTGCGGCGGCACTACTACCTCGACCAGGACCTCGACGGCGCATCGGTGCAGGACCCGGCCGGGCACACCGTCGACGACGGACGGCTGGACGCGCCGCAGCAGCTCGTGGTCGCGGCCACCCAGCAGCGGCGGTACCTGTTCCAGCCGCACTTCCACGGCCGGATCGCCAACCTGGTCCAGGGGATGAGCAGCGGCTCCCCGACGAGCGCGCTGAGCCGCACGATTCAGCTCGGCGAGACCGAGAACTTCGACACCCGGTACGACCCGACCACGGTCGTGGACGCGCCGTACCCGGTGGAGGACATCGACTTCACGTACGGCGGCGGGTACACGCTCTACAACTGGGAGCTGTTCTTCCACCTGCCGCTGCTGATCGCCGACCGGCTCAGCGCGAACCAGCGGTTCGAGGAGGCACAGCGCTGGCTGCACCTCATCTTCGACCCGACCGACAACTCCACCCTGAAGGCACCGCAGAAGTACTGGCAGACCAAGCCGCTGCACACGCTGAGCAACGCGACGATCCTCAACGACCGCATCGACAAGATCCTCAAGATGCTGGCCGGCGGCAACCCGCCGGACGGCCTGCTCGACGAGGTCGACCAGTGGCGCGACAGCCCGTTCGACCCGCACGCGATCGCCCGGCTGCGGCCGACCGCGTACGCCAAGAACGTCGTGATGCGCTACCTGGACAACCTTGTCGCGTGGGGCGATCAGCTGTTCCGCCGCGACACCCTGGAGTCGATCAACGAGGCCACCCAGCTGTACGTGCTGGCAGCCCAGATCCTGGGCCCGCGGCCGTCGCTGATCCCGCCACGGGCCGTCCCGCAGGTGCAGACGTACTCCACGCTGGAACTCGACCTCGGCACGCTCTCCAACGAGCTCGTCGACATCGAGTACCTGTTCGGCTCGGTCCGGCCGGACACGGTCGTGGTCAACCCGAACACCCCGCCGGTGCCGCTGCCGAAGACGCTGTACTTCGGTGTCCCCGCCAACGACAAGCTCCTCGGCTACTGGGACAGGGTCGCCGACCGGCTGTTCAAGATCCGCCACTGCATGAACGTCGACGGGATCGAACGCCGGTTGCCGCTGTTCGAGTCGCCGATCGACCCGGCGCTGCTGGTGCAGGCCAGCGCGGCCGGTGCCGACATCGCCAACGCCATCGCCGACGCGTCGGCGCCACAGCCGGTCTACCGCTTCCGCGCCCTGGCGGCGAAGGCGGTCGAGCTCAGCCAGCACGTCCAGCAGCTCGGTGCGAGCCTGACCCAGGTGCTGGAGAAGCGCGACGCCGAGGACCTCGCGGCGCTGCGTGCCGGGCAGGAGACCACGCTGCTGCGCACGATGGAGCAGATCCGCGTCCAGCAGGTCGAGGCCGCCACCCGGCAGCTGGAGACCCTGCGTGCCTCGCGGGACCAGGCGATGGCCCGGTACGTGCACTACCAGCGGCTGCAGGGCGTCGCGCAGCTGCACCGGCCGGGCGAGGGCGAGCAGATCCAGGAGGTGGCCGCGCCGGCGAAGGCCGCCGTCGTCAACGGCGAGGGCACCAAGATGATCGCGTCCGAGCAGCAGCAGCTCGACGAGCTGGCCACCGCGCATCGCTTCCAGGACAGCGCGCACGGTTGGGAGGCGGCCGCGATCCTGTCGTACTACATCCCCGACCTGAGCATCGCCACGCTGCCGTGGGGCGTCGGCGGCAGCGTCAAGCTCGGCATCTCCGGCTCCGCGCTCGGCCCGGCCCTGCAAGCGATGGCCAGCCGGGAACGGGCCGGTGCGAGCAAGCACGCCGACGGGTCGGCCCGGGCCGCCATCGTGGCCGGTCTGGTGCACCGCGAGACGGAGATGGTGCTCCAGCAGAACCTGGCCGGCAAGGAGATCATGCAGATCGACAAGCAGCTCGCCGAGGCGGCCGTGCGCGTGCGCATCGCCACCGACGAGCTGGCCGGTCACCGCACCCAGCTGGAGCAGGCGCGCGGCACCGAGGAGTTCCTGCACAGCAAGTACACCAACGCCGAGCTGTACAACTGGATGATCGGCCGCACCGCGCAGGCATACTTCGCCGGGTACCAGCTCGCGTTCGACGTGGCCAAGCGCGCCGAGCGGGCGTACCGCTTCGAGCTCGGCGTCGACGGCAGCTCGTTCGTGCAGTACAGCTACTGGGACAGCCTGCGCAAGGGGCTGCTCGCCGGTGAGGCGCTGCACCGCGACATCCAGCGGATGCAGGTGTCCTATCTGGACCTCAACCGGCGCCAGCACGAGATGACCAAGCACATCTCGCTGGCGAGCCTGCACCCCGAAGGGCTGCTGGCGTTGCGTCGCCAGGGCAGCTGCTACCTGGAGCTGCCGGAGGCGCTGTTCGACCTCGACCAGCCCGGGCACCACATGCGGCGGATCAAGTCGGTCAGCGTGACCATCCCGTGCACCACCGGGCCGTACACCAACGTGACCGCCCGGCTCACCCTGCTGGCCAACCGGACCCGGGTGAGCGCCGCGGTCAGCCCCGGCTACGCCTGGACCGGGCCGGAGGACGTGCGGTTCCGCAGCGATTCCGGCGGCGTCCAGTCGATCGTGACCAGCACCGGGCACGAGGACGCCGGCATGTTCCAGACCAACTTCGACGACGAGCGGTACCTGCCGTTCGAGGGCGCCGGCGCGATCGGGGCGTGGCGAATCGAACTGCCCGACACGTTCCGGCAGTTCGACTACGAGTCGATCAGCGACGTGATCCTGCACGTGCGCTACACCGCCCGCGACGGCGGCGGGCAGCTGCGGTCCGCCGCGAAGGCCGACCTGGCGGCCGCCGTCACGAGCATGCCGGTCGGTGAACGCGCCGCCGGGCTGTACCGGATGGTGTCGGGCCGGACCGACCTCGGCGACGGCTGGCCGCGGTTCCTGCACCCCGACGGGACCGCGCCGCACCTCCTGACGGTGCCGCTGGGCCGCGACCGGTTCCCGGCACACGTGCGGGACCGGGCGCTGAAGGTGAACGCGGCAGCGGTGTTCGTCCGGCTCGCCGACGGCCTCACGTACGACCCGGCCGATCCGATCGAGCTGCGGCTCACCGCTCCGTCCGGCCCGCCCGCCGAGCTGTCGCTGGCCGTGTCACCGGCCGAGCTCGGTGGCCTGCCCGCGGCCGGGACGGCGTTCGCCCAGGGGGTACCGGTGTCCGCCGAGACCCCGTGGCGGTTGGAGATCCGCGCGATCCCGGCCGCGCTGGCCGAGACCGTGACCATCGGCGGCACGACCGTGACCCGCTTCAAGGAAGGAGTGCTCGCTGATGTCGGCGTCGTCTTCGGCTACACGTTCTGAGGCCGTTCCCCGGCCGGAATCGCCGGCCGCCGCTCAGGCGGCGCATCAGCCGCGCGGTTTTGCTGATCCGCCGGCGGTCACGGTACCGGCCGGCGGCGGCGCGATCCGCGGGATGGACGAGACGTTCGCGATCAACCCGGCCACCGGTACCGGCTCGCTCAGCGTGCCGATCCCGGTGAGCCCGGGGCGGGGCGGGTTCGGGCCGGCGCTGACGCTGCGGTACGACTCCGGGACCGGCAACGGCGCGTTCGGCCTCGGCTGGAGCCTCGGCCTTCCCGCGGTGGCCCGCTCGACCGACCGGCGGTTGCCGGTCTACGGCCAGGGCGACGTGTTCGTCCTGGCCGGGGCGGAGGACCTGGTGCCCGAACTCGACGGCGCCGGCACCCCGGTGGTGCTGGACCGGCCGGGGCACGCGCCCGGCCACCGCATCGACCGGTACCGCCCCCGGGTGGAGGGCGCGTTCGCACGGGTCGAGCGGTGGACCCGCCACGCCGACGGGGACGTGCACTGGCGGACCGCCGGCGGTGACGGCACCACGACCGTGTACGGGGAGACCCCGCAGTCGCGCATCGCCGACCCGGCCGCGCCGCAACGGGTGTTCAGCTGGCTCATCTGCCGCCGGTACGACGACCGGGGCAACGCGATGGAGTTCGAGTACCGGGGCGAGGACAGCCTCGGAGTGGACACCGGCGCACCGGCCGAGCTGAACCGCACCCCGGCCGGGCGCGGCGCCCACCGGTACCTCAAACGCATCCGCTACGGCAACCGGGCCTCCCGGCTCGCCGACCCGCAGCCGGCCGCACCCGACTGGGCGTTCGAGGTGGTGCTCGACTACGGCGACCACGACCCGCAACACCCGGCGCCGCAACCCGACCGGCCATGGCCGGCCCGCCTGGACCCGTTCTCCGACCACCGGCCCGGGTTCGACCTGCGCCTCTACCGGCTGTGCCGGCGGGTGCTGATGTTCCACCACTTCCCGGACGAGCCCGGCGTCGGCGCGGACTGCCTGGTCCGGGCGACCGAGCTGCGATATCACGGCGACCCCGGGCGCGGGCAGCCCATCGCGAGCCTGCTGGCGTCGGCCACCGTCCACGCGTACCGCCGCTCGGGCACCGGCTACCTGCGCCGGTCGATGCCACCGGTGGAGTGCGAGTACAGCGCGGCGACCTTCGCCGAGGACGTGCGCGAGGCCGGTCCCGACGCTCCCGCCGGACCGGCGGCCTGGGTCGACCTCGACGGCGAAGGGATCTCCGGCGCGCTGGTGGAGTCCGGCGGCAGCTGGCTCTACCACCGCAACTACGGCGACGGCCGGCTGGCACCGGCCGTCGCCGTCGCCGCCCAGCCGGTCCCGCGCGCACTCGGCACTCCCGCCGGGACGCGGCGGCAGCTGCTGGACCTGACCGGCAACGGCACCCTCGACGTCGTCTCGTTCGACGGCCCGGTCCCCGGGTTCACCGAACGCGACGGCGACGGCTGGGGACCGTTCCGGGCGTTCGAACGGCTGCCCACCGACCTGGACCGCGCCGACGCCAGGCTCGTCGACCTCGACGGCGACGGGCACGCCGACCTGCTGCTCACCGACACCGACGCGATCACGTGGTACCCGTCGCTGGGCGCCGCCGGGTTCGGTGACGCCCGCCGCCGCCCGCACCCGCTCGACGACGAGACCGGGCCGCGCCTGGTGCTCGCCGACCGGACCGGATCGGTGTACCTGGCCGACATGTCCGGCGACGGCCTGCCGGATGTGGTCCGGATCCGCAACGGCGACATCTCGTACTGGCCGAACCTCGGCCACGGCCGCTTCGGCGCCCGGGTGCCGATGGCCGGCGCCCCGATCCTCGCCCCGCCGGAGTCCTTCGACCAGCGGCGGGTCCGGCTCGCCGACGTCGACGGCACCGGCGTCGCCGACCTGCTCTACCTCGACGGCGACGGCGTGCGCGTGTGGCTGAACCAGTCCGGCAACTCCTTCGCCGCGCCGCACCACATCACGCACGTCCCGCCGACCGCCACCGCGACCGACGTCACCGTCACCGACCTGCTCGGCAACGGCACCGCCTGCCTGGTGTGGCCGGCGCCGCGGCACGGGACCGCCGGTGACCGGCTGCGCTACCTGGACCTGATGGGCGGGGTCAAGCCGTACCTGCTCGTCGGCGTGCGCAACAACCTCGGCGCCGAGACCCGGGTCGGGTATGCCTCGTCGATCCGGTTCTACCTCGCCGACCGGGCCGCCGGACGGCCGTGGGCGACCCGGCTGCCGTTCCCGGTGCACGTCGTCACCGAGGTACAGACCCTCGACCAGGTCAGCCACAGCCGGTTCGTCGCCCGATACACCTACCATCACGGCGCCTACGACGGCGTGGAGCGGGAGTTCCGGGGCTTCGGCCTGGTCGAGCAGACCGACTCCGAAACCGTCGCGGCGACCGCCGGCACCGGCACGGACGTGCTGACCACGCCGCCGGTGCTGACCCGCACCTGGTTCCACACCGGCCTGCACGACCCGGGCGGAGCGACAGCCACGCAGCTGCGGCAGGAGTACTGGGACGGCGACCCGATCGTGCGCCTGCCCGCGACCACGCTGCCGGAAGGGCTGTCCGACGCCGATCGCCGCGACGCGCTCCGCGCCCTGCGGGGCACCATGCTGCGCCAGGAGGTCTACGCGCAGGACCGCACCGAGCGGGAAGGGCTGCCGTACACGGTGACCGAACGCCGCCCCGCGCTCCGGCTGGTGCAGCCACGCGGACGCAACGCCCACCCGGTGTTCCTGGTGCACGAGCACGAGACGGTCGAGGCGGCGTACGACCGCGCCACCTACGGGACCGGTGACCAGGCCGGTGACCAGACGGTCCCCGACCCCCGGGTCAGCCACGGCGTCACCCTGGAGGTCGACAGCTTCGGCAACGTGCTGCGCGCCGTGAGCGTCACCTACGGCCGGCGGCACCCCGATCCCGACCCGACCCTGAGCGCGGCCGACCGGGCGGCGCAGCACCGGCTGTACATGACCGTCGTGGACAACCGGATGACCACCGCGGTGACCGGACCGGTCGCCTACCGCACCCCGCTGCCGGCCGAGGGGCGCCGCTTCGAACTGCTCGACCCGCCCACCCAGCCCGGCGGGCTGTTCACCGCCGAGGAACTGCGCGTCGCCGCCGACGGGGCGCGCCGGCTGCTGGAGCACCGCCGCACGCTGTACCGGCGGGACGATCTGACCGGGCCGCTGCCGCTGGGTGCACTGGAGTCGCTGGCGCTGCCGTACGAGTCGCACACGCTGGCGCTGACACCCGAGATGGTCACGCAGGCGTACGGCGACCGGGTCGACGACGCGATGCTGGCCGATGCCGGGTACGTCCACAGTGCAGACGCCGGCTGGTGGGTGCCGTCCGGGCGGGTGCACTTCGCGGCCGGCGGCACCCCGCAGGCCGAGCTGGCGCTGGCCCGGGCGCACTTCTTCCTCCCGGTCCGGTTCACCGACCCGTTCGGCGCCACCACGATCGCCGGGTACGACCCGTACGACCTCGCCGTCGTCGATGTCCGCGACGCGCTCGGCAACCGCACCACCGTCGGGGAACGGGACGCGGTCGGGCAGATCGTCGCGGGCGGCTTCGACTACCGGGTGCTGCAACCGCGGCTGGTCACCGACGCCAACCGCAACCGCAGCGAGGTCGCGTTCGACGTGCACGGCGTCGTCGTCGGCACCGCCGTGCGCGGCAAGCCGGGTGAACCGGTGGGTGACTCGCTCGACGGGTTCACCGCCGACCTGCCCGAGGACGTGCTCGCGGGCGAGGTCACCGATCCGGCCGGGCTGCTCGGCGCCGCCACCACCCGGCTGATCCACGATCTGTTCGCCTACCACCGTTCCCGGGGCGACACCCAGCCGCAGGGCCCGGTCGTGCACACCCTGGTCCGGGAGACCCACGCCGCCGACCAGCCGGCCGGGGAACCGGTCCGGATCCAGCACACCGTGACGTACTCCGACGGATTCGGCCGGATCGTGCAGACGAAGGCGGCGGCCGCACCCGGCCCGGTCGCCGACGGCGGCCCGATCGTCTCGCCACGCTGGATCGCCACCGGCTGGACCGTCTTCAACGCCAAGGGCAGCCCGGTCCGCGAGTACGAGCCGTTCTTCACCGGCACCCACCGCTTCGAGGCCGACCGTGCCGCCGGGGTGAGCGCGACCCGGTGCTACGACGCGGTACAGCGGGTCGTGGCCGTGCTGCGGCCCGATCACAGCTGGGACAAGGTGGTCTTCGACCCGTGGCGGCAGGAGACCTGGGACGGCAACGACACGGTCCTGCTGGATCCGCGCACCGACGCGGACCTGGCCGGGTTCGCCGCGCTGCTGCCCGCCGGGGACTACCTGCCGACCTGGTACGCGCGACGGGTGGACGGCGGGCTCGGCGCCGAGGAACGCGACGCGGCGGTCAAGGCGGCCGCGCACGCCGCCACGCCCACGGTCACCCACCTGGACAGCCTGGGCCGGGCGTTCCGCACCCGGACCGAGGCCGGTGGGGCGGAACCGGCCGAGCTGACCCGGCTGACGCTGGACGTCGAGGGCAACGAGCTCGAGGTCCGCGACGGGCTCGACCGCCTGGTCCTGCGCACCGACCGGGGGTTCGGTGGCCGGCTGCTGCGCCAGGCCGGGATGGACACCGGCGTCCGGCGGGTGCTCACCGACATCGCCGGGCAGGTACTGGCCACCTGGGACGACCGCGGGCATCGGTTGCGCACCACGTACGACGCGTTGCGCCGTCCGGTCGAGGTGCACCTGCTCACCGGTACCGAACCCGAACGCGTCATCGGCCGGACCGTGCACGGCGAGATGCTGCCCGACGCCGAGGATCGCAACCTGCGCGGCGCCGTGCACGCGGTGTACGACGGCGCCGGGCGCAGCACCACCGAACGCCGGGACTTCAAGGGCAACCCGCTGACCGCGACCCGCCGGTTCACAGCCGGCTACCGCGAGGTCCCGGACTGGTCGGCCGATCCGCCGCTGGAGACCGAGACGTACACGACGCACACCCGCTACGACGCGTTGAACCGGACCGTCCAGCAGGCCGGCCCGTACGGCGGTGACCGTACCGACGTGGTGCGGCCCAGCTACGACATCAGCGGCAGGCTCACCCGGCTGGACGTGTGGACCCGCCGGCCGGTACCCGCCGGCCTGCTGGATCCGGGCGGCGCGGACCTGCACGCGATCACCGAGCTCGACCACGACGCGACTGGGCGGCGCACGCGCGTCGTGCACGGCAACGGGACGGTCACCACGTACACCTACGATCCCGACACCGGCCGGCTGCGCCGCCTGCTGACCCGCCGCGCCGCCGAGGTGCTGCAGGACCTCCGCCACACCTTCGACCCGGTCGGCAACATCACGGCGGTACGGGACGCGGCACAGCAGACCGCCTTCTTCGCCGGCCAGGTCGTGCAACCCGGCGCGGACTACACCTACGACGGGCTGTACCGCCTCGTCGAAGCCGGTGGGCGCGAACAGCTTGCCGGTGCCCCGGGAACCGGCCCGGACCTGCCGGGGCCCGCGATCCACCCCGGCGACGGGGCCGCGGTCGGCCGCTACACCGAGCGGTACCGCTACGACCCGGTCGGGAACCTGCTCGAACTGGTGCACCAGTCGGCGCAGCCCGGTGCCGGGTGGACGCGGCGGCACACGTACACCGAACACAGCAACCGGCTCGTCGCCACCAGCGTCGGGTCCGGTCCGGAACAGACCTACGAGCACGACGCGCACGGCAACATGACCCGGATGCCGCACCTGCCGCTGATGGCGTGGGACCACGCCGACCGGCTGCGCGCCGTCGCCCGGCAGGTGGTCACCGACGGCACGCCGGAGACGACGTACTACGTCTACGACGCCGGCGGGGAACGGGTGCGCGCGGTCACCGAACGTTCGGCCACCGGATCCTCCACGCCGACGCGGGCCGCTGAACGCCGGTACCTGGGCGGGTTCGAGGTGCACCGCAGCTTCGGCGGCGACGGCAGCACGGTGACCCTGGAACGCGAGAGCCGGCACATCACCGACGACCGGACCCGGGTGGCACTGGTGGAGACGAGAACGGCCGGTACTGATCCGGGCGCGGCGCAGCTGGTGCGCTACCAGTACTCCGACCAGCTCGGCTCGGCCACCCTGGAGCTGGACTCCTCGGCGCGGGTCATCTCCTACGAGGAGTACCACCCGTTCGGCAGCTGCGCATACCGGGCGGTGCGGTCGCAGACCGAGACGCCGAAGCGGTACCGCTACACCGGCAAGGAACGCGACGCGGAGACCGGCCTGTCGTATCACGGTGCCCGGTACTACGCGCCGTGGCTGGCCCGCTGGACCGCCGCCGACCCGGTCCGCACGTCCGGCAGTCTCTACCGGTACGTCAGATGCAATCCGATCATGTTCCACGACCCGGACGGCCGCCAGGAGCGGCCGAACTTCTGGCAGGTCCAGGCCGACTACTGGCTCGGTATCGGGGAGGGCGCGCTGCACCTGGGCACTGGACTGGCCGGCGCGGTGCGGGACCCGGTCACAGCCGGCAAGGCGCTCGGTTCCAGTGCCCGCCAGGCCTACGACAAGGAGGGCGTGGGCGGGCTGACCAAGATGTTCAACCCGTTCTACCAGGCGCTGGTCGCTGGGGAGAGGTTCGTGAACGCGACCGATGCCCGGCAGGCGGGGCGGGATGCGTTCGGTGTGGCGTCCAACGTTCTCAGCGGGGCGCTGCTGGCCTCCGGAGCCGCCCGGATCGCCGGGGTCGCCGGTGGTGGCGGGGCAGCCGGCGGGTCCCTGCCCCAGCTGGCGACCGCAGGCGGACCCGCTTTGGCACCGGCCGGAGTGCAGGCGCTCGCGCTCGCCCCCGCGGGGGGCGCAGCACCGCTGGCGGCCGGCGTCATGATGATGGCCGGCGACGGCTCCTCAGGACCCACGCCGCCGGGCGGGGACGGGCCGACGAAGTGGAGCCCGACCCCCAGCACCGGACCGCGGGAGGTGACCCGGCCCAAAGGCCCGAACCTGCGGGAACTCGCCATCAAGGCAGGAGCGGAGGACTACATCGACGACACCTCGACGATGCAGGTCGTCGCCCACGGCACGATCGACACCGCCGCGGACGAGATGGTGGCCACCCAGGGAGGTTCGCTGTCGGCCGGTGGCGGCGCGCACAGCGGCAAGCTGTTCGCCACGAGAAACCTCGACATCGCCAACATCTTCGCGGAGCGGAGCGCGCAGAAGGTCAACGACCTCAACGCCGCCAAGCCGTTCAGCGCCGCGCCGCCGGCGAAACCGGCGGTCGTCGGGATCGCCATTCCCAAGGAGACCGCGGACCGGCTCTTCAACGCGTACGGGCACACCGCCGTGACCCGGACCATCGACAACCCTCCACCCGGTGTGCCGCCGGGCACCAGCGAGGTGGTCTTCCCACCCGACACGTTCGAGATGCTGCGCAAGAACGGATTCTTCTTCCGGTTCTGATACATGGCGTCGCCAACCCGACATTGCGGTTCCCGGTGCACCTCGCATCGTGGTGACTTGGTCACTGACCAGCGCCACGATGCGAGGAGCGGCCGCCCGATGACCGACGCAGTGACCGCCCGCACCACGCTCGTCGGCCGCGCCGGCGACGTGGCCGACCTCGTGCGGGCGGTGGACGGGCACCGCATCGTCACGCTCACCGGGCCCGGCGGCAGCGGCAAGACCAGCCTCGCGCGGGCGGTCGCGGCGCACGTCGAGGCCGGCGGCGCACTGCCGGTCCGGTGGGTGGAACTGGCCCCGGTGGCGGGGCCCGGCGCGGTTGCCGCAACCCTCGCCGCCGCCCTGGAGATCCGTGACACCGCCGGCGTCCCGCTCGCCGAGTCGATGGTCCGCCGGTTGCGCGGCGAGGACCTGCTGCTGGTGCTGGACAACTGCGAACATGTCATCGCCGAGGCCGCCGACCTCACCGACCGGCTCGTCGACGGCTGCCCGGGACTGCGGGTCCTGGTCACCAGCCGGGAACGGTTGCGGATCACGGGGGAGTGGTGCCACCCGGTGCCGCCGCTGCCGGTCTGCGACCCGTCGGCGCTGCCCCCGCTGGACGAACTCGCGGCCTGGCCCGCCATCCAGCTGTTCGCGCGCCGGGCCGTCGCCGTCAACCCCGCCTTCGTGCTGCGCGAGCGCAACGCCCACGCCGTCGCCACGATCTGCGCCCGCCTCGACGGGCTGCCGCTGGCGATCGAACTGGCGGCCGCCCGGGTCGCGGCCCTGCCCATCGAGGACCTCGCCGACCGGCTCGACGTGGTGTTCGGACTGCTCGACAACGGCCGCCCCGGCAGCGTCGCCCGGCAGCGGACCCTCCAGTCCACAATAGACTGGAGCCATGACCTGCTGGAGCCGGACGAACAGGTCCTCCTGCGCCGGCTGACCGTCTTCGCCGGGACGTTCACCCTCGCCGCCGTGGAAGCGCTGTGCGACGGCACTCCCGGGATCCTGTGGAGCCTGGCATCCCTTGTGGACAAGTCCCTGGTCCAGGTCCGCGGCAGCGGCGGCGAGGTCCGCTACTCCATGCTCGAGACGGTCCGCCGGTACGCCGCGCGAAAGCTCAGCGCGTCCGGCGAGGAGGAGGTCGTCCGCGACCGGCACGCCACCCTGGTGACCGAGCTGGCCGAACTCGGCGACCGCGGCAGGTCCACATCGGACACTGGGGCGTGGCCCGGCCGCCTGGACGCGGAACGGGCTGACCTGGTCGCCGCGCTGGCGTGGTGCCACGCGAGCGCGCACCGTGCCCCGTCGGCGGAGCGGCTGCTGCGCCTGTCGGTCGCGCTGTATCCATGGTGGACACTGCGCGGTACGTACGCCGAAGGGTTGCGGTGGCTCATCGCGGCGCTGGAGAGCGGCGCCGGGTCGCCACGGTCGCGCGCGGCCGGCCACTTCGCCGCGGGGTCGCTGGCGATGCTGCACTGCCGGTACGACCTGGCCGCCGATCAGCTGGACCGGGCGTTGCCGCTGTACCGGGAACTGGGCGACGCGGCCGGGCACGCCTCGGTGCTGGCGGTCCTCGGCGGCATCGCCCGGGAACGCGGCCGATACGACGACGCGGAACGCCTGCTGCTGGAGTGCCTGCGCCGCCGGGAGGAGACCGGTGACTCCGGTGGTGCCGCCGGCACCCGCAACCAGCTGGCGTTCCTGGCCTGGCTGCGCGGTGACCCGGGCCGGGCGGCCGAGCTCGCCGCCGGGCCGGTGGCGTACTTCCGCGGGGTCGGTAACCCGCGCCGGACCGCCGCCTGCCTCATCAACGCGGGGGCGGCGGCCTTCTACGGCGGAGGCCACGACACCGCCGAGCGGATCCTGACCGAGGCGCTGGACCTGGCACGGTCGGTCAGTTTCGCCGAGGGGACCGCCTGGGCGCTGGAACTGCTCGGCCGCGTCGCCCTGCGGGCCGGTGACCGGGCGCGTGCGGCTCACCTGCTGGCGGAGAGCGTCGCCGCGCAGTACGCCGTCGGCGACCTGTGGCGCACCGCCAGCGGCCTGGAGGCGTTGGCGGCGGCGCACCAGGACCCGGTCGTCGCGGCGCGGCTGCTGGGTGCCGCCGATGTCGTCCGTGCGACGCTGGGTACGCCCCGCCCGCCCGTCGAGGACGCCGACGTCGCCGGGCTGGCCGCGGCGCTGCGCGGATCGCCCTTCACGGCCGATGCGTGGGCGGCTGCGGCAGCCGTCCCGCTCGGTGACATCGTCGCCTCCGTCGCGGAGCTGTCCGTGGCCCGGTCTTCCGTGGCGTTGGTTGCGGCGCCGGTCCTGATCGCAGCGGCCCCGGTCGCGCCGGCCACGGTGCGGACCGAGGGCCGGCTCCCCGCGCAGGTGCGGATCTTCGCACTGGGGCAGGTGCGGGAGTACGCGGGGCAGCGGCTGCTCGGGCCTGCCGACTGGACGTATCAGAAGCCCCGGGAACTGGTGCACTATCTGCTCTCGCACCCGGGCGGCAGCAAGGAACAGGCGGGACAGGCGCTGTGGCCCGACACCGGTGGCACCGGGCTGCGCAACAGCTTCCACACCGCGGTACGGCACGCCCGCCGGGCACTGGGCGGCGGCGAATGGGTGCGGTTCAGCAACGGCCGGTACGCGTTCAACCGGGCGTTGCCGCACCTGTACGACGTCGAGGCGTTCGAGGCCGGCCTGGAGAAGGCGGCCGCGGAGGAATCGGCCGCCGGGGCGGTGACGCTGCTGGAACAGGCGCTGGAGCACTACCGGGGCGACTTCCTGGCCGACCTCGCTGCCGGGCCGTGGATCGCCGCGCGGCGCACCGGGCTGCGCACACGCGCCGAGGACAGCCTGCTGCGCCTGGGCGGGTTGCTGTGCGACGGCGGCGACCCCGGGCGGGCGGTGCATGCCTACCGGCGGCTGCTCGACCTGGACCCGCTCGCCGAGGCGGCGCACCGCGCGCTGATGAACTGCTATGCCGTGCTGGGCGAGCCGGGCCGGGTCCGGCGGCAGTACATCGAACTGGTCACTGTGCTCGGCGACGAGCTCGGCGTGCGACCCGCGGCCGAGACCACGGCGCTCTACGAACGGCTGAACCGGAGCCGCCCGGCGCCGCGCGTCCGGCCCAGGATCTCGGCCCGGTAAGCAGGCCGCTCACCGGCCATTCGAGCGCCTGTAGCCGCGAGGACGGCGCCGCTGCCGTGGCGTGCGCGGCGCCGTCCCCTTCCGCGGACGTAAGCGTGTGCGGTTACAACGAGCAGGGCGACCAGTAGCAGATGTTGCGGGTGGCGGTCTTGCCGGTCGACGGGCGGTTGAGCCCGAACGTGGTCGAGTGCTCGCCGTCGGTGGAGCAGCCCCACTTG
The DNA here is from genome assembly GCF_040674675.1 of Dactylosporangium sp. NPDC049742. Taxonomy (NCBI): domain Bacteria; kingdom Bacillati; phylum Actinomycetota; class Actinomycetes; order Micromonosporales; family Micromonosporaceae; genus Dactylosporangium; species Dactylosporangium sp. NPDC049742. Next base: position 8,377 of record NZ_JBFANF010000085.1, on the reverse strand, counting down.
AACGTCACGGTCGTGCCGCCGGTCCCGACGCTGTTGAAGTCGAAGTAGTACGGCCGGGTCATGCCGCTGCCGCTCAGCGTCGCCCAGCCGCGCTCGCCGTTGGTCGCCTCGACCCAGGCCCATGTGACGGTGTTCGTGGTCGCGTAGGTGCAGCCGACCTTGCCGTTGAGGGTTACGGCCGGTTCCCACGGCCACGCCGCCGCCGGCTGGGGCGCCACGGCGACACCGCCGAGCGCCGCAGCCAGGACGGTGGCCACGAGACCGGCGAACCGGCGACGGGTGCGGGGCGTTGCGAACGTTGCGGTCATGAGCTCTCCCTGTGTGGCGTCGCGGCCGGGGTGCCGCACGCCGAGCGAACAGGTCGGGCGCCGCCCAGCGGAAGGGCGCGCGGCGCGGTCCGGACAACTCCGGACGGGCCGCGCGGCAGCCCGGACAGATCCGGACAGGCCCGCATGCTGCGGGAACAGGCTCAGCAGAGCAGGCTGTACGGCGACCCCGGCACGTACTGGTCCCATCCCGCGCTGCTGATGCGCACCCCGGAGGCCCGGCAGATCTCGGCTGCAGCGGCGGCCGTGTAGTAGGCAGGCTCGGCGCGCCGAGGGTGGCGACGACCGCGGCACGGGCAGTGCCGACCAGCCGTTTCTGGTGCTCGATGTCGCCTGCTCGACGCCTGGGGTGGTGCGGGCGTTGCTGGAGGTGGCGCTCGACCGGGGCTGGCGGCCGGCCGATGCCACGCATGTCAGGTGCGACGGCTGGGACATGGTCAGTGCGGTGGCGGCCAGGTTGCGGGACTCGCCGGGGTAGGAGGTCGCGGTGGCGCGGCTCAGGGGACGGGTTGGGTGGAGAGGCCGTGCAGGGTGAGGGTGACGACGGCGGAGGCGATGTCGGGGGCGGGGGAAGGGCGGGAGGGGTCGGGGCGGTACCACTCGGTGATGGAGTTGACCATGCCGAAGAGGAGGCGGGTGGCGAGGCGGGGGTCGATGTCGGCGCGGATCTCGCCGGCGTCGGCTGCGGCGCGGACCATGGCGGCGACGCGGGTGTCGAGGTCGCGGCGGCGGTGGAGGGCGTCGCGTTCGACGGTGGTGTTGCCGCGGACGCGGAGCAGGAGGGTGACGTACGGCAGCTCGGCCAGGAGGACCTCGGCGGTGCGGCGCAGCACGTGTTCGAGGCGCTGCGCCGGGCGGCCGGAGAGTGACTCGGGTTCGGCGAGCACCGCGGTGAGGGCGTCGAGGGCGTGGCCGACGCCGAGGCCGAGCAGCTCCTCCTTGCCGGTGAAGTGGTGGTAGAAGGACGACTTGTTCAGGCCGGTCGCGCGGGCGAGGTCCTCCATGGAGGTGGCCTCGTAGCCGCGCTCGTTGAAGACCGCGACGACCTTCGCGAGCAGCTCGTCGCGGCTGTACCGGGGAGGGCGGCCGCGGCCGGGGCGCTGCCCGAGCTCGACGGCGTCGCTCATGCCGCCGCCTCCGCCGCGCTACGGCGTCGACCTGAGCGGGCCGAGACGCGAAGCTGGCCGCCCCCGCTGCGCTCGCGTCGGCCGGAGCGGCCCGAGACGCTCACCCGGCCGGCTTCGCGACCAGGGTGAGCACGTCGTACTTCGCCACGGACTCGCCGTCCTGGCGGGTGACGTCGGCGTCCCAGCGCACCTCGCCGTAGTCGGCGGACTCGCGCGGGGTGATCTGCTTGCAGGTCAGCGTCACGGTGAGCTCGTCGCCGAACTTGACGGGGGACAGGAAGCGCAGCGAGTCGACGCCGAAGTTGGCCAGGACGGGGCCCGGGTCGGGGTCGACGAAGAGGCCGGCGGCGAGGCTGACGACGAGGTAGCCGTGCGCGACGCGCTCGCCGAAGAGCGGGTTGGCGGCGGCGGCCTCGGCGTCCATGTGGGCGTAGAACGTGTCGCCGGTGAACTCGGCGAAGTGCTCCACGTCCTCCTGCGTGACGCGGCGCGGGCCGGCGACGACGGTGTCGCCGGGGCGCAGCTGGGCGAGGTTCTTGCGGAACGGGTGGACGTCGTCGACGTGCCGCTGCGCGCCGGCGACCCAGCGGCCGGTGACCGCGGCGAGCGTGTCCGGGTCGGCCTGGACGGCGGTGCGCTGCATGTGGTGCAGGACGCCGCGGATGCCGCCCATCTCCTCGCCGCCGCCGGCGCGGCCGGGGCCGCCGTGGACGAGCATCGGCAGCGGCGAGCCGTGGCCGGTGGACTCCTTGGCGTCGCGGTCGTTGAGGATCAGCAAGCGGCCGTGCCAGGGTGCGACGCCGAGGACGACGTCGCGGGCGAACGCGGTGTCGGCGGTGACGACCGAGCCGGCGAGGCTGCCCTGGCCGCGGGCGGCGTACTCGACGAGCTGGTCGGTGGTGTCGTAGGCCATGACGGTGGCGACGGGGCCGAACGCCTCGACCTCGTGCGGCTCGGCCCGGTCGGGGTCGCCGACGAGCAGGATCGGGGACAGGAACGCGCCGCGCTGCGGGTCGGCGTCGAGCACGTCGACCTTCTCCGGGTCGCCGTAGACGATCCGGCCGGCGCCGGTGAGCGCGCCGACGCTGCGCCGGACCTCGTCGCGCTGGTCGAGGCTGGCGAGGGCGCCCATCCGTACACCTTCCGCGGCCGGATTGCCGACGACGGTCTTCGCGAGCCGGGCGGTCGCCGCCTCGACCACGGCCTCGACCAGCCCTGACGGTACGAAGGCCCGCCGGATCGCGGTGCACTTCTGGCCGGCCTTCACGGTCATCTCGGCGACGAGAGCCTTGACGAACAGGTCGAACTCGGGTGTGCCGGGGACGGCGTCGGGGCCGAGCGCCGACAGGTTGAGCGAGTCGGCCTCGGCGTTGAACCGCACCGCGTTGCGGACCAGCGCGGAGTGGGTGCGCAGCAGCTGCGCGGTCGACGCGGAGCCGGTGAAGGAGACGAGGTCCTGGCCGGTGAGGTGGTCGAACGTGTCGCCGAGGCCGCCGGCGACGAACTGCAGGGCGCCGGCGGGCAGGAGGCCGGACTCGACGATGACCTCGATGAGCTCGGCGGTGAGGAACGCGGTCGGCGTGGCCGGCTTGACGATGGTGGGGACGCCCGCCAGGAACGCCGGCGCGAACTTCTCCAGCGGGCCCCAGACCGGGAAGTTGAACGCGTTGATCTGCACCGCGACGCCGCGCAACGACACGCAGACGTGCTGGCCGAGGAACGTCCCGCCCTTGCCGAGCGGCTCCACGGGCCCGTCGACGTAGACCGTGTCGTTGGGCAGCTCGCGCTTGGCCTTGCTGGCGTACGAGAGCAGGACGCCCATGCCGCCGTCGACGTCGAACTTGGAGTCGCCGAGCGTCGCCCCGGTCCTCGCGGACACGGCGTAGAGCCGCTCCCGCTGCTCGCGGATGTGCAGGCCGAGCGCCTTGAGCAGGGCGGCGCGCTGGTGGAAGGTGAGCTCCCGCAGCGCCGGGCCGCCGGTGCGCCGGCCGTAGTCGAGGGCGGCGGCGAAGTCGACGCCGCTGGAGCTGACCCGCGCGATCTCCTCGCCGGTGACCGCGTCGTGGACGGCCTTGCCGTCGTCGTCAGCGGTGTGCCAGGCGCCGAGGACGTGGCTCCGGAGCATGGGAGTGGGCATACGGCTCTCCTCGACCAACGAAATCGACCAACGAAATCGACCAACAAGAAACTGGACCAACGAAGCAAGCGGCAAGAACTAACCAAACGTTCAGTCGAATAATAGACCCCCGCCCGGGCCCCGCTGTCAACGCCTTGGAAGGGTCACCGCATGACGAGCGACCTGAGCAACCCAGTCGTTGCCGGCTTCCACCCGGACCCGAGCGTCTGCCGGGCCGGCGACGACTACTACCTGGCCTGCTCCAGCTTCGAGTACTTCCCCGGCGTGCCGATCTTCCACAGCCGGGACCTGGTCAACTGGACGCAGATCGGCAACGCCCTGGACCGCCCGAGCCAGCTGCCACTGCCGCCGGGCACCCGGTCCTCCGGCGGCCTCTACGCGCCCACGCTGCGCCACCACGACGGCCGGTTCTGGCTCGTCGTCACCAACGTCAGCGCCGGCGGCAACCAGCTCTACACCGCCACCGACCCGGCCGGGCCCTGGTCGGAGCCCATCCCGCTGCCGGGCGTCGCCGGCATCGACCCCGACCTCGCGTGGGACGCCGACGGCACCTGCTGGTGCACCGTCGCCGGCGTCTCCCAGGTACGCCTCGACACCGCGACCGGGTCCGTGCTCGACACCGCGACCGGGGCCGCGCTCGACACCGCGAGCGGGGCCGCGCTCGGCGAACCGCAGCGGATCTGGTCGGGCACGCCGGGGGCGAAGGCGCCGGAAGCGCCGCACCTGTACCGGATCGGCGATCACTGGTACCTGCTGCTGGCGGAGGGCGGCACCGAGCGCGGCCACGCCGTGTCGGTCGCGCGCGGACCGTCGCCATCCGGCCCGTTCGAACCGTGCCCGTTCAACCCGATCCTCACCCACCGGGGGACGGATCACCCGATCCAGAACACCGGCCACGCCGACCTCGTGCAGGCGCCCGACGGCTCCTGGTGGATGGTGCTGCTCGGGGTGCGCCCCGGCGGCGGCTCACCCGGCTGGCACGTCCTCGGCCGGGAGACGTACCTCGCGCCGGTGCGCTGGGTCGACGGCTGGCCGGTCGCCGGTCCGCTGACCCTGGACCTGCCGGCCGTGGGCTGGCCGCTGTACCCCGCCGCCGCCGAGCCGGTCCGCGACGACTTCGACGGTCCCATGCATCCGCGGTGGGTGTCGCTGCGGCGGCCGCCCTCCACCAGTCAGGACCGGCCCGGCTGGCTGACGCTGCACGCGGCCGGCGGGTCGCTGGACGACCTGGACCTCACCCTCGTCGCCCGGCGCCAGCAGCACCTCGCGTGCCGGGCCAGGACGCTGCTCGACCCGGGGGAGGGCCGCGGCGGTCTCGTGGTCCGCCTCGACGAGGCCCACCACTACGAGATCGAGGTGTTCGCCGGTACTGCGAAGGTGCTGGCCCGGATCGGCCCGCTGTGCGCCGAGGTGGCGTCCTGCCCGGTGCCGGACGGACCCGTCGTCCTCGGCGTCGACGTGGCGCCCGCATCCACCGACGACCCCCGGTGCGGACCCGACGTCCTGGCGTTCGGGGTGGAGGGCGCCGACGGGACGTTCACCGCGCTCGCCACGCTCGACGGCCGCTACCTGTCGACGGAGGTCGCCGGCGGCTTCACCGGACGGGTCATCGGCATGTACTGCGCCGACGGCACCGTCCGGTTCGACTGGTTCGACTACGCCGGCGGCCTATGAGCGGGGGATCGCGACGGGAACGGCCGGGCGGCCCGCGCGGTACTGCGGCGGCCACGCGACGTCGTCGCCCAGCTCCAGCGCGGCCCGCTGCGGCCACGACGGCTCGCGCAGCAGCGCGCGGCCGAGCGAGACTATGTCGGCGGACTCCTCGGCGAGGATCTTCTCGGCCTGGGCGGGCTCGGTGATGAGCCCGACCGCGCCCACCGGCAGGCCGGAGCGCTCGCGGACCGCCCGGGCGAACGGCACCTGGTAGCCGGGGCCGGCGACGATCTGCTGGCCGGCGTGGTTGCCGCCGCTGGACACGTCGACCAGGTCGACGCCGTGCCCGGCGAGGACGGCGGCCACCTCGGCGACCTCGTCGACGGCGAGACCACCCTCGACCCAGTCGGTGGCGCTGACCCGCACGAGCAGCGGCAGCCGGTCCGGGAGCGCGCCGCGGACCGCGTCGACTACCTCCAGCAGCAGCCGGGACCGGCCGGCCAGGTCGCCGCCGTAGGCGTCGGTGCGCAGGTTGGACAGCGGGGACAGGAACTCGTGCAGCAGGTAGCCGTGCGCGGCGTGGACCTCGACGACCTCGAACCCGGCGTCGACCGCGCGCCGGGCGGCCGCGGCCCAGTCCCGCACGAGGGCGCCGATCTCGCCGGTGGACAGCTCGGCGGGCGTGGCGAAGCCGTCGAACGGCACCGCGGACGGCGCGACGGTCGGCCAGCCGCCCTCGGCCGCCGGCACGCTGCCCTTGCCCCGCCACGGCGCGAACGTCGACGCCTTGCGCCCCGCGTGCGCCAGCTGGATGCCGGGGACCGAGCCCTGGCCGCGGATGAACGCGGTGATCCTGGCGTAGTCCGCGGCCTGCTCGTCGCTCCAGATGCCGGCGTCCTGCGGGGTGATCCGGCCGTCGGGGCGCACCGCGGTCGCCTCCGCGATGACCGCGCCGGCGCCGCCGCGGGCGATGCCGCCGAGGTGCACCAGGTGCCAGTCGGTGGGGTGCCCGTCGGCGGACGAGTACTGGCACATCGGTGCCGCCCAGACGCGGTTGGGGAACGTGACGCCACGCAGGGTCACCGGAGCGAAGAGTCGGCTCATGTCGCCGCCAACACCCCGGCCGGCGCCGCGTCTTCCACCTTATGACGAAGGCAACACCCCGAACCGGCGATGATCGCGAATCACCTTCGGGCAAAGGCCGCGTTTCGTACGGTGGGGTGAGCTCACTCGTACTTCGGAGGCCCCTGGTGACTTCGCCTGCCGGTACCCACAACTGGTTCACCGACCTCAGCGTCCGCATCAAGATCCTCGCCGCGATCGGTGTCGCGGCCGTGGTCGCGCTCGCCGTCGGCATCACCGGGCTGCTGTCGCTGTCCGAGGCCAGCGACACGGCGCGGCGGATCTACCGCAGCAACGTCGCGAGCGTCACCGCCGTCGGGCAGATCAAGGCGTCCGCGGCGCAGGCCGGAATCGACTCGGCCAACCAGGCCATCTCCCAGAACCCGGACGCGGTGACGAAGTTCAGCGGGATGTTCGAGGACGACCTGAAGGCGTTCGACGCGGCGATGGAGGCGTACCGCAACAGCTTCCCCGCGGGCAACCCCGCGACCATCGACCATCTGGCCAGCACCTGGCAGAGCTGGGTGCAGGTGGTGAAGACCAAGCAGCTGCCCTCCGGCGCCCGCAACGACTACGTGTCGTGGCAGCAGACCCGCGACACGGAGGTCCAGCCGATCGTCGCGACCCTTTACAAGGACATCGCGGAGCTGAACGACGCGGAGCGGGCGGACGCCGCCAAGTCCGCGGCCTCGGCCCGCTCCGGCTACGAGCGCAGCCGCCGGAACTCGATCATCATGCTGGTCGTCGGGCTCGCGCTCGCGCTCGGCGTCGGGCTGGTCGTGGCGCGGGGCGTCGTGCGGCCGCTGAACCGGGTCCGGTGGGTGTGCGAGGCGCTGTCGGCGGGCGACCTCACCCAAACCACGGGACTTCAGACCCGCGACGAGCCGGGACGGATGGGGCAGGCGCTGGACAACGCGCTGGTCCGGCTGCGGCAGACCGTGCTCACCATCGACGGCTCGGCGACGTCGCTCGCGAGCGCCGCCGAGGAGATGTCGGGCGTGACGACGCAGATCTCCACGTCGGCGGAGGAGACCTCGGTGCAGGCGCAGGCGGTGTCCGCCGCCGCCAAGGAGGTGTCCCGCAGCGTCGACACGGTGTCGGCCGGCAGCGAGGAGATGGGCGCGTCGATCCGGGAGATCTCGCAGAACGCCACCGAGGCGGCCCGCGTCGCGACCGATGCCGTGACGATCACCGAGGCGACGTCGACGACGATGAACAAGCTCGGTGCGTCGTCGGCGGAGATCGGCAACGTCGTCAAGGTGATCACGTCCATCGCCGAGCAGACCAACCTGCTCGCCCTCAACGCCACGATCGAGGCGGCCCGGGCCGGCGACGCGGGCAAGGGCTTCGCGGTCGTCGCGTCCGAGGTGAAGGACCTCGCGCAGGAGACCGCCCGGGCCACCGAGGACATCGCCCGGCGCGTCGAGGCGATCCAGGCCGACACGTCCGGCGCGGTCGCCGCGATCGAGCAGATCTCGCAGGTCATCGGCCGGATCAGCGACTTCCAGACGACGATCGCGTCGGCGGTCGAGGAGCAGACGGCCACGACCGGCGAGATGAGCCGCAGCGTCGCGGAGGCCGCCGCCGGCGTGGGCGAGATCGCCGCGAACATGACCGGCGTCGCCGAGGCGTCCCGCGTCACCAGCCAGGGCGTCACCGAGTCCCAGCAGACGACGGCCGAGCTGGCCAGGATGTCCTCGGAGCTGTCGACGCTGGTGGCGAGCTTCAGGTACTGACGTCGCGGGCGCCGCGCCACGTGAACAGGGCCGTCCCGGCGGCGAACACCAGCGCGGCGCAGACCGCACCGCCGACGTCGCCGGCCGGGCGGCCCGGCCAGATCCACGGCGTCGTCAGGGCGGGGGCGTGCCACTGGGTGTACAGGGCGTACACGCCGGCCATGGCGTAGCCGAGCGGCCCGGCCCACGCGGGGGCGCCGCCGAGCAGGACCGCGCAGAGCAGGCCGACGCCGACCAGACCGGCCAGGTCGCGCACGCCCCGGAGCGTGCCGCCGG
>NZ_JBFANF010000084.1:0-45789 GCF_040674675.1 Dactylosporangium sp. NPDC049742 | reverse complement strand
CGCGGCTCGGCTGGGACGTCGCCGGTGTCGTCGAGCGGGCCGCAGCCGACGGCTCCGGGCCGCCCGCCGGCGCGCGGGTCGTCGGGCTCGCGGGGCGGGACGGGTTCGCCGAGCGGGTCGCGATCCCCGCCGGCCACCTCGCCGCGCTGCCCGACACGGTCCCCGACACGACCGGCGCGGCGCTGCCGGTCGCGGGCCTCACCGCCCTCTACGCCCTGCGGCACGCCGGCTGGCTGCTCGGCCGGACGGTCCTGGTGACCGGCGCGGGCGGCGGCGTCGGCCGGGTCGCGGTGCAGCTCGCGGCCGCCGCCGGCGCGCGGGTCATCGCCCGGGTGGGTGCGGCGGGCCGCGGCGACGGCCTGGTGAAGCTCGGTGCCGCGGCGGTCGGCGGGTACGGCGAGACCATCGCCGAACCGGTGGACGTCCTCCTCGACAGCGTCGGCGGTGCCGCCCTGGAGCAGGCGTGGACGTCGGTCGCCGAGGACGGGGTCGTGGTCAGCTACGGCAACACGACCCGCGAGCCGCTGCGGCTCCCGCTGGACTGGGGCCGGCTCCGGCCGGGGGTGTCGCTGCGGTACCTACACCTGTTCCAGGAGACGCGCCGGCAGCCGGTCGGCCGCGACCTCGCCACGCTCGTCGGCCTCGTGACGCAGGGCCGGCTCGACCCGCAGGTCGCGCTCACGACGCCGTGGTCCGACCCGGCACCGGCCTGGGACGCGCTGCGCGACCGGAAGGTCAACGGCAAGGCGGTCCTGCGCTTCGCGCTGTAGCGGGACTGCAGCGGGTGTCGACCGGCCGTTCGTAGCGTCGCTGCATGGCTACCTTCACCAGCTACGACGGCACGGTCCTGCACTACGAGTCGATCGGCGACGGGCCGCCGCTGGTCCTGGTCCCAGGCGGTCCGCGGGCCGCCGGGTACCTCGAGGACCTCGGCGGCCTGTCGGCGTCGCGGACCCTCATCCGCTACGACGCCCGCGGCACCGGCGCCTCGCCCCAGCCGGCCGACCCGGCCACCTACGCGTACCCGAGCCTCGCCCGGGACGTCGAGGCACTGCGCGCCCACCTCGGCCTGGACCGCCTGGACCTCCTCGGCCACTCCGCCGGCTCGGTCGTCGCCAGCGCCTACGCCGCCGCGCACCCCACCCGGATCGACCGCCTGATCCTCGTCGCGCCGAGCCCGCAGCTGTACGGCAAGGGCGGCGACGACGTGGGAGACATCCTCGCCACCCGTACCGACGCCCCCTGGTTCTCGTCGGTCAGCGCCGCCGCGGGTGAGCTGCTGAGCCTGCCGCCGGACACCCCGCCCGCCCAGGTCTTCGACGTCCTGGACCGCTACACGCCCGCCGCGTACGGCCGCTGGGACGCCCGCCAGCAGGCCCATGCCGCGACGCAGCGCACCGGGTTCGCCCTGGACGCCTGGGCCGGCTTCTGGGCCGGCACTTCCACCGGCTGGCTCGACGACCTCGCCACCGTCCCGGCTCCGGTCCTGGTCCTCACCGGCGACCGCGACGCCCTCACCGGCGTCCGCATCGGCGACGTGGCCGCCGCCGGCCTCCCGCACGCCCGCCACGTCACCATCCCCGGCGCCGGCCACTACCCGTGGGTCGACGAACCCGCGGCGTTCGCGGCCGCCGTCGCCGGCTTCCTCGCCGCCTGACCGGTCGAGGAGCCGGCCCGAAACTGGTCGCGTCGGGCAGGGCCGGGCGGAACACTGCACGGGTGGGACTTCTCAACGGCCTGGCGGAGAACCCGGCCCTGCCGGCGGACCTGCTCGACGCGCTCATCGCCGCCGGCGACGACGAGCTGCTCTGTGACCTGGCGCGGCGGGACGACCTGTCCGCCGCCCAGGTCCGCGCCATCGCGGCACGAAGCACCGGCGCCGCCGTCCGGCTCGTCCACAATGGACAGCTCCGGGCCGCCGACGCCGACGGGCGGGACACGCGGGTCGTCGCCGCGCTGCTGGATGCCACCGGGGCGCCGCCGGAGTGGGCACACGCGCACGCGACGTCACCCGATCCCTGGATCCGCCAGCTGCTGGCGTCCGCCGCGCACACCCCCGCCGAGGTGGTGGCGCGGCTCGCGGACGACCCCGACATGGACGTCGTCGCCGAGGCCGCGCTGTCGCCCGCGATGACCGCGGCGCTCGCCGAGCGGCTGGCCCGGCATCCGCACGACCAGGTCCGGCAGGCGCTGGCCCACAACGAGGCCACGCCGTGCGAGGTCCTGGCATCGCTCGCGCAGGACGGCAGCGACACCGTCGTCCAGGGCGAGACGGCCGCGAACCGTTCCACTCCCGCACCGGCACTCGCGCACCTCGCGCGGCATCCGGACCACTGGGTCCGATGGGCTGTCGCGGCCCGGCCGGACCTGCCGCAGGACGAGTACGCCCGCCTCGCCACCGACCCAGTGCCCTTCGTCCGCTACGCGATCGCTGCCAACCCCGCCGTCGACGTCGCCACGCTGCGGAGCATGGCCACTGACCCGGCGCACGGCGTGCAGCAGTGCCTCATGCACAACCCGAACGTCCCGCTCGACATCCTCACCGGCCTCGCCGCCACCACCCGGCCCGGACCGACGCCGCTGTCGCGCCTCGCCGCCGACATCGAGGCCGGCACCGACCAGGCCGGCCCTGCGCCGCTGCCGCGCATCGCGGCCGCCGGCACCGACGAGCTGCGGCAGCTCGCCACCTCCAAGTCGCCGGCCGTCCGGATGCTCGCCGCGCGGCACCCCGGGCTGCCCGGCGACCTCGTCGACGCCCTCGCCGCGGACCCCGACGCGGCGGTGCTCCAGGCGGTCGCGCGCAACCCCCGCGTCTCCCCCGCCCGCATGCACGCCATGCTCACCGCCCACGGCGTCCGGGTCGCCGGCGCGCTCGCCGGCAACCCCGCCTGCCCCGCGGACCTGCTGCTGCGGATCGCGACGCTGCGGCCGCCGGCGAAGCTCGCCCTCCGCGAGATCGCCAGGCATCCCAACGCCACCGGGCCTGCGCTCGCCGCATGCCTGGCCGACGAGAAGGCCCGGCGGGCCGCGGCCCGGCACCCCGCCCTGGATGCCGGGACGCTCCTCGCGCTCCTCGACGACGGGGTCACCGAGGCCGCGGCCAACCCGTCCCTGCCGCGGGACATCATGCGCGCGCTGATCCAGGCGCCGGTCAGCTGAACTTGGGCAGCACCTGCTCGCCGAAGAGGCGGATGGTGCGCTGCGACTCGGACAGGGGCATGTTGCCGGAGACGACCTGCAGGCTGATCGTCACGTCGCCGAACCAGTCGCGGATCGTGGTGACCCGGTCGACGACCTCGGCGGGGGTGCCGACGAGGGCCTTGTTGTCGCGCAGCGAGCTGTCGAAGTCCGCCGACGACACCTTCTGCACGATGTTCTCGTAGCCCTCGTAGCCGGAGCTGCGCGTGACGCCCCAGGCCGAGACCGCCTCCAGCAGGCGGGCGTTCGTCCACTCGGAGTAGCGGCGGCCGTTGCGGTACGCCTCGCCGGCGTCCTCGGCCAGGTAGCAGTTGTAGCTGAGGTGGATGTCCCCACCGGCGGGGTCCAGACCCGCGGCGGCGCGGGCCGTGCGGTAGCCGGCGATCATCTCCTGGACCTTCTCCCGCTTGTTGATCGACGGTACGAGCAGCAGCCCGTACCCGTTGGCACCGGCGGACGCCGCGGACGACGGGGTGATCGCGGTGGCGACGAGGATCGGCGGGTGCGGCCGCTGGTAGGTCAGGGGCAGCAGCGTGACCGGTCCGAACCGGTGGAACTGCCCATCGAACACGAGATCGGTCGTCGTCCACAGTTGACGGACGGCGGCGACGCCCTCGTCGAAGCGGGGGCGGCTCTCGTCCAGGGGGATGCCGAACGCGGCGAACTCGTCGGGCAGGAACGCGCGGCCGAAGCCGACGTCGAGCCGGCCGTGGGAGACGTTGTCGAGCATGGCGAGCTTGCCGGCCAGCTTGATCGGGTGCGTGAACGCCGGGATGACCGCGCCGGTGATGAGCCGGATCCGGGAGGTGCGGGCGGCCGCGGCGGCCAGGAACGTGACCGGGTCGGGACTGTAGCCGCCGTAGGCGAAGAAGTAGTGCTCGACCGTCTTCACGTGGTGGTAGTCGAGCTGCTCGGCGAGCTCGACCAGGGCGAGCGCGTCGTCGAAGTACTCGACGGCCGCCTTGTCCGACGGGCCGACGGTCGGGAACAGGTTGATACCGAAACGCATCGGAATCCTCTCAGGCGAGCGCGGGTTGCAGCGCGAACGCCGAGGCCAGCAGCTCGTAGGAGCGCAGCCGGTCGGCGTGGTCGTGGATGGTGGCGAGCGCGATGACCTCTTCGGCGCCGGTCGCCTCGGTGATGGCCAGGATCTGGTCGCGGACCCGGTCCGGCGTGCCGTGGACGTAGCGCGGGAACTCGAAGCGCTCCGCGCCGAGCGGGTCGTCGCCGTCGGCGAGCTCCAGCAGCGACTGCTCCGGGGTCGGCACGGGGCGCACGTCGTTGCGGGTGAGCCGCTTGCGGAACGCCCGCTGGGTGGCGTAGATGCGCTCCGCCTCGGCGTCGGTGTCGGCGCAGTAGACGCCGATGCCCAGGATCGCCTTGCCGGAGCCGCCGGTGCGGGCCCGGTGGTCGGCGAAGACGGAGCGGGTCGGGGCCGGGTTGATGAAGTGGGCGTAGGCGTAGGGCAGGCCCAGCTGGGCGGCGACGGCGCCGCTGCGCGGGCTGGAGCCGAGCAGCCACACCTCGGGGCGTCCGGTGCCGGTCGGGGTGACGACGATGTCGTGGAACGGGTGCCCGGGCGGGAAGCTCCCGTCGAGGAACGCGAGCAGCTGCACGAGCTTGTCGTCGAAGTCGTCCGGCAACGACGACGCGCCCCGCAGCGCGTAGGTCTCGATCGGGCTGGACCCCGCGGACCGGCCGATGCCGAGGTCGATGCGGCCCGGGTACAGGGCCTCGAGGGTACGGAAGACCTCGGCGACCTTGAACGGACTGTAGTGGCTCAGCAGCACCCCGCCGGAGCCGACCCGGATCCGGCTGGTGCGGGCGGCGATCGCGGCGACGAGCACCTCGGGCGCGCTCCCGCCGTGGGAGTGCATCGCGTGGTGCTCGGCGACCCAGTAGCGGGTGTAGCCGAGCTGGTCGGCGAGCTCGGCGAGCTCGACCGTGTTGCGCAGGGCCTGCGCGGGTGACTGGCCCGTCCCGATCGGGGACTGGTCCAGGATGGACAGTTTCATGTGCCGACCTCCTTGAGTGTGGTCGCGAGCAGGCGCGTCGCGTTGCGGTGCAGGGGGAAGTCGGCGGGGACCAGGCGGTGCCCGGTCAGCAGGGCGGTGACCCTGGCGGTGACGGCCGCGAACCTGACCGCGGCGAGCACCCGGTGGAAGTCGAGCGCATGCGGCACGCGGCCGGCCCGGCGGGCCCAGTGGGCGACGGTCGCGGCGCGGTCCGGCAGTCCGGGGAGTCGTTCGGCGCCGATGCCCTCGCTGAGGTGTCGGTCCAGGTGCAGGAACCAGGCCAGGTCGGCCTCGGGTGCGCCGAGCCCGGCCAGCTCCCAGTCGAGGACGGCGGCCACGGACGTGCCGTCGAAGACGATGTTGCCCAGCCGGGCGTCGCCCCACAGCAGGACCGGCGGCCCGGCCTGCGCCGGCACGGTCGCCCGCAGCACGCCGATCCCGGCGCGGATGTGCGGATCCGTCGCGCAGCCGTAGAAGTCGAGGTCCGCGGCGAGCTCCTCGACCTGTGCGGCCGAGTCCGACGGCCCCAGGTCGAGGGGCGGGAGGTTGACGCGGTGGATGCGGGCGAGGACGTCGACGGCGTGCCGCCACACCGCCGCCCGCATGGGGGGAGGCGCGTCGTGCAGCCAGCCTTCGCGATGGTACGAGGGCAGGTCCGCCGGGACGACCCCGGCGACGTGGCCGAGCACGCAGAAGGGCGCGCCGAGGACCTCCGGGTCGGGCTCGAAGCCGAGCGCCGGCGCGACCGGCACGTCGGTGCGCTCACCGAGCAGTCGCTGCACGTGGTACTGCCGCCAGAACCGCGGCCGGGGATGCAGCCGGTAGGTGGTGGGCGCGACGCGCACGACGAGCCGGCGCCGGGCCGGACCGCCGGGGCCGGTCCAGGCGGCGTCGACGACCAGGTTCTCCGCGGAGAAGCCGGTCGACGGCGGCACGGTCACCGGCCCGAGTCGCAGGTCGGGCGCGCCGAACCGGCCGGCGAGCCACCCGGTGAGCGCCTTGCGCGTGACGTCGGGGTCACGGGCGACGCGGACGGCCACCGCCTCACTCCTTCCGCGCCGTGAGCAGGCTCGTGGTCGCGACCAGCGGGGCGTGCGAGACGGTGGCGAACCCGGCGTCGGTGAACCAGGTGGCGGCGTCGGCGAAGGTGTACTCGGCGCCGCCGGCGGACCAGACGAGCATGTTGAGGCTGGCGAGGACGTTGGGCAGCTGCGGGCGGTCGGGGTCGAGCATCGGGTCGTAGACGAACGCGGCGCCGCCGGGCCGCACGGCGCGGAAGGCCGCCTGCGCGAGGAACCGGCGCCGCTGCACCGGCCAGTTGTGCAGCACGTGACCGAACAGCACTGCGTCGGCGGCCGGGAGTGGGTCGGTGAAGAAGTCCCCGCCGGCGAAGGTGACCCGGTCGTTGTCGACGACGTGCGCCTCGAAGGCCGGCCGCACGTCCGGCAGGTCGAAGACGGTGACCCGCAGGTGCGGGTGCGCCTTGACCAGGTGCACGGCGATGTTGCCGCGGGCGCCGCCGACGTCGACGACGTGCTCGAAGCCGCTCCAGTCCAGCTCGGCGAGGGCCGCGCCGATCGGCGCGTTGAGCACGTCCATCGCGTCGAAGAACGCGGTCCGCGAGGTGGGGTCGGCGTGCACCGGCGCGTAGGGGTCGCCCGCGCCGGCCTGCACGTTCGCGGGTTCGCCGGAACGGAGGCTGGTGGCCAGGCCGTCCCACGCCGGGTGCAGCGTGTGGTCGAGGAAGTCCAGGAACCCGCCGAGGAACTCGGGCCGCCCGGGCACCAGGTAGCGGCCGGCGGCGGGACCGTTGTGGTAGCGGCCGTCGCGGCGCTCGACGAGCCCGAGCGCCTCCAGCCCGGCGAGGAGGTCGCCGACGCCGGCCGGGTGCAGCCCCAGCCTCGCGCGGACCTCCTCGGCGGTCGCGGGCGCCTCGGCGAGGGCGCCGAAGACGCCGACGTCGGCGGCGGCGAACAGCAGCCGCGCGCGGCGGGCACCCGACGCGATGTCGAGGATCGGGGCGGGGTTCAGCTCCACTGTGGACTCCCAGGTGTCGTCGGACGCGGCTCCCCCGACGCTAGGAGTGGCCACTGGAGCAGCCATGGAGCCCGGCTCCACTCCAGCCGCGCCGCGCAAGACCCCGGCCGCGCCGCGCGGGGCTCCAGCGGGGCTGGAGGGGGTGCGGTTAGACACGGACGCATGACGATCCTGTTGACCGGTGCCACGGGCACCGTCGGACGCGCGGTGGTGCGGCAGCTGCTGGAGGCGGGCGAGCCGGTGCGCGCCCTGACCCGGGACCCGGCACGGGCGGCGACGCTGCTGCCGGATGTCGAGCTCGTCGCCGGCGACCTGGGCGACCCGGACAGCCTGCCGTCCACGTTGGACGGTGTGGACCGGGTGTTCCTGCTGTCGGTCGGGCCGCGCAAGGCCGAGCACGACGCCAACCTGGCGCGGGCCGCCGCGAAGGCCGGGGTGACCCGGCTCGTCGCGCTCTCGTCCCTCGCCGCCGAGGAGGCCCCGGACGGGCTCCTCGGCCGCTGGCACGCCGACGGGGAACGCGCCGTGCGGGACGCGGGGCCGGCCTGGACGATCGTCCGGCCCGGAGGGTTCATGTCCAACGCGGCGGAGTGGGCGTCGTCGGTACGGCAGGCCGGCGTCGTCCGTGCGCCGTTCGGGGACCTGCGCGCGTCCGTCGTGGACCCACGGGACATCGCCGCGGTGGTGGTCGCGGCGCTCAGGGGCGGGCACGACGGCGCGGTGCTGCCGCTGAGCGGCCCGGCGGCGATCAGCCCCGCCGAGCAGGTCGCGGTCCTCGCGGATGTCCTGGGCCGGCCGCTGCGCTTCGAGGAGCTCAGCCTCGAGCAGGCCCGGGCGGCGATGGCCCGGCGGGTGCCCGCGGAGGTGGTCGACGCGGTGCTGTCCGCACGCGCGGCGGCCGGCCCGTTCCGCGCCAGGGTCCTGCCGACGGTTCAGGACGTGACGGGCCGGGCACCGCGCAGCTTCCGCCAGTGGGCCGAGGACCACGCCGGCACCTTCCGTTAGAGACGGTCGTCAGGGGATGGCGGTGCCGGCCGGCGAGGCACGGCCGGCACCGAGCTGTGCGGCGAGGGCACCGGGCACCGCTAGGCGTCGCCGCCGGCGGCACCCGGACCGGGCGGGTCAGGACGTGGACTTGGCCGCGGCGGGCTCGGCGGCGGGCCCGGAGGCCGGTTCGGGGGCCGCGGCAGGCGCCGGGGCCGGGCCGGGGGCCGCGATCGACGTGAGCGCGCCGACCACCGCGAACGCCGCACCGACGAGAAACGCCAGGCGGTACCCGGAGACGACCGCGTCGGCCTGGGCCGTGCCCGCGTCGAGCAGGTGCTGTGCCCGGGTCGCGCCGATCGTGGCGAGCACCGCGAGGCCGAGCGACCCGCCGACCTGCCGGGTGGTGTTGATGACGCCGGAGGCGAGGCCGGCCTCGTGCCGCGGGATGCCCGACGTGGCGGTGATGGCGAGCGGGGTCATCGCGATGCCCGCGCCGAGCGTCACCAGGATCATCGGCACGAGCAGGTCGGCGGCGTACGAGCCGCGGACCGGGATCACCGACAGCCAGGCGAGACCGACCCCGGACAGCAGCGGCCCGCCGATCAGCAGCGGCCGGACGCCGACCCGCTTGAGCAGCACCGGCCCGGCGTAGGCACCGGCCGTCATCGCGATCGCGCCGGGCAGGAACGCCAGCCCGGCGGCGAGGGCGTCGTAGCCGAGGACGTTCTGCATGTACAGCGACAGGAAGAAGAAGTGGGCGATGACGGCGCAGCCGAGCCAGAACATGACGAGGTTGGCCACGGTGATGCCGCGGGAGGCGAACAGCCGCAGCGGCACGACCGGCGCCTCGGCGACCTTCGCCTCGTGCAGGACGAACCAGGCGAGCAGCACGACGCCGACGGCGAGCGGGCCGAAGGTGACCGGGTCGCCCCAGCCGTGCGCCTGGCTGTTGACCGTGCCGTACACGACGGCGACGAGGCCGGCGGTGACCAGCAGCGAGCCGAGCAGGTCCAGACGGCGCGGGCCGGCGGCCGGGTCGGGGCGGCCCAGGGGCAGCACCCGCAGCGACGCGACGATCGCGGCGAGGCCGATCGGGACGTTGACGAACAGGATCCAGCGCCAGTTGATGAGGTCGGTGAGCACGCCGCCGAGCAGCGATCCGATCGCGGCACCGCCGCCGGAGACCGCGCTCCAGGCTGCCATCGCCCTGGCGCGCTTCGGCGCCTCGACGAACGTGGTGGTGAGCAGCGTCAGCGTGGCCGGCGACAGGATCGCGCCGCCGAGGCCCTGCGCGGCGCGGGCGATGATGAGGGTGAGCTCGTCCTGGGCGAGGCCGCCGACGAGGCTCGCGACGGTGAAGAGCACCAGGCCGGTGATGAACATGCGGCGCCGGCCGAAGAGGTCGGCGGCCCGCCCGCCGAGCAGCAGGAAGCCGGCGAAGGTCAGCGTGTAGGCGTTGACGACCCACTGCAGGCCGGAGTCGCTGAAGCCGAGGTCGGCCCGGATGGCGGGCAGTGCGACGTTCACGATCGACACGTCGAGCACCACCATCACCTGCCCGAGGCAGAGCAGCGACAGCACGGCCCAGTCCGGTCCACGGCGCCCGGTCTCCCCCGGTGGGGCCTCGGCGACTGCCATGATCACTCCCGTTGGTTCAGTTGGACTTGATAGTCCATTACGTTAGACCTACGCGTCTAGTAGGGCAAGCGTGGTGCAGCGTGACTCCAGGGCGACTGGAGGGGGACGGTCCAGGGTCGGTCCATGACCACCGTCGTGTTCGTCAACACGTTGCGGCTCACCGGGCCGGCCGAGGACCTCGAACGGATCTACGCCGGCGTCGCAGCGTTCTTCCGCGCCCAGCCGGGCCTGGTCCGCTACCAGCTGGTGCGCTCCACCACCGACCCCGGCGTCTACGTCAACATCGCCGAGTGGCGTGACCTCGCCGCGTTCCGGACCGCCACATCGCAGGAGGCCTTCCGCACCGCGCTGCGGGTCTCCACCGTCTCCACCGGCGACCCGCACGTCTGCGAGGTCGTCGCCGCCGGCACAGGACCGGCGTGAAGCGATCTGATGCCGGGCCGGTGCCCACCACGGCGGCGGTGACGACATGACGCTGATCGAGGTCGGCGACGGCGTGCACGCGTACGTGCAGCCCGACGGCGGCTGGTGCGTCAACAACGCCGGACTCGTCCACGACGGCACCGCCGCGCTGCTCGTCGACACCGCCGCGACCCACGCCCGGGCGCTGGCGCTGCGCGACACGGTGCGGCGGGTCACCCCGGCCCCGCCGGGCGTCGTCGTCAACACCCACCACCACGGCGACCACACCCTCGGCAACGCCGTCTTCGCCCCGCCCGCCACGATCGTCGCCCACGCCACGGCCCGCGAGGACATGGCGGCCCGCGGCACCGCGCTGCGCCAGGTCTGGCCCGGCGTCGACTGGGGCGACCAGCCGCTGCTCCTGCCGGACCTGACGTTCACCGACCGGCTCACCGTCCACGTCGGACGGACCGAGGTGCGCCTGTGGCACCCGGGCCCGGCCCACACCACCGGCGACGTCGTCGCGTGGCTGCCCGCGCAGCGCGTGCTCTTCACCGGCGACGTGGTCATGCCGGGGCACACGCCGTTCGTGCTGATGGGCTCCGTCCACGGCAGCCTGCACGCCGTCGCCGCCCTCGCCGCGCTGGAGCCCGAGGTGGTCGTCGGCGGGCACGGCCCGGTCGCGGGCGCCGCGGCCCTCGACGCGACGACGGCCTACCTGCGCTGGCTCGACGACCTCGCCGACCGCGGCCTCGCCGCCGGCCTCACCCCGCTGGAGGCGGCGCTGGAGGCCGACCTCGGCGAGTTCGCCGGTTGGGGCGAACCGGAGCGTCTCGTGGCCAACCTCCACCGCGCATACGCCGAACGCGCCGGCACTCCCGCCGGCGCCTACCTGCCCTCCACCCCGGTCTTCGCCGAGATGGTCAGCTGGAACGGCGGCCCCCTGCCCTGCGCCGCCTGACACGCGACCGGTGGGCGGGGTCGACCTGACCCCACCCACCGGACCTGCGGGTGGTCTCAGCAGGTGAGGTTGCCGCCGGCGGGGACGCCGAGGATGGCGGTGAACTGGTTGTACAGGTTGACCCGGCTCTGCACCTGCGCCGGGTTGCCGCCGTTGCACTCGATGCTGTTGATCGCCCGGATCGTGGTGCCGAAGCCCTGGCCGTTGACCATGGCGTTGTGCGAGGTCGTGCCGGCGTTGCCGGTGCCGGTCATCCAGTACCAGAGGCCGGTCTGCCAGGAGATCGACGAGTTGGTGGCGACCAGGTTGGGGTTGTTGAGCAGGTCGACGCCGAGCGCGTCGCCGGCCGCCTTGTAGTTGAAGTTCCAACTCAGCTGGATCGGGCCGCGGCCGTGGTAGGCGGACTGGCCGGCCGGGCAGCCGTAGGGCTGGCTGTAGTCGCAGTAGTGCGGCCAGTTGGCGGTGTTGATCTCGTCGATGTAGACGAGGCCGCCGGTCTCGTGGCCGACGTTGGCCAGGAACGCGGCCGCCTCCTGGCGCTTGACGGTGTCGCTGCCGGTCTTGGCGAAGGCGGGGTACTTCGCCATCGCGTCCGTCAGGCCGGCGTAGGTGTAGAAGCCGTTCCGGCTCGGGAACATCTGGTTGAACTGCGCCTCGCTGACCACGAACCCGGTGGTGCCGCCACCGCCACCGCCACCTCCACCGCACGCGTACGGGCTCCAGAACCAGGTGCTGATCGTCGGGTCGTAGCCGGGGTTCTCATGAGTGGCCTGGTAGTAGAGCCCGTTGGTGTACCGCACGATCGCGCCGACGGCGTAGTACTGCCCTGCGACCCAGGCTGGGTAGTTGCAGGTCGTGCCACCACCGCCACCGCCGCCGGACCCGCCGCACGAGCCGTTGTCGGCCCACACGCCGGAGCCACCGGTGCTCGGCGCCTCGTACTGCGTCCACCACTTGGCGGTCCAGTTGTGGCTGTTGTACGAGACCTGCATGCCGCCGGTGTAGACGGCGGAGTTGTTGTACGCGGCGGCGCAGGCGGTCGCCGCGTTGGACGCGGTCGCCGGCAGAATCGCGGCGCCGGCGGCAGCCAGCGCTATGCCGGCCGCGGCGAGCAACGCAAGAACGCGTGGTCTGGACATGGGGGGTCACCTTCCGGCGGTGGGACTACCACAGATGGACGTCCGTCCATGCCTATTTGTAAACAAAACTTCTTCAGTTGTAAATACAATTGCCAGAAACGCCTACAGTTGCCTGCGACAGCGTCGGGGACACCGGTGTCGCGCACGCGGCGGACCAGGGTGGCGCGAAACCGTCGCGGGCGCGGCGATCTCTTCGGCGGTGACATCGACCCGCATGGCTGTTGACATCCCGGTCGGCGAACGAAGACAGTCATCATCTCCGCCGTCCGGTGGAGGTCCACGGGGGAACGAGAGTCGATGAAGCGTGCTGTCCGGGCGGCTGCCGCCGCCGTGCTCGCCGGGCTGCTGCTCGGCACCTCCGGCTGCGGGCTGACCGTCGCCGGCGTCGACGGCGAGCTCACCGACGACTGGCCGCCGCTCGCCGCGCCGAAGTTCGACCTGCCGGCCGTCGGGACGTGCCTGGGAGGCAGCGCGGCGACGACGACCTTCAACCCGGCGGCGGTGCGCGATGCCGAGACCCCGTGCGACCGCGACCACACGTTCGAGGTCGTCCTGGTCGGCACCGTCGACGGCAGCGCCGCCCAGCGGGCCGTGCCACCCGAGGCGGGCGGCGGGCCTGGCGGCGAGGCGTACCGGGCGGCGTACAAGACGTGCAGCGCGGCGGCGGACGCCTACGTCGGCGGCGACTGGCACACCGGCCTGTTCGGCGTCACCATGCAGATGCCGGCGCGCCGCTCCTGGGAGGGCGGGCTGCGCTCCTACGTCTGCTCGGTCCTCGTGCTCAGCGACTTCTTCGGCCGGATCGGGTCGTCCACCGGCTCGTCGAAGGGTTCGCTGACCGGCGCCGCGCCGAAGGCGCTGCACTGCCTCGACGTCAACGGCGACAAGGGCTCCGACGGCTGGTGGGAGGAGGTCCGTGCGATGACCCCCGTCGACTGCGCGCAGCCGCACGAGGCCGAGTTCACCGGCACCGTCCAGGTCGGCACGGACATCGCCGGCGAGCTCCCCGCCAACGATCAGCTGCAGAAGCTGGCCAGCGAACGGTGCTGGCCCGCCGTGGCGAAGTTCATGGGGCTCACCGAGGTCCAGCTGGACTCGCGCCGCGACATCGGGGTCTTCTGGGACGGCTTCGACAAGGAGATGTGGGACGCGGGCGACCGCACCCAGCGCTGCGTCGCCCTGTCCTACCCGGGCAAGAAGCTCCGCGCATCCATCAAGGGGATCGCGACGAAGGCACTTCCGGTCTGACCTGGCGTTTGTGTGACCGGATCGCCATTGACATCCGGTCGCGCGGCACCGACAGTCATGATCGCTGCCGGACGGTGGCACCTGCCACGGGGGAACGAGAGAACATGTTGACGCCTGCCCGGACGGCGATCGCCGCCGCCCTCGCCGCCGTGCTGCTCGGATTGTCCGGTTGCGGCGTCAACGTCCCGGGAGTCGACTCCGACCTGGTCGACGACTGGCAGCCCCTCGCCACGCCGAGGTTCGAGCTGCCGGCCACCGGGGCGTGCCTGGACCGGGACGCGCAGCCGTCCTACAACCCGTCGTCGCTGCTCGGCGCCCGGGTCGCGTGCGACAGCAGACACACGCTCGAGGTCGTCATGACCGGCACCGTCGAGGGCGCCGCCGCCCAGGCGTCGGACCCGCCCGCCGCGGGCAGCGAAGACGCCAAGGCGGCGTACGCGGCCTGCGGCAAGGCCGTCAGCGACTACGTCGGCGGCGACTGGCACACCGGCATGCTCGGCATCAGCGTTCAGCTGCCGAACCGGACACCGTGGAGCGGCGGCCTGCGCACCTACGTCTGCTCCGTCTACGCCGTGAGCGACGTCTACTTCTACCTCTCCGGCTCCCTGGCCACCTCGTCCCTGAAGGGTTCGCTGACCGGTGCCGCGCCGAAGGCGCTGCGCTGCCTCGACGTCAACGGCGACAAGGGCTCCGACGGCTGGTGGGGCGACATCCGGGCGCTCACCCCGATCGACTGCGCGCAGCCGCACGAGGCCGAGTTCGCCGGCACCGTCCAGGTCGGCGCCGGCGTCGGCGGCGCGCTGCCCTCCCACGACCTGCTGAAGAAGTGGACGACCGACCTCTGCTGGCCCGTCATCGCGAAGTTCATGGGCCTCACCGACGCCCAGCTGACGACCCGCAGCGACATAGGCATGGCCTGGGACGGCTTCACCAAGGCGAGGTGGGACTCCGGCGAGCGCAACCAGCGCTGCTTCGCCCTGTTCGCCCCCGGCAAGAAGGCCAAGGCCTCGATCAAGGGTCTCGGCAAGAAGGCCCTGCCCGTCTGATCACGGTCGGCCGGCGGCGTCGTGGGTGATCCGGCGGGCGGCGACGAGCCAGCCACCCGGCGCGGGCACCAGCAGGTCCTCGCCGGTGGTGCTGTTGTGGATCGCCGGGCGGCCGCCGGCGGGCGTCTCGACATTGAAGGCGGCGAACCTCGTCCGCAGCGCGCCGTCCGGCGCCGGGTCGACGACGAGCATGTCCAGCCAGTACCGGCGGACGACGGCGGAGCCGGCGCGCTTCGCCACCGCGGCCCGCAGCGCGCCGGCGATCGCCGACCGCCCCCGACGCTGCGCCGGTGCCCCGCCGGCGAACGTCCTGCCGGCGGGGGCGACCTGGGTGAAGACCGCGTCGACGGCGAAGGTGGCCGCCCACGCGTCCACCTCCCCGGCGTCGAGCAGGTGCAGCTGTCGCACGTAGAAGGGGTACAGCGTCACGGGGTCCAGCCGTCGTGCACGACGTACCGGCGGCGGACCAGGAAGCTGTCGCCGTCGGGGACGAGGACGTCGTCGGCCGCGGTGCTCAGGTGCAGCGCGGACTGCCCGCCGGTCGGGGTCTCGATGACGAGCGCGTAGTAGCGGGTGGTGACGGTGCCGTCGGGCCGCGGCTCGACGGCGAGCATGCCGAGCCAGTGCCGGCGGACCACGCCTCGGGCGGCGAGCGCGTCGGCGGCCTTGCGCAGCCGCCCCCCGATCTCCGCCCGGCCCCGGCGCGGTGCGGGGCGGCGGTCCTGGCCGAACTCGCCGTCCTCGGTGAAGGTGTCCGCCCACTCCTCGGCGCGGCCCTCGTCCAGCAGCCGCATCTGCACGGCGTAGAACTGCTGCACCCGCTGGTAGAGACCGGTGTCGACGGCGGTCGTCACGCGGTCACCCCCGCGACGTGCCGCAGGGTGGCGAGGCTGTTGGCGCCGAGCGCCTCGCGCACGAAGGTGCGGGCGTCCGCGACGGTCCTGCCCTCGCCGAGCACCGGGACCACGGCCGACGGCCGCAGCACCACCCGGTGCTGGGACGTTGCGGTCACGAGGCCGTCGCGCTCCTCGAACGTCCATCGTCCGGTGTGGACGCTCAGCAGCGCCGGCGGCCGGGTCTGCTTGTACACGATGCGCAGGCCCGGCAGGCCGACCCGGATCGACTCGGTCGTGTGGCTGGAGCCGTCCTTCGCCAGGGTCTCCATCCGCAGGCGCTGCACGCCGGCCGGCTCCTCGTCCAGCTCGACGCCGACGACGTGCGGCAGCCGTGCGGGCCAGTGCTGCGCGTCCCAGATGAAGGCGTGCGCGTCCCGCGCGGAGCCGGCGAACTCGACGGAGTCGGAGAAGGCGAAGTCGATGCCGGGGTCGGCGAGCGCACCGGCCTCCAACGCGGCGAGCTCGGCGACGCTGTTGCGTTCGACCGCCTCGGCGATCCACGCCAGGCCCGACGGGTCGTCGTCGATCGCCCGGTACGTGTGGGTGAGCACGACCCGGCTGTGCCCGCCGGCGGCTTCCTCGACGTGCCACTCGCCGCCCATCGACGCCACCGGCGGCGCCGACACCTCCTGCCGGAAGGTGATCCTCCGGGTGACGGGGTCGAGGGTGCGCAGCGAGGTCCACGACTTCACCGCGCCGTTCGCGGTCGCCCACAGCTGCAACCGCTCCTCGCCGTCGGACAGCGGGGTCGCCACGGCGTGCACGGTCGGCGGGAACAGCGCCGGCCACCCGGCCGCGTCGGCGAGCAGCGCGTACACCCGGTCCGGCGGCGCGGCGACCGTGATCTCATGCGAGACAGTCATCGTCGGTCCTCGTTTCCTAGTAGTTGCCGAGCCCGCCGCAGACGTTGATCGCCTGGGCGGTGATGGGGTCCGCGGCCGGCGTGACGAGGTACCCGACGAGCGCCGCGACCTCGTCAGGCGTCGAGTACCGCCCGAGCGGGATCTTCGCCTGGAACCGGTCCAGGACGTCGTCCTCGGTGGTCTGCCACGCGGCGGCGTAGCCGGCGCGGACGCGCTGCGCCATCGGCGTCTCGACGTAGCCGGGGCAGACGGCGTTGACGGTCACCCCGGTGCGGGCCAGCTCCAGGCCCAGGGCCTTGGTGAAGCCGATGACGCCGTGCTTGGAGGCGGAGTAGGGCGCACCGAGCACGACGCCCTGCTTGCCACCGGTGGACGCGATGTTGATGATGCGGCCGCCGGGGCGCCCCTCGAGCCCGCCGGCGGTGAGCGTCTCCCGGGTCACGTGGAAGACGGCCGTGAGGTTGGTGGCGATGACGTCGTCCCACAGGTCGTCGGCGATCGCGGAGGTGACGCCGCCGCCGCTGCGGCCGGCGTTGTTGACGAGCACGTCGACGGGCCCGAAGCGGTGCACGGCGCCGGCGACGAGGGTGCGGATCTGGCCGGTGTCGCGGACGTCGGCGGCCTGCCCGTCGACGTCGAGGCCCTCGTCGCGCAGTTCCTTCACGGTGAGGGCGACGGCGTCGGCGTCGCGGGCGCACAGGTACACGCGATGGCCGGCTCCGCCGAGGGCGCGGGCGACGGCGAGGCCGATCCCGCTGGTGGCCCCGGTGACCAGCGCATGCCGGGGCCCGGCGGGCGCCTTCGGCTTCGCCGCTGTCTCGGTCATGAATCCTCCTGAGTCTCGGGCTGGGACTGCAGCCGGGCGACGAGCCCGGTGTCGTGGGTGCCGGCGCGGAACGACGCGTCGGCGAGGACGTCGCGGAGAAAGCCGGCGGTGGTGTGCACGCCCGGCCCGTCGACCCGGAAGTCGGCGAGGGCACGCCGGCTGCGCGCGATGGCGGTGTCCCGGTCGGGCGCCCACACGATGAGCTTGGCGAGGAGCGAGTCGTACGCCGACGGGACGCTGTAGCCGGGGTACGCGTGCGTGTCGACCCGCACGAACGGCCCGCCGGGCACGGTGAACGCGTCCAGACGGCCGGGTGCGGGCGCGAAGTCGCGGGCCGGGTCTTCGGCGTTGACGCGGCACTCGATCGCGACGCCGCGGGGCGCGACGTCGGCCTGGGTGAGTCCGAGCGGCTCCCCCGCGGCGATCCGCAGCTGCTCGGCGACCAGGTCGAGGCCGGTGACCGCCTCGGTGACCGGGTGCTCGACCTGGATGCGGCAGTTCACCTCGAGGAAGAAGAAGTCGCCGGCGTCGTCGAGCAGGTACTCGAAGGTGCCGGCGCCGACGTAGCCGGCCGCGAGCGCGCCGCGGACGCTGGCCTCGCCCATTCGCGCGACGACGTCCCGCGGTACACCGGGCGCCGGCGTCTCCTCGATGAGCTTCTGGTGCCGGCGCTGCACGGAGCAGTCGCGCTCGCCGAGGTGCACCGCGTTGCCGTGGGCGTCGGCGAGGACCTGGATCTCGACGTGGCGGCCGTTGGGCAGGTACCGCTCGACGTAGACCCGGTCGTCGCCGAACAGCGCCTGCGCCTCGGCACGGGTGCGCAGGTAGGCGTCGGCGAGGTCGGCCGCGCGCTCCACGACGCGCATGCCGCGCCCGCCGCCGCCGGCCGCGGCCTTGATGATGACGGGGTAGCCGACACCGCCGGCGACGGCGGCGGCCCGCGCGACGTCGGCGACCGGCTCGCCGGGCAGCAGCGGCAGGCCCGCCGCCGCCATCAGCGCCCGCGCCGCGGTCTTGTCGCCGAGCGCGGCGATGACCTTCGGGGGCGGGCCGATGAACGTGAACCCCGCCGCCTCGCACGCCTCGGCGAACGACGGATCCTCGGACAGGAACCCGTATCCGGGGTGGATCGCGTCGGCGCCGACCCGTTCGGCGGCGGCGAGCACGGCGGCGTAGTCGAGGTAGCTGCGCCGCGCCGGCCCGGGCCCGATCTGGACGGTCTCGTCGGCGTACCGCACGACCGCCGACTCCCTGTCCACTGTGGAGTGCACGGCGGCGACGCGGATGCCGAGCTCCCGGCAGGTGCGGGCGACCCGCAGCGCGATCTCGCCGCGGTTGGCGACGAGGACGGTCCCGAACACCGCCGTCACCCGCCGTCGAGGGCGAAGAGCGGCTCGCCGTACTCGACCGGCGCACCGTCGGCGACGAGCGCCTCGGCGATCCGGCCGGCGCGCTCGGCGTGGACCGGGATCATCAGCTTCATCGCCTCCACGATGCCGATCTGCTGCCCCTCGGTGACGGTGTCGCCGACCGCGACGAACGGTGCGGCATCGGGCTCCGGCGCCCGGTAGAACACGCCCACCGCCGGCGAGGTCAACGCCGCTCCTGCCGGTGTTTGCGGCGTCGGTACGACGGAACCAACCGCGGCGTCCGCGGCCGGCACCGCGGCCGGGACGGGCGGCACGGCGCCGAACGAGATCTCCACCGCGACGTCACCGACGGTCACCCGCACCAGCTCCGGTCGCGCCCCTGCCTCGTTGGCGAGCAGGAGGACGGTCCGCCGGACGGCGTCCAGCACCCCTGCCGCATCCGGCCCGGCGCCGTCCCGGGCCTCCGCCAGGGTCGTCACGCCGCGACCTGGTCGACCGGGGCGCCGAAGCGGCGGAAACGGGCGTGGCGGCCGACGATGAGCCGTGGCGCGTTCAGCGGCAGGAGCGACCGCAGCTCGGTGACGAGCGCGGCCCGCAGCAGCCGTGCCGCCTCCGCGTGGTCGGCGGCCGCGCCGCCGGGCGGCTCGGGCACGACGCCGTCGACGACGCCGAGGCGCACCAGGTCCGCCGGGCGCAGCCGCAGCGACCTGGCCGCCCGCGGCGCCTGCGCCGGGTCGTTCCACAGGATCGCCGCGCACCCCTCGGGGCTGATGACGGAGTAGACGCCGTTGGCCAGGACGAGCACCCGGTTCGCCAGGGCCAGGGCGAGCGCACCGCCGCTGCCGCCCTCGCCGGTGACGACGGCGACGACGGGCACGGGCAGGCCGGCCATGAGCCGCAGGTTCTCGGCGATCGCGACCGCCTGCCCCTGCTCCTCCGCCTCCGGACCCGGATACGCGCCGGGCGTGTCGACGAGCGTCACCACGGGCAGCCCGAGCTTGGCGGCGAGCCGCATCAGGCGGGCCGCCTTGCGGTAGCCGGCGGGCGTCGGCATGCCGTACCGGCTGCGGGACAGCTCCTTGGCGGTGTGCCCCTTCTGGTGGCCGATGACGACGACCGGGATCCCGTCGAGCCTCGCCAGGGCGCCGATGACGGCCGGGCACTCGCCGGAGATCCGGTCGCCGTGCAGCCGCACGACGTCGGTGAAGATGCGGTCGAGGTAGTCGGCGGTGCTGGGCCGGCCGATGTCCCGCGCCAGCCGCACCGTGTCCCATGCGTCGCGGTCCTCCAGGTGGTCGGCGTCGCGGATCACGACGTCGCCGGCGGGCACCGGGTGCGGCGGCCCCTCGCGGCGGCTGCCGACGGCGACGATCCGGGCGATGGTGTCGCGCAGGGCCGCCCGGGGCCGGACGGCGTCGACGAGGCCGTGCTCGAGGAGGAACTCCGCGGTCTGGAAGTCGGCGGGCAGCCGCCGGCCGATGGTCTGCTCGATGACGCGCGGCCCGGCGAACCCGAGCCTGGCCCCCGGCTCGGCGATCGTGACGTCGCACAGCGAGGCGTAGGAGGCGGCGACGCCACCGTACGTGGGGTCGGTGATGAGCGCGACGGTCAGGATCCCGGCCTCGTCGAGCTGGCCGATCGCCTGGCTGGTCTTCGCCATCTGCATGAGCGCGACGGCGCCCTCCTGCATGCGGGCGCCGCCGGACGCGGGCACCAGCAGCAGCGGGCAGCGCTGCGCCAGGGCGGTCTCGGCGGCCCGGGTGACGAGCTCGCCGACGGCGGAGCCGAGGCTGCCGCCGAGGAACCGGAAGTCCATGACGGCCGCGACGACGGCGACCCCGCCGATCGTGCCGCGCACGCAGACGACGGCCTCGGCGAGCCCGGACGCGGCGCGCGCCCGCTCCACCTTGCCGCCGTAGGAGGGGAACTGCAGCGGGTCGGCGTCGGACACCGCCGCGTCGAGCGCGTGCACGCTGCCCGGGTCCAGCAGCTGGGCGATCCGCTCGTGGGCGGTGAGCCGGTGGTGGTGCCCGCATTCAGGGCACACCCCGAGGTTGCGGGCGAGCTTCGGCTCGTACAGGGGAATCCGGCATCCGGCGCACAGGGCGAAACTCACCGCGCACCCGCCCGGGTCTGGTTGACGATGCCGACGAACTCGTCCGGGGTGCGGGCCTGCACGACGGTGTCGTCGGCGAGCCGCACCCGGTAGTCGCGCTCGACCCGCCCGGCCAGCTCCAGCAGCGCCAGGGAGTCGTAACCGAGGTCCTCGAACGGCACGGCGCCGATGTCGCCGTCGAGGCCACCGGTCTCGTCCTCGCCGGCGACCTCCCGCAGGAGCTCGCGGACCCCGTCGACGGTCAGTTCTCTGCTGCTCATGCTGCTGCTCCTTGTCGGTGCGCTGCGGTCGGGTGGTGCAGGACGACGGCCGCGTTGAAGCCGCCGTAGCCGCGGGCGACGACGAGGGCCGTGCGCAGCCGCGCCGGGCGCGCCGACGTGACCAGGTCCAGGTCGTGGGCGAGGGCCGGGGCGTCGACGTTGACGGTCGGCGGGATGACGCCGTCGCGCAGGGCGAGGACCGCGGTGGCCACGTCGAGCGCGGCGCCGCCGGAGGCGAGCCGGCCGGTCATCGTCTTCGGCGCGGTCACCGGGGTGCCGCGCGGGCCGAACACGGCGGCGAGCGCGTCGGCCTCGGCCCGGTCCAGGGCGGGCACCCCGGCCGCGTCGGCGAAGACGACGTCGACGTCCGCGGCGACGGCGCCGGCGTCCGCGAGCGCGGTCTCGATGGCGCGGCGCAGCGTGCCGGGCCGCCCGGTGTCCTGCGGCGGGTCGAAGGTGGCGGCGTACCCGGCGACGACGGCCAGGGGCGTGGCGCCGCGGGTGGCCGCCGAGGCCGCGTCCTCGACGACGAGGATCGCGCCGCCCTCCCCCGGCACGTAGCCGGCCGCGTCGCGGTGGAACGGGCGGAACGCGGTCGCGGGGTCCTCACCGGTCGCGACCCGGCCGTTGGCGACCTGCGCGATCCAGCCCCACGGGCACAGCGCGCTGTCGACACCGCCGGACAGCACGACCGGGATCCCCTTGCGGATGTGCCGGCGGGCCTGCGCGAGCGCGTCGAGGCCGCCGGCCTGCTCGGTGACCAGGACGCCGCTGGGGCCGCGCAGGCCGTGCCGGATCGAGATCTGGCCGGTGTTCACCGCGTAGAACCAGGCGAAGGACTGGTAGGCGCTGACGTGCTCGCCGCCGAGGCTCCACAGCTTCTCCAGCTCCCGCTGGCCGAACTCGAAGCCGCCGGAGGCGCTGGCGGTGACCACCCCGGCCGCGTACGCGGGCAGGGCGGCGGGGTCGAGTCCGGCGTCGGTGAGGGCGAGGTCGGCGGCGACGAGGGCGAGGCGGGTCATGTGGTCGGTCTGCGGCAGCAGCCGGCTCGGCAGGTGCCGGCGCGGTTCGAAGCCGCGGACCTCGCCGGCGAGCCGGGCCGGGTAGCGCTCCGGGTCGAAGCGGGTGATCCGGCCGATGCCGTTGCGCCCGTCGAGGGTCGCCCGCCAGTAGTCCTCGGTGCCGAACCCGTTCGGCGCCACCACCCCGATCCCCGTGATGACGGCGTCCCGGCCGTCCGTGATGACGGCGTCCCGGCCGTCCGTGGTGACGGCGCCGCGGCCTTCCGTGGTGGGCGCGGTCACGGCCGCACCAGGACCATGGCGCTCTGGAAGCCGCCGAAGCCGCTGCCGACGGACAGGACGGTGTCGGTGCGCTGCTCCCGGGCGTGCAGCGGCACGTAGTCCAGGTCGCACTCGGGGTCGGGCTCGTGCAGGTTGGCGGTCGGCGGGATGACGCCGTGCTCGATCGCGAGGGCGCTCGCGGCGATCTCGATGGATCCGATCGCGCCGAGCGAGTGCCCGACCATCGACTTGATCGAGCTGACCGGGGTGCGGTACGCGTGCGCGCCGAGGCTGAGCTTCGCCGCCGCGGTCTCGTGCCGGTCGTTCTGCTTGGTGCCGGAGCCGTGCGCGTTGAGGTAGTCCACGGCGGTCGGGTCGAGGCGGGCCTCGTCGAGCGCGACCCGGATCGCCTCGGCCATCTCGACCCCGTCGGGGCGCAGGCCGGTCATGTGGAAGGCGTTGGCGCGCCCGGCGAACCCGGCGATCTCCGCGTACACGCGGGCGCCGCGGGCCCGTGCGGCGGACAGCTCCTCCAGGACGAACACCGCCGAGCCCTCGCCGAGCACGAAGCCGTCGCGGCTGCGGTCGAACGGGCGCGACGCGTGCTCGGGGTCGTCGTTGCGGGCGGTGGTGGCCTTGATGGCGTCGAAGCAGGCGACCGTGATCGGGGAGATCGGCGCGTCGGTCGCGCCGCCGATGACGACGTCGGCGGAGCCCTCGCGGATCAGGTCGGCGGCGTGGCCGAGCGCGTCGAGGCCCGAGGTGCAGCCGGTGGAGACGACCGCGGCGGGGCCCTCGGCGCCGGCCGCCCAGGCGACCTCCGCGGCCAGCGAGCTCGGCACCAGGTAGTCGTACAGGTGCGGCACCGCGTACCGGGGGTCGACGTGCCAGTGCCGGCCGGCGTCGCTGACCACGGCGTACTCGCGCTCGAGGCTGGTGGTCGCGCCGACGGCGCTGCCGATGACGGTCGCGGTCCGGCCGGGGTCGCGGGCGTCGAAGTCCAGACCGCTGTCGGTGAGCGCCTCGCGGGCCGCGACGACGGCGAACTGCGCCGCCCGGTCCATGCGGCGGATCTCCTGCTGGGTCAGTCCGGCGGCCACCGGGTCGAAGTCGCACTCGGCGGCGACCCGGGAGCGGAACGCCCCGGCGTCGAACGCGGTGATGGTCCGGGTCGCGGTCCGCCCGCTGGTGAGCAGGGCCCAGAACGCCTTGGTGCCGACCCCTCCGGGGGCGACCACGCCGATGCCGGTGATCGCCACCCGGCGCCGGTCTTGCGCCGCGTGCGCCCCGCCACGTGCGGCGCCGGCTCCCCGGCGCCGGTCTCGCCTCGCATCTGCCATGCCGAGAACGCTGACAGCGGCCGATGGAGCGGCGACCACGGCCGGCCTGGAGACGGGCTCCAGGTGTTGTGTAGCACCCATGGACGGGCGATGCGGAGGCTGTCCGCATGAGTCTGGACGGGCGGGTGGCGGTGGTGACCGGGGGTACCCGGGGCATCGGCAGGACGATCGCGGCGGCGTTCGCGGCGCGGGGCGCCAAGGTGGTGGCCGCGGCGCGGTCCGCGGAGCCGCCGGACGAGCGGGTCGACGTGACGGACCCGGGCTCGGTCCGGGACCTCTTCGACCGGGTCGAGGCGCGGTTCGGCCGCGTCGACATCGTCGTGGCGAACGCGGGGGTGAGCCGCCCCGGGCCGGTCGCCGGGCAGGCGCCGGAGGCGTTCGCGGACGTGCTCACCACGAACGTGGCCGGCACCTTCCACACCGTGCAGGCGGCCGTCCCGGCGCTGCGGCGGGCCGGCGGCGGCCGGATCCTGACGCTGTCGTCGGCGCTCGCCACCCGGGCGACGCCGGGGGCGGCGGCCTACAGCGCGTCGAAGGCGGCGATCGAGGCGCTCACCCGCACCGCGGCGGTGGAGCTGGCGCCGCACGGCATCACGGTGAACTGCCTGTCCCCGGGGATCATCGCGGAGGGCATGGGCGAGCAGCTCATCGGCAACGCGGCGGTGTGGGCGAGGTACGGCCCGCGGCTCGCCGCGGGGCGGCCGGGCACCGGCGAGGAGGTCGCGGCGGTCGCGGTGTTCCTGGCCGGCGCGGACGCGGGCTACGTCAACGGCAGCGTCGTGGACGTGCACGGCGGTCTGGACTGGTAGCTGTCTGGACTGTACCGTCTAGTATGATCGACGGGCGGCGACGGAGGGGTGATACGCGTGGCGGGTTCGAGCTCGACGGTGGCTCCCTCCGAGGTCGCGCCCCGCGGACTGCCCGGCAAGCGCACCGCCATCATGCGGGCGGCGACCCGGATCTTCATCACCGCCGGCTATGAGCGGGCCAATCTCGACACGATCGCGGCCGAGGCGGGCGTGTCGAAGCAGACCATCTACAACCACTTCGGCGACAAGGAGCGGCTGTTCGTCGCGGTGGTCGACGAGGCGCGCACCGGCGCCGACCGGGACACCGAGCTCGACGAGTCGCTGCTGACCGACCCGGCCGCGCTGGAGCAGGACCTGCTGCGGCTCGGCCGGCAGTTCCTCGCCGCGACGCTCGACCCCGAGGTGTCGGCGCTGCGCCGGCTGATCATCGCCGAGGTCTCGCACCACCCGCAGCTGCACCGCTCCTGCGGCGCGGACGAGCCGCAGTCGGGGCCGAAGCTACTGGGCTGGCTGATCCAGCGGGTGGCCGTGCTGACCGCCCAGGGCGTGCTGAGCGCGGACCGTCCGGACCGCGCGGCGGCGCATTTCGTGTCCCAGCTCACCTATGAGGGACAGCAGCGGTCGAAATATGGCACGCTCGCCTTGGCGCCCTGGGAAATCGACGAGATCTGCGCCGATGCCACCGATCTTTTTCTCCGCGCGTATCGGGTTTCCCCTGTTCAGCCTCGCGCCAAGGGTCGCAGATAGCGTCTGATTTCCTACCTTGACCGTAGTATTTACCTACGATACGCTTCAATGTAAGCGGTAATTCCGCAGCGCCGGCCGCGCCCAATCCCTGCAATGACGCAAGCGGCGAAGTCGGACCAAAATCCTATTAATCCGATAGGAGACGCAGTGAAACTGGGAGTTCTTGGCCCGCTCCTCCTGTGCGCCGACGGGGCGATCCAGGTGCCGACCGCACCGAAGCAGCGGCAACTGCTCGCGCTGCTGCTGCTCAACGCCAACCAGGTGGTGCCGGTGAGCCAGTGCATCGAGGAGCTGTGGGAGTACAACCCGCCGGCGAGCGCCGTGTCGACGCTGCACACGTACATCATGCAGCTGCGCCGCATCCTGCGGCTGGGCAACGAGCGGGACGCCACCTGCGCCGGCCGCCTCGTCACCCGCGACCGCGGCTACCTGTTCGTGTCGCGGCAGGGCGAGCTGGACGTCGACGCGTTCGAGGACCGGCTCCGCGACAGCCGGCAGGCGCTCAGCGACGGCGACGACCCGGTGGCCGCGGCGGCGCTGCGCGACGCGCTCGCCGTCTGGCGCGGCCCGGCGCTCGTGGACGTGCAGCCCGGCCCGGTGCTGCGCACGTGGCTGGCCAGCCTGGAGGAGAGCCGGCTGTCCACCATCGAGCGCCGCATCGAGGTCGACCTGCGCCTGGGCCGGCACCAGGAGCTGATCGGCGAGCTCAGCGCGCTGGTCGAGCGGCACCCCGTCCACGAGAACCTGCACGCGCACCTGATGCTGGCGCTGTACCGCTCCGGCCGCCAGGTGCACGCGTTAGAGGTCTTCAGGCGGCTGCGGACGGTCCTGTCCGACGAGCTGGGCCTGGAGCCGTCGCCGGCGCTGCGCCGCCTGCACCAGGCCGTGCTCTCCTTCGACCCGGCGCTCGACGCACCGCCGGTGCACGTGCCGTCGCGCTTCTCCATCGACCTGGACCTCGGCCGGATCCGCCGCGTGCTCAGCGAGCCGTGCCGGGTGTGACGACCTCCAGTCGGGGCACCGCGTCCAGCAGCTGTCGGGTGTACGGATGCTGCGGCGCGGCGAACACGGTCTCGACCGGCCCGTGCTCGACGATCTCACCGGCGCGCATGACGGCGACGCGGTCGCTGAGGTGGTGCACCACCCCGAGGTCGTGCGAGATGAACAGCATCGCCACCCCGAGCTCCGCCCGCAGGTCGGTGAGCAGGTCCAGGACCTGTGCCTGGATCGACACGTCGAGGGCGGACACGGGCTCGTCGCAGACCAGCAGCGCCGGCCCGGGCGCGAGGGCGCGGGCGATGGCGACCCGCTGCCGCTGCCCGCCGGACAGCTCGACCGGCCGCCGGTCGAGCACCGCGGCACCGAGCCCGACCTGGTCCAGCAGCCGCAGGACGCGGCGGCGCCGGTCGCGCCGGGGATGGCCGATGACGCCGAGCGGCTCGGCGACGATGCGCTCGACCGGGTGCCGCGGGTCGAACGAGCTCAGCGGGTCCTGGAAGACGACGCCGATCCTGCGCCGCAGCGGCCGCCGGTCCCGCTCCCGCAGCGCGCTCCACGGACGCCCTTCGAGGAGCACCTCGCCGCCGTCCGGTGCCAGGAGCCCGAGGGCGACCCGGGCGACGGTGCTCTTGCCCGACCCGGACTCGCCGACGAGGCCGAGGATCTCGCCGGCGCGCAGCGTCGCCGACACGTCCCGCACGGCGTCCCGCGAGCCACCACCCGGCAGGCGGAACCGTTTCGTGACGCCGCGGAGCTCGAGGACGGGCTCCCCCGGTACCGACGCCGCGAACGCCACCTGAGCGGCCTGACCGCCCGAGAGCCTGGCGCCGCGGGGGTGCGCGCCGGGGACCGCGGCGAGCAGCTGGCGGGTGTAGGGGTGCCGCGGGTCGCCGAGCACCTGTGCCGTGGGGCCCGACTCGACGATCACGCCGTCGCGCATCACCGCCGTGCGGTCCGCGAGGCCGGCGACGACGGCGAGGTCGTGGCTGATCAGCAGCAGCGCGGTGCCGGTCGCCTTGCGCTCGGCGAGCAGGGCGAGGATCTGCGCCTGGACGGTGACGTCGAGCGCGGTGGTCGGCTCGTCGGCGACGAGCAGCGACGGCCCGGCCGCGATCGCCGACGCGATGAGGGCCCGCTGCCGCAGCCCGCCGGACAGCTCGTGCGGGTGCTGCCGGGCGCGCTGCTCCGGCTCGGGCACGCCGACCTCGTGCAGCAGCTCCAGCACCCTTCCCCGGCGGTCCGTGACGTCCGGGCGCAGGGCCTCGGCGATCTCGGTGCCGACGGTGCGCAGCGGGTCGAGCGAGACGAGCGCGTCCTGCAGCACGAGACCGATCCCCCGGCCGCGGACCTCCCGCCAGCCGCGGGGCCCCAACCTCCGCAGATCCCGCCCGGCGAACTCGATGCGGGCGGCCTCGACCTTGGAAAACGGTCCGGTGAGGCCGACGAGGGTGCGGGCGGTGACGCTCTTGCCCGATCCCGACTCGCCGACGACCGCCAGGCACTCCCCCGCCCCGATCTGGAACGACACGCCCCGCACGGCCTCGATCCGCTCGCGTCCACTGTGGAACGTCACCCGCAGGTCGTCCACTCGCAACAGTGTCATCGGAGCCCTTCGAATCGTCGTTGCCAGCGGCGGCCGAGGACGGTCACCGCGACGACCGTCACGGTGATGGCCAGGCCGGGGAAGACGCCCACCCACCAGGCGGTGGACAGGAAGTCACGGCCGTCGGCGAGCATCGCGCCCCACTCCGGGGTCGGCTGGCGCGGGCCGAGGCCGAGGAAGCTCAGCGACGAGCCGATGATGATCGCGCTGCCGGTGCCGAGCGTCGCCAGGACCAGCACCGGGCCGAGCGAGTTGGGCAGCACGTGCCGCCAGACGAGGCCGATCGGGCGGACGCCGACGGCGACGGCGCTGGTGACGTAGTCGGCGCGGCGCACCGACAGCGCCTGCCCGCGGATCATGCGCGCGTACCCGGGGACCGCCGCGAACGCGATCGCGACGAGCTCGCTGACCGGGCCGGGTCCGAGCACCGCGATGACCAGCAGGGCGAGCAGGATGCCGGGCAGCGCCAGCAGCACGTCGACGGCGCGCATGAGCACCTCGTCGACCAGCCGCCCGCCGAGCGCCGACAGCAGCCCGAGCAGCGTGCCGGCCACGACGGCCAGGACGGTCGCGGCGACGCCGGTGACGAGCGAGATGCGGGCGCCGTGGACGATCCGCGCGTAGACGTCCCGGCCGAGCTGGTCGGTGCCGAGCCAGTGCGTGCCGTCCGGCGGCCGCAGCGCGATGAGCGGGTCGACCTCGTCGGGCCCCGCGGCCAGGCGGTCCGGCACGAGCACCGCGACGAGCAGCGCGGCTAGGACCACGCCGGCGGCCACGACGCCCGCCGTCGGCACCCTCGGGACCCGCCGGGTCGTGTCCACCATGGTCATGGCGTCGCCTCCCGCAGGCGCGGGTCGATGATCCGGTACAGGCCGTCGACGAGCGTGCTCACCACCACGAACACCACCGCGACGAACAGCACCATCGCGATGACGACCGGGAAGTCGCGGCTGCTGATGGCGGCGAGCGTGACCCGCCCGAGGCCCGGGCGGGCGAACACCGTCTCGACGAGCACGGCGCCGCCGAGCAGGTGCCCGACGAGCCAGCCCGACAGGGTCACCGCCGGGCTCAGCCCGTGCCGCAGCACGTGCCGCGCCCGCACGCCGAGCTCGCCGACGCCCCTGGCCCGCACCGACACGACGAACGGCTGGCGCAGCGCCCCCTCCATCCCGTCGCGCAGCACCTGGGTGAGGATCGCGCCGACGGGGACGGCGAGGGTGACGGCGGGCAGGATCAGCGCCGCGGGGCCCTGGTCGACGCCGACCGGGACCAGCCGCAGCCGGAACGCGAACACCGACAGCAGCAGCAGCCCGAGCCAGAAGCTCGGCGTGGACACCGCGACCAGCTCGACCGCCTGCGCGACGCCGCGGGCGACCCGCCACCGGCCGGCGGTGAGCGTGGCGACGAGCACCGCGCCCGCGAAGGCGAGGAGCGTCGCGGCGAGCGCCAGCTGCACGGTCGGCCACACCTGCTCGCCGATGATCGTCGACACCGGTTGCTGGAGCTGGTACGAGCGGCCGAGGTCACCGCTCGCGAGCCGGGCCAGGTAGTGCCCGTACCGCACCGGCAGCGGCAGGTCGAGGCCCATCTCATGCCGGATCAGCGCCATCGTCTGCGGCGTGGCCGGCGCGCTGCCCACCAGGGCGCGCGCCGGGTCACCGGGGATGAGCTCCATCGCGAGGAAGGTGACGGTGGCGGCGCCGAGGAGGACGCCGAGCCCACCGGCGAGCCGGCGCAGCAGCCACCGCGCCCGGCTCACTTCGTCAGCCACACATCGTAGAGCAGCGGGAACGAGGCCGGGTCCGACCGCAGGCCGTGCACCTTCGTCGACGCCGCGAGCAGGTACGCGGGCACGTAGACGGGGAACGCGGCGGCGTGCTCCTGCACCCACAGCTGCGTCTTGCTGTAGGCGTCCTTGCGCTTGGCGTCCTCCGCGGTGGCGGCGGCGCCGTTCACCCAGCCGTCGACGGTCGCGTCGTTGACCCACGAGATGTTCTGGCCGGTGAGCGGCTTGCTGGTGGAGGCGAAGAAGATGCGCAGCAGGTCGGGGTCGGCGCGGGTCCAGCTCTCGTCGAAGATGTCGTACTGGGCCTTCGCGACCAGCCCGAACAGCTCGGCGGTCTGCACGCTGGTCCGCACGACCTCGATGCCGATCTTCTTCTCCGCCGCCTGCACCGCCTGGGCGAACGTGCCCCGCTGCTGGACGGCGGCCTGTTGCTGGGTGTACGGCCAGACCACGGCGAGCCGTCTGCCGTTCTTCGTGCGGTACCCGTCCGCGTCGCGGGTGGTCCAGCCGGCCTCGTCGAGGAGCTTGTTCGCGGCCGCCTCGTCGTACCTCGTCTTCTGCTCCAGCGACGGCTCGTAGTACTTCGTGTTGGGCGACAGGACGCCCCACGCCCGCTTGTACTGTCCGAAGTAGACGCTCTTGACCAGGGTGTCGACGTCGAGCGCCTGCTGGAACGCCTTGCGGACCTTCTCGTCGTCGAACGGCGCCCGCGACGTGTTCGGGTACAGCGTGTAGACGGCCCCCTGCGCGTCGGTGCGGACGAGCTGGAGCGCGGTGTTCGCCTGCACCGCCGCGACGTTGGGCACCGGCACGGCGCTGATCCCCTGGACCTCACCGCTGGTGAGCGTGCCGAGCCGGGTGGCGCTCTCGGACAGGAACCGGATGACGACCTTGTCCAGGTGCGCGGGCCCGGTGTGCTTCGCGTTCGGCGGCGCCGAGGTGTAGGTCGCGCTGCGCGTCAGCGTCACGTTCTGCTGCCGGGTGTGGCTGGTGAACACGAACGGCCCCGACCCGACGACGTGCTCGCACAGCGCCCCCGCGTAGTCGGTGAACGCCTTCGGCGACTGGATGCCGAGGTACGCGGTGCTCGCCGCCTGCAGGAACGGCTGGAACGGCGCGCTGAACCGCACCTCCGCGGTGTGCTCGTCGACGACGGTGGTGCCGGTGTACGGCCCGATCAGGGTGCTCGCGTACTGCGACTTGGTCTCCTTGGCCACGATCCGGTCGAAGTTCGCCTTCACCGCCGCCGCGTCGAACTTCGTCCCGTCGTGGAACGTGACGTCGGTCCGCAGGTCGAACGTGTACGTCTTGAGGTCGTCGGAGACCTTCCACGACTTCGCCAGCCACGGCTTGAAGCTGCCGTCGGCGTCCTGCACCACGAGCGAGTCCACGACCCCGCGGGTGATGAACGCGGTCGCGTCGGCGAGGCTGACGTGCGGATCGAGGCAGCTGGGCTCGGAGTCGATCGCGTAGTTGAACGTCCCACCCGCGACCGGCGCCCCCTCCCCTGCGGCGCCCTCACCGGACGCGGACGTGGACCCGCACCCGGCGGCGGCTAAGAGGCTGAGCGCGGTGGCGGCGGCCGCCAGAGTACGGAGCTGTCGCATATCGGAAGGTCCTGTCGTCGATGCCAGCGGGGACGCGATGTCGCCCAGCGTGATCGAACCGGGTAGATCTTCCGCACAGTTCCGCTACAGTCCGCGTGGAGCCTCGCTGGAGGAGCCTCCCAGCCGCCGCGGTACCGCCGCTGCATCGACCAC
Source organism: Dactylosporangium sp. NPDC049742 (assembly GCF_040674675.1). Classification (NCBI taxonomy): domain Bacteria; kingdom Bacillati; phylum Actinomycetota; class Actinomycetes; order Micromonosporales; family Micromonosporaceae; genus Dactylosporangium; species Dactylosporangium sp. NPDC049742. Next base: position 14,460 of record NZ_JBFANF010000084.1, on the reverse strand, counting down.
CGTCAAGCTCCGTGGCATGGACTTTCTCCGTCGCCTCGGCGCCTACCTCCTGCGCGCCATCGTCGACCTCGGCCACGACATCAGCCCCGTCCCCCTTCCCCGCAGGGAAGACCTCGACGACGCACCGTGACCATCGTCCCGTCACCGCACAGCGCTGCCGGCGCCCGCCCACCGGCCTGGGCCGAGCTGGAGGGGCGACCCGCGTCGCTGAACTTCAGATGCGATGCACCGGCCGGGCGCCGGGATGCAACCGCCGCAGGCCGTCGCGGGCGACCTCGGCGGCGCTGCCCGCCGGCCGGGCCAGATCCCAATCCAGGTACACCTTGTCGCCGTCGTAGCACCCGAAGCTGCTGGAGACGCACAACAGCGGCTCGTGCTCGATCCAGTGCCCCTCCCGCACGATGTCGTGGCCGAACACGGCCACCTTGCACCCGTCGTGCAGGGCACGAAGAAACGCGAAGCCCCGCTCGGCGGGGGTGGTCCGGGCCCACAGCAGCGCCCCGAGCGGCCCGGTCGACGCCATGTCGGTCAGGGGCGTCGATTCGTACCCGGCCAGCGCCAGGTCATCGAGGTCGCGAGGCCCGGAGATCTGCGCGTGCGGCGCGGCGTGGGTGAAGGCGATGCCCGCGCCCGGCGCGACGACCGCGAGCGGCCAGCCCGCCATCCACCGCCGGACCGGAGCGAACCCGCCCGGGGCGTACTGCCGCTCCAGGTGGGCCGCCTCGTCGGGATGGAACTTGTCCAGCCGCGGGCCGCCCAGATGGGCGTGCTCATGGTTGCCCAGCAGGAAGTGGACCTGTTGCGGGTAGGCCTCCTGGAGCTCACGGGCCTCGGCGAGCAGCCGCGGCGTCTGGTCGACATAGAAGTCGCCGAGATGCTCCGGCCACGCCTGCGGCTCGATGGCCGGCCCGTGCACGAGGTCGCCACAGAACAGCAGATGCGGCCGCGGCCCCGGAGTGTCCACGACGGCCCTGAACCGGGCCACGATCGCGTGGAAGTCCGCGAGGTTGCCGTGCAGGTCGGTGACGGCAAGCAACCTGCCCACCGCCGGCAACGTCACCACACGTGGCACCCGCCCACGATGGCACACCGGCCACCCGCAGTCCACCGCCGTCACCTCACAGCGCTGTAGCTCCACTTCCACGCCAGCGCCGCGGCGGCCTCCGGGCTGAGGTCGGGATGCCTGCCGAGGACCGCGGCCTCGATCGCCCGCATCGCCTGCGGCACGTCGAGGTCGTCGTGCTCGCCGCGCCAGTCGAGCGGGAAGGCCGCGGACACCTCCATCGCCAGCGCCTCCACGAACCTGGCCAGCGCCGCGGCGGCCGGCGTCGGCATCATCCGCACCGCCTCGAGGTCAGCCCGGGGAAAGGGGCTCCGGCCCCGGCTCGTGTACAGAATCACGGCCTCGCTCTTCAACCTGTCAGCCACCGGCAGATCCTGCCACCGAACCACCATGAACGCAGCGGGCCCGTGAAGCGGGACGGGCGGGACCGGTCGGTCCCGCCCGTCGTGGATGCGGGGGGGGTCGGGTCAGGAGGCGGGTTCGCCTGAGGGGACGGGGAGTTGGGTGCCCAGGGCGACCGGGACGCCGAAGTTGGGGGTTCCGTCGGCGTTCCAGGTGAACTTCTGGGCGCGGGTGCTGCGGTTCATGTCGCAGCCGCCGCTGGTGGAGCTGTTGGCGTGGTAGACGATCCAGTCCTCGGTGCCGTCGGGGGACTTGAAGAAGCCGTTGTGGCCCGGGGCGTAGACCGAGTTGGCGTTGGAGCGCTGGAAGACCGGGTTCGGGGACTTCACCCACGAGGACGAGTTGAGCGGGTCGCCGCCGTTCCAGGTGAGCATGCCGAGCTTGTAGTCCGGGGTGGAGCAGTGGCTGGCGGAGTAGATGATGAAGGTCTTGCCGCCGTGGGTGATGACCTCGGCGCCCTCGTTGACGGCGCCGCCGACCGTCTCCCAGCTGTAGGTGGGCGTGGAGAGGATGCGGCGGGTGCCGCTGGCCGTCCACGGATTCGACAGCGGGCGGATGAACATCGGCTGTGAGCCGTTGTAGAACGTGCCGAGCAGGTAGAGCTGGCCGTTGAGCTGCAGGATGCTCGGGTCGAGCTCCCACGTGTTGTCAGAGGTCGGGTCGAGCAGGTCGGCCTTGAACGTGTACGGGCCCATCGGGTCGAGGCCCGCGCTCTCCAGGACGTGGATGCGCTGCGTGCCGAGGTTGTACGGCTCGGCGCCGGCGGTGTAGTAGAAGTACCAGCGCTGCCCGTTGGGGCCGTTCAGCAGGTGGAACTCGGGCGCCCACATGGTGCCGGCGCCGTTCGGGCGGGTGAGGTTGAAGATGACGGTCTCCGGCGCGGTGGCCAGGCCGCCGAGCGTGCGGCTCTTCCGCATCGTGATCGTGCGGTTCCACGTCGTGGACGCCAGGTAGTAGTAGCCGCTGTAGTACGTGAGCCACGGGTCCGGGCCCTGCGGGTCGAGCGGGTTGGTGAAGGTGCGCGTGGTCGTCGTGCCGCCGTTGTACGTCGGCAGCCGCCACACCTGCGTGGTCGCCGTGGAGCAGGTCAGCTGCACGAGCCCGGCGGACGCCGGCGCGACGCACTTGCCGGACTGGACGCTGACGAGGTTGAACGTGTTCGTGGCGCCGGAGACGGTGACCGCCTGCAGCCGGAACTGCTGGTTGGTCTGGCCGTTGCAGGTGTACTGGATGATCGTCGCGTTGTCCGCGGTGGAGCGGCCGGTCACGTCGACGCAGGAGCCGGAGGTGAGCGTGTTGACGGTGTAGGTGCCGGTCGCGTTCGCCACCGGGACGAAGGTGAAGTTCTGGCTGGTGGCGCCGTTGCAGGCGGCCTGCACGAGCTGCAGGACGTTGGTGGGCGCGCCGCCGGGCACGTTGGCGCACTGCCCGCTGGACTGGTTGACGACGGTGCTGGCGAAGGTGACCGGCGCGGCGGCGGCCACGCCCGGCCAGTTGAGCACGGAGACGGTCGTCGCCGCGAGCACGGCGAGCACGACTGGTCGATGCAACATCAGAAACCTCTCAGGTCCCGTTGGCGGCGAAGCCGGCGACCTCGGCGGCGGTCAGCGCGCGGCTGTAGATGCGGAGACTGTCGACGGCGCCGTCGAGGTACGGGTCGGCGTACTGGGAGCGCCCGACCCAGTTCTGCGTGGTGGAGCCGAGGCTCGACGGGCTGAGCGTCAGCCCGGTGTTGCGCGCCACCTCGGCACCGTTGACGTACAGCACGCCGAGGTTGCCCTCGCGGGTGACGGCGACGTGCGTCCAGGCGCCGGCCGGCAGGGCGGACGGGGCGTCGATGCGCTGCTCGCCGCCGGCACCGGTGGCCGTGATCGCGAACCGCGCGGTCCCGGAGCCCGACCTGGCGACGAGGAACATGTTGACGCCCGTACCGCTGCCGAAGTCGAAGACGCGGGCCCAGTTGGCGAGCGTGTCGACGCGGACCCACAGGGCGACGGCGAAGTTCGTGGCGCCGGCCAGGATCCCCGACGGCAGCGCCACGTATCCGTTGGTGCCGTTGAGGTTGACGGCGCTGCCGGTGCGGCCCGTCACGTAGGTGCCGTTGGTGACCGTGGCGGTGCGGCCGTTGCCGGTGGCGTCGGTGCCGTTGTTCTCGAACTGGTAGTGCGCGACGAACTGCGGCAGCGGCGGGTTGGTGTTGACCGACCAGTAGACGCTGTAGCGCTGGCCGTGCACCTTGTAGAACGGCTGGAGGGTGACCCCGCCGGCGGTGTACTGCAACGGGGTCGCCGTCGCGGTGAGCGTGGCCGGGTTGAGCACCGGCAGCGCGCTGAGGTTGTTCGTGCCGAACAGCCCGCCGAGGACGATCGGGCCGACCTTCACCGCCTGCACGCTGCTGTTGTCGTTGGCGGACTCGCGGGTCAGCGCCATCGGCAGGGTCACGTCGATGACGTCGCCGGAGGCCCAGGTGCGGGCGATCGTGGCGAACGAGCCGGGTGCGGGGGCGGGCTGAGCGGCACCGTTCACCCGTACCGACGCCGAGGACGCCCACGACGGGATCCGGACCTTCACGGTGAACGTGCCGGACCCGGTCACGGTGAGCTTGGTCGAGCCGGCCTCCGGGAAGCCGGTCTCCTGCCGGATCGTGACGCCGCGCGCGGACCACGTCAGCACCGACGGGATGAACAGGTTCACGTACAGGGTGCTGGCGCCGTCGTGGAAGTAGATGCTGTCACCGAACTTGGTGTTGCTCTCCATGCCCGTGCCGTGGCAGCAGACGAAACTGTTGTAGTCGTTGCTGTAGGTCTTGATCCCGCCGGCGCGCAGCGGCACGTAGTAGCACTGGAAGCCGTGCGCGGAGTTCGGGTCCTGCGAGGCGAGGATGTGGTTGTAGAGCGCCTTCTCGTAGTAGTCGAGGTAGTCCACCCGGGACGGGTCGGTGAAGAACAGCTGCCGGGTCAGCTTCAGCATGTTGTGCGAGTTGCAGCACTCGGCGGTCGTGTCGGACAGCTCGCTGGCGATGCGGTCGGGAGCCTTGAAGTACTCGCCGTTGGAGTTGCCGCCGATCGCGTACGTGTGCCGGCGGGTGACGATGTCCCAGAAGTTGACCGCAATCGTGCGGTACCGAACGGTCCCGGTCGCGTGGTACTCGCGGATCGCGCCGATGATCTTCGGGATCTGCGTGTTGGCGTGGTAGTTGTTCAGGCTGTCGGTGCCGGCCGCGAGCGGGTCGAAGATCTCGGCGTGGTCGAACTGCTGCGCGGCGGCGAGGTGCGCGGCGTCGCCGGTCAGCTGGTAGAGGTTGGTGAGGACCTCGTTCATCCCGCCGAACTCGGTGTCGAGCATGTTCTGCCGCTGGGTCAGGGTCAGCCGGTCGTTGCGGAACTTGACCCACGCCGCCATGCCGGTGAGCACGGTCAGCGCCTGCGCGTTGCCGGCGAGCTGGTGCATGTCCAGCAGGCCGGCCATGAGCTTGTGCAGCGTGTAGTAGGGCGCCCAGACGGACTGCCGCGCCTCGACCCGGTCGATGAAACTTTCCGGGAACGCGCTGAGGTAGCCGGTGTTGTAGCCGGTGGTGGCGGCGCGCGACTGGCACTGGGCGAGGACGGTGACGAGCTGGTCGCCCTTGGTCTTGAAGGCGGTGTTGCCGGTGCTCGCGTACGCCTGGGCGAGGGCGGACAGGATGTGGCCGGTGGAGTGCCCGCGCAGCTCGGTCGTCGGTGACTCCCAGCCGCCGCAGGGGGTGGCGGAGGAGGAGAGCCCGACGTTGAGGCGGAACGTGTGCAGCAGCCGGTCGTTGTCCAGGAACAGCAGGTAGGAGTGGATGCGCCCGGCCGCGGCGGTGAACGGGCTGGTCAGCAGCTGCACCGCGGTGAGCGGGAACGCGTAGGCGGAGACGCCGGTGTCCGGGCGGGCGGCGCCGGCCGCCTCGGAGAACAGGAGCGGGGCGACGGCGGTGGCGGCGCCGGCGACGGCGGTGGTCCGCAGCACGCTGCGGCGGGTCACCGGTGGTGAGGACATGGGTCCCTCCCGAGGGTATGGGGTGTCCGCGGACCGTCCGTCCGTGGACGGTCCGCCGTGGTGCCGAGGTAGCGCTAGCCGCGCAGCGCGCCCGACATGAAGCCGCGGACGTAGCTGCGTTGCAGGACGAGGAAGAGCAGCAGGCAGGGCACCGCCATGAACGTCACGCCGGCCTCCAGGGCGGCGTAGTCGATGGCGCCGAACGTGGCGGTGCGCATGTTGACCACGGCGAGCATGACGGTGAACTTGTCCGTGGAGTTGAGCAGGATGAGCGGGGCGAAGAACTCGCTCCACGAGGTGAGGAACGCGAACAGCCCGACGGTGATCAGGCCCGGCCGCACCGCGTGCAGCATGACGCGGGTGAGCGCGCCGAAGCTGGTACACCCGTCGATCAGGGCGGACTCCTCCAGCTCCTTCGGGATCGCCTCGAACGCGTTGCGCATCATGAAGATCGAGAACGGCAGCTGGAACATGATCAGGACGAGGCTGAGCCCGAGCAGGGAGTCCTGCAGCCCGATCCACCCCAGCAGCACGTACAGGGCGATGAGGATGGTCGCGTAGGGCACCATCAGGATCGCGAGGGTGAGCAGGAACAGGGCGTTCTTGCCGGGGAACTGGAACCGGCCGAACGCGTAGCCGCCGAGGGTGGCGACCAGCAGCGTGCCGCCGACGGTCAGCGCCGACACGGTGACGCTGTTGACGATGTGCTCGAAGCGGATGCCGTTGTCCGAGGTGAACAGCCGGCTGTAGTTCTCGAGGCCGAAGCCGGACGGGGTACGCACCGACGCCCACGCGCTCCACAGCAGCGGGAACAGGAAGAGGACGGCGAGGGCGGCGGCACTGATCTTGCGGGGCATGAGCACGGGTCCCTACTGCGATCGGCGGCGCAGGACGCCGAGCTGGATGGCGTTGAACACGATGAGCACCCCGAGCAGCACGACCGAGATCGCCGCCGCCGAGCCGAGATCCAGCTCGATGAATGCCTCCCGGTAGATCACCATGACCAGCGACGTGGTGCCGTTGTCGGGGCCGCCGCGGGTGAGGATCCAGAACTGGTCGAAGGCGAGCAGCGAGCCGGTGATCATGAGCGTGAGCACCAGCGCGATCGTCGGGCGCATCAGGGGCACGGTGATCCGCCAGAAGATCTGCCAGCGGGTCGCGCCGTCCAGGCGGGCCGCCTCGTACACGTCCAGCGGGATCGCCTGCAGGCCGGTGAGCAGGATCAGCATGTTGAACCCGGCGAAGCGCCACAGCACGAGCACGACCGCGGAGCCGAGCGCGGAGTTGGGGCTGCCGCTGGTCCACGACACGTACCCGTCGACCAGCCCGACCTTCTCCAGGACCCGGTTGACGGGGCCGATCTCGTCGCTGAGCAGGCCGAGGAACAGCAGCGACGCGCTGGCGAAGCCGACCGCGGCGGGCAGGAAGAACGCGGTGCGCAGCAGCCCGACGCCGCGCCGGCGGTGCTGCACCATGAGCGCCAGGCCGAACGACAGCACGAACAGCAGGACCGTGACGACGACCGTGTACTTGAGGGTGAACCACACGGCGGTGCGCAGCAGGTCGTCGTCGGCGAGCCCGGCGTAGTTCTCCGGCGCGTTGATCGTGGGCGCGCCGAGCAGCGGCCAGTGGTGCAGCGACATCCACACGACGAGGCCGAGCGGCACGACGAAGAACATGCCCACCACGAACGCGGTCGGCGCGGCGTACAGGGCGCCGATCCACTGCTTGTTGCGTTTCCTTCGCGGCGGCGCCGACGGCAGGACCGTCGGTCGCGTTGGCGCCAGCAAGGTCATCATCTTCTCCGGTGCGACCGTGTTCGAGGGGTGTCTTGGTTCGAGGGGTGTGCCGGCGGGCCGCCCGCCCCTGCTCGCACAGGGGCGGGCGGATCGGCCTACTTCTTCAGCGAGGCGGTGAGGGCGGTGGCGCCGTCACCGAGCGACTTCTGCGCGTCGCCGAACAGGGCGCCGCGGAACGCGGTGTTCCACGGGCTCTGCGGGTCGTTGTAGGTGGCGTTGAAGTTCTTCGCGTACGGCGTCTTGCCCTTGCCCATCAGGTTGTTGATGGTCACGATCCGCGGGTCGGCCGAGGAGTACTTGTTCGAGGCCAGGTCGGTGCGGGTCGGCACGCCCTTGTTCTTCGCGACGACCTCGACCTGCGCCTCGTCGCCGAGGGTCCAGGCGAGGAAGTCCCAGGCCGCCGCGGCGTGCTTGCTGGTGGCGCCGATGCCGATCGAGTCGCCGCCGACGAACGTCGACTCGCCCCCGTTGATGCCGCTGATCGGCGCGATGCCGACCTTGAAGGTGGCCTTCTCCTCGATGATGCCGAGCCACGCCGACGGCGCCGGGGCGATGCCGATCTTGCCGCTCTGCAGCGCGCCGAGCCAGGTCGGGCCGGCCTCGTCCTTCGACGCCGGCGCGGCGACGCCCTCGTCGTACAGCTTCCGGTAGAGCGCGAAGACCTCCGACATCTCCTTGGAGTCGATGGTCGAGGCGGTGCCCTCGGCGTTCATCACGTCGCCGCCGGCGGCCCACACCGACGGCCACAGGGTGAAGACGTTGCAGCCGCCGCAGTTGCCGCCGAAGTAGGTGCCGTTGATGTCCCCGCCGAGCTTGTCGATGGCGCGGGCGGCCGCGGCGAACTCGGTCAGCGACGCCGGCGGCTTCTCCGGGTCGAGGCCCGCCTTGGTGAACAGGTCCTTGTTGTACAGCATGACCGACATGTCGATCGTGTGCGGGACCGCGTAGTTCTTCTTGTTCCAGGTGCCGTTGCGCACGTGCGCCGGGGCGACCTTGTCCTTCATCGGCAGGGCGTTGAACTTGTCGGTGATGTCCAGCCACAGCCCCTGCGAGGCGTACTGCGGCGCGAACACCACGTCGGAGGCGAACAGGTCAGGCAGCGCCTTGGCCCCGGCGGCCGAGGCGAGCTTCGCCGGGTACTCCTCGTTCGGGTACGCGGTGACCTGCACCTGGTTCTTGTGGGTGGCGTTGTAGGCGGCGGCGTACGCCTTCGACACGGACTCGGTGGCGGCGCGGGTCCACAGGGTGAGCGTGGCCCCGCTGTCCGCGGCCTCTCCGGTCGCCGCCGGGGAGTCGGCGGAGTCGCCGCAGGCGCCGAGCGCCAGCAGCAGGGTGGCGGCGACGGTGCCGCTCAGTAAACGCTTCAAGGTCGGTCCCTTCCTGGACACATTGTTTGTGAGCGCTATCAAAAAGCAAGAGCGGAGGTGCTTTCACGCACGACGAGGTCGGGGGCGGACCGGTGCTGACCGGTCTGCCGCACGCCCGCCGCGATCTGGGTGACGAGCAGGTGCATGCTGCGCCTGCCGAGCTCGGCGAAGTCCTGCCGGACGGTGGTCAGGGGAGGCTGCAGGTAGGGCGCCTCCGGCATGTCGTCGAACCCGACGACGCTGACCTCGTCCGGCACCGCCCGGCCGGCCTGGTGCAGGGCGCGCAGCACGCCGATCGCCATCTGGTCGTTGCCGCAGAACACGGCCGTCACCGACGGGTCGGCGGCGAGCGCCCGGCCGGCGGCGTAGCCGGACCGGGCGCTCCAGTCGCCGGGCAGCGGGACGGGCACCGGCAGGCCGGCGTCCTCCAGCGCTGCCTGCCAGCCGGCGAGCCGTTCGCGGGCCTCGGGCCACTCGGGCGGGCCCGCGACGTGGTGCACGGTGCGGTGACCGAGCGCGATCAGGTGCCGGGTCGCGAGCCCGGCACCTGCCGCGTTGTCCACGGCCACCATCGGCACCTCCGGCATCGCCGCCACGTCGATGCCCATGCCGACGATCGGCACGTGCGCGGGCACGTCGAGCAGCGAGCGGCCGAGCGCCGTCCAGGCCGCGGCGACCGGGGCGAGGGTGATGATCCCCTCGACCGCCTGTTCCCGCAGCCGGCGGATCGCTTCGGACACGGAGGGCACGTTCAGCTCCCTGGCGCTGGCGATACTGACGAAGTAGCCCGCTTCCCGGGCCGCGCGTTCGATGGCGTGGACCATGAACGACGGCCCGAACAGCGTGGTGTCGAAGGTGACCAGGCCGACGGTCTGCGACCGGTTCGTCGCCAGGGTCCTGGCCGCGACGTTGGGCTGGTAGTCCAGCGCCCGCATCGCGGCGAGGACCCTGGCTCGGGTCTCGGACCGCACACTCGGGTGGTCGTTGACCACCCTGGACACGGTCTGGTGGGACACCCCGGCGAGGTGGGCGACATCCCGCATCGCCGGGGGCCTTCGTACGCTGTGCACGGGCGGACCTTTCTGGGGTTACGGGCCGGTCACCTTGACTTCCAGCAGGCCGACCGAGGCGGTGCCGCTCTGCAGGAGCACCCGGAGCCTGGTGGTGCTCACCGCGGTGAACGTCACGTGGTTGTACTGGTTGATGCCGAGCGGGTAGCCGGATGCGCCGGCGACGTCCACGTAGGCGGTGCCGTTCCAGTACTGCAACTTCCACGACGCGGGCAGCCGCACCCCGCCGTTGTCGTCGAAGAAGTAGACGTCGGCGGCGTTCACCGTCTGCGCGGAGGACCAGGTCAGCAGGCCCCACTGCTCGCCCGTGTTGGGCCAGGTGCCCCAGCGCGGGTTGACGGTGTCGTTGGAGCTCGGCGGATCGATGCCGTCGTTGAGCGCGGCCACGCTCTCCCACGACGAGGTGTAGGACGCGCTCGGGGTGGCGCTCAGGGCGAGGTTGCCGCCCGTCGGCGGGGGCACGGTGCCGCCGCCCCGGTTGTACACCTTGACCTCGGTCAGGGCGGTCTTGAAGCCCGACGCGTGGGTCACCTGCACCCGCAGCCTGGTGGTGTTGACGGCGGTGAAGTTGACGACGTTGTAGTTCGCCCGTGGCGTGCCCGGCGTCTTCACCGGCGCGGCCACGTTCACCCACGCGCTGCCGTCGTAGTACTGGATCTGGTACGAGCTGGGCTGCCGGTACCGGTTGGTGGCCCGGTCGTTGCGGAACCACAGCCGCACCTCGTCGACCGTCCGCGCTGTTCCGGAAGCACCGCCGAGGTTGAGCTCCAGCCAGTCGGTGGCGTTCGGCGAGCCGTAGGTGCCCCACGTCGGTTCGTTGATCGGGAACCCGTCGACCGCGTTGGCGCCGGCGGTGCCGCTCGCCGTGTAGGACGCGGAGGTGGCCACGCCCTGCGCGTAGTTCGGCAGGGTCGAGGTCAGGTCGACGCCGGCCTTGTTGAACATGTCGACCAGCTGGGCGCTGGTCTGGCTCACCTGGGCCGGTGCCTGCAGGCCCGAGTACGCCGCGCTGAACTGCACGGTCGCGCCGCCGCCGGCCGGGAACGTGACCGCGCCGGTGCTCGGGTTCCACACCAGGCGGACCAGCTTGTCGACGGTCGCCACGCGGGTGCCGTTGACGAAGATGGAGTAGCCCTGCGGGATGCCGCTGTACTTGACGACGCCGTCGGCCGGGTCGTCCCAGACGACGCTGAGGTCGGCGTTGCGGTAGCGCAGGTTGTTGGCGGCGAAGTTGGGCCAGCCGATGTTGAGCGGGCTCAGCTCGACCTGGTTGTCGTTGCGGGGCCGCAGGCCCATCACGTCCTCGATGACGGTCCAGTTGCTGCTGCCGAGGATGTTGTGGTGGATCCAGGACCGGTAGTCGATGTTCTTCGTGCCGGCGTTCCAGTCGGCCCAGAACTCGTTGGCGTCCGGCCACTGGGTGTTGCCGCCGATGTACTGCGCCCAGGCGTTCCAGTACAGCAGCTTCTTGTAGTCGTCGGTGGACATCCACTGGTTGGGGTAGTTGCGCAGCACGGAGGAGTACAGGCGGAACTGCACCGTGGAGTTGATGGTGGAGAAGTTGTTGCTGCCCGGCTGGCCCGCCGCGGCGGCGGCCGCCTTGTCCTTCTGGTTGGCCGTGAAGAACGGGAAGACCGGGTACTCGGCGGGGTCGGCGAACAGCCGCAGCGCCTGCTTGTACTCGTCGGTGTTGGGCATCGCGCCGACCGAGTACGGGTAGTAGTTGTTGATCTCCTTCCACGGCACGAGCGCGTTGGTGGAGACGTGGCGGTGCTCGATGAGCTTGTTGGTCGAGTCCCACAGCGTCGACACGATGGCGTTGCGGATGCGGTCGGCGATCGCCTGCATCTCGGCGGCCTTCGCGGTGTTGCCGATCGCCGTGTACGCCTGGACCGCGGCGAGCGCTCCACTGTAGACGTACGCGGACTCGGCCCGGTCCATGTTGCCGGAGCGCCAGTGGAACGACACGGCGTCGGCGTCGTTGCCGGTGAGCGCGCCCCAGTCGTACTCGATGAGGCCGTTGTTGTTGTGGTCGTAGTAGGACAGCTGGCCCTTCACGTCGCCCTCGGCGTACTTCGCGAGGTTCCCGGCGATCGCGGGCTGCCCGCCGTGGATCTGGTAGCTGCGCCAGGCCGCCTCGGCGATGTACTGGGTGTAGCTGTTGGACCAGTTCTCCGGGTCGCCGGGGTTGTCCATGAAGCGGCCGCCCTTGGACGTCTGCCCGACCGACAGCCACGGCCCGTAGGAGTAGGCGGCGTTGCGCAGGTACTTGAGGTCGTCGATGTGCATCGGCTGGGTGAGCGCGATCGCGTTGTTGTAGCCCAGCGCGCCCTCGACCGAGACCGGGAACTGGAAGTCCTGCCCGGGGATGTCGACGTCGAGGTAGTTGAAGCGCATCAGCCACCAGCGGTAGTAGATGTTCTTCTTGATGGCCGGCTCGGGCACGTCGAGGTACGGCACGTTCACGGCCCACCAGCGGTTGTAGTCCCGCACGTGGGTCGAGAAGGCGGTCGCCGCGCTGTAGCCCTTGTAGGCGTTGTACTCCGTGAGCGAGTCGGGCAGCTCGTTGGCGACGAAGCCGAGCAGCACCTTGGTGGTGACGGTGGCGCCGGCCGCGATCGTCACCGACCGGTTGAGCCCGCCGCTGGTGGCGGTGAACCCGTCGGCGGACAGCCGCGGGTACAGGGTGGTGAGCGCGTTCTTCACACCCACCTGGCCGGTCAGCTCGTTGCCGCTGCCGGACGTGGCGTAGGGCGAGGTGACCCGCAGCGCGATCGTCTGCGAGGCGGTGCCGGTGTTGGTGATCGCCAGGTTGTCGACGGCGACGTTGTTGTGGGTGATGAACTTCGTCTGGTTGATCCGCAGGGATCCGTTGGTGTGGACGCTCTTCCAGTGGCTGGGCGCCTGCCAGCGCTGCGACACCTGCTCGGTCCAGGTGCCGGTGCCGGCGGTGACGGTGAACGCGCCCTGCCCGTTGATGCTCTCCCAGTACGCGACGTCACCGCCGAAGCCGAGCGTCGCCGGCGTGTGGGTCTTCATGAACACGCCCCGGCCGCGGGTCATCAGCCAGGTGCCGGCGGGGTCGCTGCCGGGCCGCGCGAGCAGCCGGTCCATCCAGAAGTCCGTGCCGCCGCTCTCCGCGTCGAAGATGGCCTGCATGGTGTTGCCGGTGCTCATCGCGACCGGCGGTGCGGGCACTGCCGGCCCGTTGAACGTCGGGTAGCCGATCGTCTGTGCCGCGGACGCCGGGTTGGCGGCCAGCGTCGCGGCACCGATCGAGCCGGTCAGGGCGGTCGTCAACGCGATTGCCAGCCTGAGTTTCCAGCGGGGGTGTGGCATCGCGTCACCTCCATTTCGGGTGGGGGTCAGGTGGTGGGCAGCCAGATCCGCATCGTGGAGGGCCCGCGCCGGGCCCAGCGGTGGTAGGGCACAAGGGAGACCACGATCGGATCGGAGCTTTCGGGTTGGTCTTCGCGGCTCTGGTACGGCCAGCCGCGCTCGGCCCGGTGCAGCAGGCGCCCCTTGACGGCGGTGGCCTCGGGGGCGACGGACGTGTCGACCTGGATGTCGTCGAGGGTGACGCCGTCCTCCTGGTCGACCGACTCGGCACACATGACGACCGGGCCGACCTCGACGGCGGCACAGCCACGGGTCGCGTCGACCCGCTGGTCGGGGAACGTCCAACGGGGTTTGACCGGCAGGTCCAGGCGGACCTGGTCGCCGTCGCGGGTCGGCGTGGCACCGTCCGCCCAGGCCGGCACCCGCACGGTGACGGGCCGGTCGGCGGTGACGACGACGGTGCCGCCTTCGGGGTAGTCGGTCTCGACGGTGACCCGCTCCCCGGCCACCTCTGTATCGATGGTCATCGGTGCGTAGTGGTGCACCTGCACGCCCTTGTCGTCCTCCGTCACCAGGTAGGTGCCGAGCGAGGCGACGAGCCGGGCGACGTTGTTGAGGCAGCAGGAGACCTCGAACCACGGGGCCCGCGGCCCGCCGCCGAAGCGCAGCTGCTCCCGGTCCGGCGGCACCGCCTCGGTCGGGGTCCGCTGGTGCAGGGTGTTGGCGTAGAAGAAGGACTGCCCGTCGTCGGCGACCGCGGTGGCGATCACGTTGTGCAGGACCCGGTCGACGATGTCGCCGTAGCGCAGGTCACCGGTCGCCAGGAGCAGCCGGTGCGCGAGCATCACGGTGGCCACGCCGGCGCACGTCTCGGAGTACGCGCGGTCCGGCGGCAGCACGAAGTCGTCGCCGTAGGACTCGTCGAGGTGCCGCGAGCCCATCCCGCCGGTGATGTAGGTGCGCCGGGCGAGGGTCCGGTCGAACTGCCGCACCACGGCGCCGAGCAGCGCGTCGTCGCCGGTCTCCACGGCCACGTCGACGGCACCGGCGGCGAGGTAGAGCGCGCGGACCGCGTGGCCGGCGAACGCCTCGCCGTCGCGGACCGGCACGGCGTCCTGGAAGTACCGCCAGCCGAACTCGTGCTCGGGCAGGCTGCGATGCCCGCGCCGCTCGACGAACCGGGCCGCCTGGTCGAGGTAGCGCTGCTCGCCCGTGACCCGGAACAGCTCCACGAGGGCGGTCTCGATCTCCGGGTGGCCGCACAGCCCTTCGTCGGCGAAGGTCGCGCAGACGTGGTCCGCGGCGCCGCGGACCACGTCGGAGAACCCCCCGGCCCGGCCCGGGCGGGCCGCCGCGACGCCCGGCGGGGAGGGGGGGGCGGGGCCGGAGGGCGAGGGGGC